>SHYD01000031.1 GCA_009692945.1 Dehalococcoidia bacterium | reverse complement strand
AATGGTGCTCGCACGGTCATGACCCTGGTTCTTGCCGGACGAAGGTTCGTGGACGGGATCCTTCAAACAGAGGAGGTAAACACCGAAGCCGCGGCCTGATCAGACGACGATCCTGGAAGGGTATTTACACAAGATTTGACGAGAGCTCTACGGCGGTCATGGAGATAGATGATGTCAGCTACTATTTGAAAATTCTTTACGATAATGATGTCTATCGTAACTATTTCACCAGTGGCGCGATCGAACTCATCAAGCAACGATGCCCGCCCTCGTCAAACTGAGCCCCGCCACGCCCACGCCTCGCGTTCGTTGACATCTCCCAATGCCGGGTGCTAGCGTGGCGTTCGAACCACCCGTCGCCGGAGGGCGCCCCATGACCCACGAATCGAAGCTGACCAACGCCGCCGATGCCGTCGGACGCCTCGTTCACGACGGCGACGTCATCATGCTGACCGCCGAGATGGACGCCGTGCCGATGGCGCTGGTCCGATCGGTCATCCGGGCTGGCCGGCGGGAGCTGACGGTGGTGGGCATCCCTGGCAACGGACTGGCGGGCGATATGCTCATCGGCGCCGGCGCGGCGGTGGCCGCCGAGGTGTGCCACATCTCGCTGGGCAGCTTCGGCCCGGCGCCCAACTTCAAGCGTCTTGCCGAGGCCGGGCAGTTGAAGGTCATCGAGAATACCTGCGGCATTGCGCTCAGCATGGCGCAGGCGGGAGCGGTGGGCGCGCCGTTCCTGGCGGTGCGCGGCCTCTACGGCTCCGACCTCATGGCCACCCGGGACGATTTCAAGGTCATCGACGACCCCTACCACCCCGGCGAGCGGGTGGTGGTGGCTCCCGCGCTGCGACCCGATGTGTTCCTGACCCACGGCGCGGTGGCCGATCGGGAGGGGAACGTGGTCACCACGGGTGGGGGCCGCAACGACCTGCTGGCAGCGCAGTGCTCCCGGACCACCATCGTGACCGTCGAGGCCATCTCCGAAGAGCCGTTGACGCCCGCGAGCCGTCCCGGTTGGATCTTCATTCCCAGCTTTTACGTGAACGCGGTCATCCACGCGCCCATGGGCTCGCACCCCACCGAGTTCCGGGGGCTCTACCCCGCTGATACCGCCCATCTCCGCCGCTACATCGAAGCCGCCCGCAGCGACGAGGGCTTCCGCTCCTATCTGGATGAATTCGTCACAGGCCCGCAGGACCATGAGGCGTATCTGGAGCTGGCCCTGGGCGCTGCCGGCGCCCCAGTACGCCGATGAGCGCCACCCCCGCCATTCAAAGCCTCATCGAGCGGGGCTACACGCCGGACGAGTACTTGGCGGTGCTGCTCTCCCGGCAGGTGCGGGATGGAGAGACCGCGGCTTGCGGCATGGTCTCGCCCATCCCTGCCGCTGGCCTCATTCTGGCGACCCAGACCCACGCTCCCCGCGCCCGAATCATCGTGCTGGAGAGCGCCGAGTTCGACCCCTTCCGGCGCGACGGCTACAGCGGCAGCACCGAGTTCCATTTCATGGCGCAGCGGGGCGAACTGGACCTGTTCTTCGTGAGCGGAGTCCAGATCGACGAGCAGGCCAATATCAACCTGCACGTGGTGGGCAGCCACGACCACCCCAAGATGCGCTTCCCCGGCGGTTACGGCACCGGGATGCTGTACTACATGGCCAAACGGGTGGTGCTGTTCCGCACCGAGCACACCAAGCGTACGTTGGTGCACAGAGTCGACTTCGTCGCCGCGGCCGGTATCACCCCGTCAGACATCCACCGCCCCGGTGGGCCCGCCATGCTGGTGACCCCCATGGCCCAGTTCGATTGGGACAAGGCGGCCGGCCGTTGGTCGCTGGCCTCGGTGCATCCGGGGCACACCAAGCAGGAGGTGCTGGATAACATGGGATTCACGCCCGCCCTGCCGGCCACGGTTGCGGCCACCGCTCCTCCGTCCGAGGACGAACTGTTCCTGCTGCGCACCGTCGTCCGGGAGAAGGTTGCCATGGTCTACCCCGAATTCGCCGAGAAGTCGATCCTGGCGGCGGTGTAGGCATGGCCCAGCAACTGCCCGAAGCGTACAGCCCCCTCACCGACCGCTTGGCCCAGGTGGAGTCGGCGCTACAGGGAGTGCTCACCTCGATTCAGTCGCTCGAAGGCCGCCTGGCAGGCGTTCAACGCGCCCATCTCGAAGCCGAGCGGTTCCTGGCCCGGCAGCACCTCGAACACTTCTCGCTCTGGTCCCAGTACCACCTTTTCGCCCAACTCAACGCCGAGGAATCGCCTGAACGCCAGGCGGCGATGCGGGAGTGCATCGAGCACATCCGCATGACCATCGCGGAGTCCGACCACCAGGTCTGGCATTCCGAGCGCCCGCTGGACGACGCCGATGAGGCCAGCCAGTTCTGCCGCAAGTACTGCATCGAACGGGACGTGCGCCTCGGCGTGTGAGCCGAGGAATAATCCACAGATTACACAGATTTCCGCAGATTCAGATGAAGTTCAATGTGCAAGGGCGATGTTTCGGCTCGAGTTCGCAACGGAGGGTGCAGGGAGGCGGCGCCTCCCTACCGGGGTGTGGGGTGTCCCCACAGACAGAATTCATCTTCACCACCTGAGATCGGCACCGTTTAAGGAGGACCCCATGCCCGGCCTGATCGACTGGCACTCTCACCACGCTCCCGCTGAGGCGCTCGCGCAACTGGCTGCCTTCGGCGGCGGGGCCGGCGGGCTCGACCCGGAGGACTCGCCCGACTTCGACCTGCGCCGGGCGCAACTCGACGAGGCGGGCATCGACCTGCAGTTGGTGGCGCTGACCGCCGGGGTCGAAACCGAGGCCCGCCCGGCGGGCGAGGCGCTGGCGCTGGTCCGCATATCCAACGACGCCATTGCAGACCGCGTCGCGACGGCGCCCGGCCGCTTCCTCGGCATGATCTCGGTCACGTTGCGGGACATCCCCGGCTCGGTGGCCGAACTCGACCGGATGGCGGGGCGGGGATTCAAGGCGGTGCTGCTGTTCCCCCGCTGCGACGGCGAGGTGATCGTGGACCTCCCCGAGGTCGGGCCGCTGTTCGCCAAGATCGCAGCGCTGGACCTCCCCATCTTCCTCCACGGCGGCGGCGGGAATCCCAAGGGGCTGCGGTTGCAGTATTTAGAGGACGGCGGCGCTGGGCTGACAGGCAGCATTACGAATGAAGCAAGCATCTGCGAGTGGGCGGTGCGGGCCATTGCCTGCGGACTGTTCGACCGCCACCCCAACCTGCGGGTGGTGGTGCGCAGCGGCGGCGGCCTGGTCCCCATCCTCATCAACCGCCTGACATGGCGCCACCAACGGGAGGACGGCAGCTTCAAGCACTACGGCGAGGAACTGCGCCAGCACTTCGCCGTCGATTCCCGCACCGACCCCCAGACGCTGGGCTACATCATCGACCACCTGGGCGAGGACGCTGTGGTGTTCGGCTCAGACTTCGGGGGAGGCTCGGGCGGCATGCGCCACTCGCTCAGCAGCATCGACCGTCAGCCCGACCCCCAGCGAGTCCGCACGCTCATGGAGCGCAACACGCGGCGGCTGCTGAAGGTGTGACGGGAGGGGGAAGCCGAATTTCATCCGCAGATTACGCAGATTCCCGCAGATTCGGATGAAGTTCGAAGCAACTCCCTCACGAGCGCATACTCGCGCCCCAGTGCGTCGTACGCTGCTTCGAAACCTTCCCGTCCGCGCGCTTTCTCAAGAAACGCGTCGTGATCGTGGGCGACCGGTTGAAATTTGAGATCAGCCATCATGCACCTGTTTCAGCCTGCGGAGAGCGATCGCCAATTCTCGTTCCGGAGTCGCCTGATCTTTCTTCACGAAGGCGTGGGGTATGACGACACAGCGTCCGGAAACATAGCAGAAGAGCGCACGTCCGATGCCCTCATGGGCGGTCCGACCTCACACCACATGTGCCATATGGCCTGAATATCAACAGATGTGACCACCGGTGGTTGTGCCGGGCTCAAGGTCGTTATCCTTGATCGTCCCGACGGCCAACGCCTTGGTGATGGTGGCATTGACCAGGTCTAGGAGCATGACCAAGAACGTCTCGTTTTCTTCATAAGTACGATCCCCCGTGGTGATGACTGTAACGCTCTTGCTGGTCTCGTTTGGGCTGAAAACAAGCTTTCCGTATGTGGGTGTATACTCACGACCATCAGCCGTCCCATTGGCCGTGAGGTAGCTTACCGATACCTCATGACGCACCGCTTCCGAAAGGGTGACCGTAAAGACGAAGGGCGGGTCGAGGGGGTCGGTCGGTATTAACACAATCTTGCCGGTCGCATCGCGAATTTCGGTATTACTGCCTTCACACCCGCTCACGTCATTGATAGAGATGGTGGTGACATCCGATCGTCCATGATGACAACTAATGCCTCCGCATCGGAGACAACACTGGCATTTAGCGGGTTACCGATCCGTACGAAAAAAGATTCTTCCGTTTCGTAGACTAGTTCACCCACGATAGAAAGAGTGATTACCTTCGCAGTTTGACCAGGATCGAAGGTCAGTGTGCCCGACGTCGACGCGTAATCGCCACCTGTTTTTGCGGAGTTGTCCGCCGTTGTGTAGTCGACGGTAACCGTTTGCGCGCTGGGCCCCGAAAGCCATACCGGAAACCCTATGGAACTGTTACTGTCTCTCTCGCGCACCATGACGGAGCCGATGATTATTTGGACCTGTCGGGTTGTGGTTGTGCCACCACTGCCGGCTGGGCCCTGCGGGTCGGCTGGGCCGGCCGCACCCACTGAACCGGCAGGGCCGGCAGGTCCGGCAGGTCCCGGAGGGCCTTGCAATATGGTGGGAGTGCTGGTGGCCGTTACCACTGCTCTGGTAGGAGTCGCGGTGGGCGTAGCCAGTAATTTGATAGGTGTCGCGGTGGGAGTAGCTACGATGGCCCCAATATCAGTGGCGGCGAGGTCTCCAATATTGGTGGAAAGGAGCCCTGTCTGCATACCAAGGCCGAGGGCTACCAGGACTATCGCCACGCCTAAGGCGATCCACTTGTAGGCTTTGAGCCGTTGCAATATTGAGAGCGCCTCCTCTGTGGCGGACCCCGCCAGACAACGAACACGAGCGAACGATGGCCCATGCTACCACTGACCGGCGACCTTGTCTGTGATCAAGATCACATATCGCGATTTCCCGGGTCGGTCAGTCGCGGATGTCTTGCAGGAACCACTCGGTGGGTAGCTTGCGACCCAATCCCCGGGACCTGCACTCTTCGTACACCCGGGCCCCCACCGCGAAGAACTGCGCCCCCTGGATGTTGCCCCTGGGCCGAATAGGTGATCTGCCGGTTCGGGGACCAGGGTCTCCGGAACGCTGCTGCTGGTCAATGGGCGGCACGTCAAGGCGGTGCCCGGCCGCAGGACCGACGTGCGCGATTGCGCACGGCCGGCCGGCTTGCTGCGGCATGGCCTGCTGAAGCCCAGTTTTGTGCAGGACCGCTACCAGCGGGAGTGAGCCGCTCTTGCAACACGTTCCACACCGGATGCCAGTAGACCCCGGTACTCTCCATCGCCACATTGGTGCAGCCTTCTGCGGTGCGCTACCCAAACGGGTGCAACAACCGGTGGCGCCTGAATAGAAACGCCCCACCGGCGCCTATTGCCGCAGGCCTGAGCTACCGGTAGTATGGACGATAGCCCTTTGCATTCCCGTCCACCAACCGGCGCGCACCACCTCCCGGAGCATCCATGCCCACACGAACCGAAGAAGCGGGAAACCTCTGGCTCGCCAAGGCCCTCTGGGAAGCGGGCGCCGTCCGCTTTGGCGACTTCACGATTGGCCGCAGCACGGTGCACTCCCCAGTCTACGTGAACGTGCGCCGCATCATCAGCCGTCCCCGGGTGCTCAAGCGCGTCGGGCGGGTGATGGCCCGCCATATCGAGACCGAGCTTGGCCTGCTCCGCTCGCGGATCCACCCCTTCGAACTGGTGGCAGGGGTACCCTTTGGCGGACTCCACGTCGCCACCTCTTACTCCCTCACCACCAACACCCCGATGATCTACGTGAACCCCAAGGGAGCCAACCACCGCCACTACGCCATCGAGGGCCATTACGAGCCGGACCAACACGCCCTAATCATCGACGACCTGATCACCTCCGGCGGCAGCGTACTGGAGACCGCGACGGTCCTCAAAGAGGAAGGCCTTCAGGTTCGGGACGTGATGGTGCTCATCGACCGCGGCGAGGGGGCCACCGATCACCTGCGGCGGGCTGGGTTCAACCTCACCTCCCTGCTCACGCTGGAAGTAATGCTCAACTACTATCTTTCCACCGGACGCATGGACCAGAGCATCCACAAGAAGTGCTGCGACTACATCCTGTCCAAACGGCAGGAAGCCGCTTCCTAGCGGCCAGCGGCAACCGGAGTTATCCACAGATTACGCAGATTTTCACAGATTCCGGATGGGGAAAGTGACGGGGCAAAGTACGAGTTCGGACTTCGGGTTTCGGTCACGAGGGTGCAGGGGCGAAGCCCTCGGTGGGGGTCTTGGGGGTGCTCCCATAGGAGTGGACACCTTTTCAATGGGTGTCTGGAAGGGGCCGCTCGGGCCGGGGAGTGCACGAGGGGCGGGAGCCCCTATGCCGGGGTGTGGGGTGTCCCCACACACAAACAAAATGGGTGGGCGGGGGGAATTACAGCCTTCGAGGTTGTTCGAGGAGAAACCTGCCCGCTCCTATAGGGTGCTCCCCCAGGAACAAAAGTTTCTATTCCTTGGGGGTCGGGCCCGACGAGGGCGCAGCCCCTCATCCCCGAATAGACATGGAACGAGGACCGAGCATGGCAGGACTGGAACAAGCAGCGATCGAAAGCATCACCGCCGGAGCGGCTTCGTGGCGGCCCGAGGAGTGCCGGTTCAGCAGGGAACACGAATGGGCGCGGGCGGTGGGCGAGGGGGTCGTCTGGGTCGGCATCACGGAGTACGCGGCAGGCGAGTTGGGGGATGTGGTGTTCGTTTCGCTGCCGCAGGCCGGCCAGACCCTCGGCCAGTTCGACAAGATGGGCGAGATCGAGTCGGTGAAGGCCGTGTCAGACCTGTTCGCACCCGTGAGCGGCGAGGTGGTGGCGGCCAACGACGCGCTGCTGCAGCAACCTGAACTGGTGAACCAGTCCTCGTTCGGCGCCGGGTGGATGCTTGGGGTCCGGCTGGCGAAACCGTCGGAGATGGACGCGCTGATGGACCACGCGGCGTACTCCGCTTACCTGTCCGGGCTCAGCCACTAACCGCGCCCGGATGCCCTCGTACGTCCCCAACACCGACGCCGATCGGTCGGCCATGCTGGCCGCGATAGGGCTCACCTCGATCGACGGCCTCTTCACAGACATCCCTGCACCGCTGCGCGGGCTAAACCTGGACCTTCCACAACCGCTCAGTGAGTTGGAGCTCCAGCATGACCTGGCGGCACTGGGGGCCAAGAACCTGGCGGCGAACGCCACCGCCAGCTTCCTGGGCGCCGGGAGCTACCGGCACTTTATCCCCAGCGTGGTTGGCCATCTGAGCAGCCGCAGCGAATTCGCCACCGCGTACACGCCCTATCAGCCCGAGATCAGCCAAGGAACGCTGCAGACCATCTTCGAGTTCCAGACGATGATGTGCGAACTCACCGGGATGGAGGTGGCCAACTCCGGGATGTACGACGGCGCCACCTCCCTGGCCGAGGCCGCGCTCATGGCCTGCCGTATCACCGGGCGAGGCCGCATCGCCACGCTCTCCACCGTGAACCCGCGCTGGCGGCAGGTGGTGGCCACCTACTTCCAGGGCCAGCCCATCACTCAGGAGTCGCTGCCGCCAGGGGAGGTGACCCTAACCCAGCAGCACGCCTGTCTCATTGTTCAGTACCCCGATTTCTTCGGTGGCATCGAGGACCTTGGACCCTACGCGGCCGCCGCCCACCTCGCCGGCGCGCTGCTGATCGTCGCCGTGAACCCCACCGCCCTGGGGATGCTGACCCCACCGGGCACCTTCGGAGCCGATATCGTAGTCGCCGAAGGGCAGCCGCTGGGCCAATCGCCGGTGTTCGGCGGGCCCTACGTGGGGGTCTTCTGTTGCCGGGAGCAGTACATCCGGCAGATGCCGGGGCGCATCGTCGGACGCACGGCCGACGGTGAGGGCCGCACCGGGTACGTCCTCACCTTGCAGGCGCGGGAACAGCACATCCGGCGCGAACGGGCCACCTCCAACATCTGCACCAGCGAGGCGCTGGTTGCGCTGGCGTCGACTATTTACTTGTCGTGGATGGGACCTCACGGGCTGCGGGAGGTGGCGGAGCTCTGTTACCACAAGGCTCATTACCTGGCGGGGCGCATAACATCGCTGCCAGGATACCGGCTGGCGAACCACGGCGGCTTCTTCCATGAGTTCGCCGTTGAGACGCCAATCCCGCCTCGAGAGATCAATCGCCGCTTGCTGGCCTCGGGGATCATCGGTGGCCTGGACGTCAGCGATCAGGTCCCTAACGGCTGGCTGCTCTGCTGCACGGAACTCTCCACCAGGGAAGAGATGGACCGTTTGGTCAACGAATTGGAGGGGATGGCCCATGGCCGCTGACCTGACCCCTCCAGTGGCTCGCCCCGCCGGGCAGACGCTGCTCGACCTCAGCGTCCCCGGCCGGCGCGCTTCCTCGTTGCCCGCATGCGACGTCCCCTTGGCGCCCCTGCCCGCCGGTCCGCTGGTCCGCCAAGGGCTCCGGTTGCCCGAGGTCAGCGAGGTAGAGGTCGTGCGATATTTCACCCGCCTCAGCACGTTGAACTACAGCGTGGAGACCGGGATGTACCCCCTGGGCTCCTGCACCATGAAGTACAACCCCAAACGCCACGAAGACGGCGCCCGCCTCCCCGGGTTCGCCTGGGCCCACCCGCTGGCGCCAGAAGCGGCCTCCCAGGGCGTGCTGCAGGTGCTCCATGAACTCCAAGGCTACCTGGCGGAGATAACGGGCATGACAGGGGTAAGTCTGGCCCCGATGGCGGGCGCCCATGGCGAGTTTGCCGGCATCCTGATCATGCGCGCGTATCACCAGAGCCGGGGCGACACCGCCCGGACCAAAGTGCTGGTCCCCGATTCTGCCCACGGCACCAACCCGGCCACCGCGGCCATGGCCGGCTACCAGGTGCAGGCCATCCGCTCCGACGCCAAGGGCAACTGCGATCTGGACGACCTGCGGAACGCGCTGGGTCCGAACGTGGCAGGAATGATGCTCACCCAGCCCAACACCCTCGGGCTGTTCGATACCAACATCCTGGAGATCGCGGCGGAACTGCATCGGCACGGCGCCGTGCTCTACGGCGATGGCGCCAACATGAACGCCCTGCTGGGCCGGGCCAAACCCGGCGCCATGGGGTTCGACGTGATGCACCTCAACCTCCACAAGACCTTCAGCACGCCCCACGGCGGCGGCGGGCCCGGCGCCGGGCCGGTCTGCGTGGCGCCTCACCTGCTGCCGTTCCTGCCGACGCCGGTGATCACGCAGGACGCCGGCGGTTACCATCTCACCGCGCCTGAAGCAACCATCGGTCCCATGGGGGGGTTCCACGGCAACTTCGGGGTGTTGCTGCGGGCCTACGCCTATATCCGGACGCTGGGCGAGGCGGGGTTGCGGGAGGTGACCGACAACGCCGTGCTCAACGCCAACTACCTGCGGAGCCGGTTGGCCGGGCTCTACGCGCTGAAATACGACCGCCCCTGCATGCACGAGGTGGTGCTGGCGGGGACGCTGCAGAAGGCGAAGGGGGTCAACACCCTCGCCATCGCCAAGCGTCTCATCGATTATGGGTTCCATCCGCCGACCATCTACTTCCCGCTCATTGTCGAAGAGGCGCTCATGGTCGAGCCCACCGAAACCGAGAGCCGGGAGAACCTGGACGCCTTCGTGGCGGCGATGCAGGCCATCGCGCGCGAGGTCGAGGAGAGCCCGGAGGTGGTCCGCAGCGCGCCGCACTTCACCCCCGTCGGCCGCCTGGACGAAGCGACCGCGGCCCGCAAACCCTACCTGCGGTGGCGCCCTTCCGAGTAGGACCAGAGGCGGCCGACGGGGAGGGTAGGGGCATGTTGCAACGTGCCCCTACGACAGGACGTCTCGCCAGCATCTGTCCAGCGACCTGTTGTTTCCCATCTACCCAGGCACCGAACCCAACCCCAACACGAGCCTCCGATTTGAACCTGACGCCTATGCTACAATGTGGTCGCCCAGCACCGAGCGGCGAACGAGGCGAGCATGGACCAGGCGATAAGCCGATTTCTTGGACACCTCCAGACGGATAAGGGGTTCTCCCCCAACACTGTCGTGGCGTACAAGAACGACTTGTTCCAGTTGCTGGCGTTCCTCCGGGACGGACCGGCGATTGTCATACCGCTGCCCGAAACCTGGGCCGGGGTTACCGCCGGTATGGCTGAGCGTTATTTCCTGACGCTCCAGGAACGGCATTATGCCCCGGCCACCATTGCCCGCAAGATCGCCTCGGTCAAGTCGTTCTTTCACTTCCTGGAGGGCGAGCGTTCCATCGTGGTCAACCCGGCGGATGGGTTTGCCTCACCCGGGGTCCGACGCCCGCTGCCCAAGACCATCTCCAGTCTGGAAGTCGATGAACTGCTGGACCAACCGCTGAAACGGGAGAAGCCCGAGGGCAAGCGGGATTGGGCGATGCTCTCCATGCTGTACGCCACCGGGATGCGGGTGACCGAACTGGTGAAGCTGAACGTCGAGGATGTGTTCCTGGACGAGAATTACCCCTACGTGCGGTGTCTGGGACGGGCCTCCCGCCCCCGGGATATTCCCCTGCCCCCGGCGTCCCTCGAACCGCTCCACGAGTACCTGGTCAACGGCCGTGATCGGTTGGTCCGCAGCCCCGAGACGATCGCGCTGTTCCTGAACCGGAGGGGCGAGCGGCTCACCAGGCAGGGGTTCTGGCTGATCCTCAAGAGCCACGTCCGCTCCGCCAACCTGCGGGGCGAGATCACCCCCCACATGCTCCGCCACACCTTCGCTACCCACATGCTGCAGAGCGGGCAGCTCAACCTTCGGGAGCTTCAGGGGTTCCTGGGCCACGCCAGCATCTCGACCACCCAGATCTACACCCAGCTTCCAGAAGCTGCAGCCGCCGGCAGCCGCCGGACCGTCCGCGGCTAACCGGGGCTCTGCTCCGGCGTGGCCCTGCGCCCCCTCGTCCCTCTCTTCCTGGCGGCCTTCCTTGCCCTCGGCTTCCTCGCCTGTGAGGCTGAAGAGAAGCCGGAACTTCCCGGCGACGAACCCAGACACCTCCAGCTTGCGGCGCCTTTTGACAGTGCCGCCATCCCCACGCCGCCGGACGCCGATCCCTACGAGATAACCGGCCGTTTGCGCCTTAAATCAGGCCCCATCCCCCGCCGGGCCAGCGCCATACCGACCACCCAGACCCAGGGCGCTACCCGCTCCTTCACGGTAACCGACCTGCAGAGCTTCGTGCGCTCCCAGGTGGCCGCAACACTCCAGTTGGTCACGCCTCACGCCTACTGGTACGTGGATAACCGCATCGCTGCTGACCGCAGCGCGATCGAGTCATCCGCCCGGGAATTCGAAGACCGCACCTATCCCACCGACATCCGCTACTTCGGCAACACCATCCGGGCCGGCTTCGATGGCGACCCCCGTCTGACCGTGCTCCTGACCCGCTTCGGCGGCGCGGCCGGCTATTACGGCTCGCCCGACGAGTACCCCAAGGCCGTCCATCCGTTCAGCAATGAGCGACTGATGCTCTACATCAATGCCGGAGCGTTGCCCCCCGGCGGCCGGGGTTTTAACTCGGTCGTCGCCCATGAGTTGCAACACGCCCTCCACTATCACGCCGATCCCAATGAGGAGAGTTGGGTCAATGAGGGCCTCTCCACGCTGGCGGAAGAGCTGAACGGCTTCCGCAACAACTCAGCCTCCGTGTTCCAAGCGGCGCCCAACGTCCAACTGACCGCCTGGGAGGAGAACCCGTCGGACAACGCCCTGCATTACGCCGCGGCCCATCTGTTCCTGCGGTTCCTGGGCCAGCACTACGGCGGCTACGACCGGCTGAAGGAGTTGGTGGCCGAGCCGCTGGACGGCACGGCAGGGGTCGACGCCTATCTCGCCCGCCTCGGCGTGAAAGAGCGGTTCAACGATGTCTTTCGCGACTGGGTGGTGGCCAACGCCGGCGTGGGGGGCGTGGACGAGCGATACCGGTACGATGGGATCACGGTGAAGCCCCAGCCGTCGCGCCGCATCGAAGGCGACGACGAGATCACGGCGAGCGTCCATCAGTTCGCCGCCCGGTACTACGAAGTGCAGCCCCGCGCCGGGCGGGCCACCATCGAGTTCTCCGGGTCGCCGGCGGTCAGGATCATCCCGGCCGACGCACACAGCGGCCGCTCGTTCTGGTGGAGCAACCGCGGCGACCTGATCGACACGACCCTGACCCGGACGATTGACCTCACCAACGTGGCGAAGGCCACGCTGCGGTTCTGGGCCTGGCATCGCATCGAAAAGGGGTGGGACTACGCCTACGTCACCGCCTCCGCAGACGGGGGACGCACCTGGGAAGTCCTCGCCGGCACCCACACGTCGCAGGAAAATCCGCTGGGGAACAGCTACGGCCCCGGCTACACCGGCATCAGCGGCAGCGAGCCGCAATGGGTGGAGGAGACGGTGGACCTGAGCCCCTACGCCGGCAAGCAGACCCTCATCCGCTTCGAGTACATCACCGACGAAGCCGTTAACGCCGACGGCTTTGCCATCGACGACATCCAGGTCCCCGAGGCCGGCTTTATGGACGACGCCGAACGGGACACCGGGTGGGAAGCGAAGGGGTTCGTGCGGACCGCGAACCAGTTGCCGCAGCCGTACGCAGTGCAGGTGCTGGAAGTCGGCCCGGGTGGTACCGCAAAGCTGCGGTCCATGGACCTCGATCCCAGCCAGTTAGGCTCGATGACCGTCTGCTGCTTTGGACGGGAGGTGGAGAAGGTGATCGTGGCGGTCTCGGGGATGGCCCCGGTCACCACCCAGCCGGCGCCCTTCCGCCTCAAGGTGCGGGTGGAGCCGTAGCTGGTTCAAGGTTCGAAGTTCAAAGTTAGGGAGGGGACGCTGAGGGGTGTTTGCCCTTGTGGGGGCGACGCATGCGGCGCAACTGCGGGCCACCGGGCGGCCCATCGAGGGCTTCGAGGCCGGCGTTAACGCATCCAAGCTCATTGAGAACCCCCGTCCGCCGAATGAGGCGATAGGGTCGAGAAGTGCCGCAGCACATGCCCGCTCTCGGGGGTACCGCGATCTACCAGGTTCTTAATCCCCACTCCCAATACTGCCGCCGCCGCCATCGCCCACTCCGCCGCCCCAACCACCGCCGTCGCCACCCCAGCCATGGTGGTCTCCCGTGCCAGCGTTGGCGGCACTCCAATCGTCCCGCGTCTGATCGACCGTTGCCCGGTCCCAATACGTGTCCGGGATCATCAGGAGGGCCGACCCCACCAACATCGAGTGCTGCATTGCCAGCACGGGGTCGTTCGCGGCCCGCTCCGGCGCCGGACGCCCGGCGAGCCGAAGCGTCGCGCTCAACTCCGCCTGCTTCGCTTCACCCGCCGCCGTGAGCACGACGCTCCTGGTGCGGATGATCAGGAAACGCCGGCTGGTACGCGGCTCCAGCAGCCCCTGCTGCACCAGCGCCGGCACAACGACCTGCCTTGTGTAGCCCACCAGCGACCCGAAGCGGTCAACGGCCGCGCGGGTGAAGTCGCGCAGGGCGACGCCGGTCACGCCGCCGGCGAAGGTCCGGCGGCGGCCGATCTGCACCCCGGGGCTGTAGTAGAGGTCCCACAGCGCTGCCAGGGAGGCGGGCTCGGGCCTGCCGGGCTCCTCGCCCGGCACCAGGACGCCGTGCTGGCCCATCCCTCGCATCCCCGGTTCCTCGGCTTGGACCAGCCCGAGGTGGTTGCGCCCGGCCAGCTCCATCAGTGCGAGCCGGAACGGCTCCGCGTCCAGCGCCTCCAGCCAATGGAGCAGCACGTGCGACTCGGCTGCCGGGAGATTCGATGACGGGGGCAGCCGGTCTACCGGGGGAGCGGAATGATCGGTGTACATTGCGGGCCTCCCATCGAACGGTGCCTGGCGTTGCTGCGCTCCGTTGATCGACCTCAGCAATCTGACGGTCCGCTGAGCCGTCCGTAACGGACGCCGCCGGTGCCGAGTGCGCGGAGTATACACCCGCGTGGATATAAGAGCACGTGGGCGGTGCACCCAGCGTAGATGCTGAGTCTCCATGAGACGGGTCGTCATTCAGCCGCAGCGCCTGATGCTCCGGACCCCACCCCACGGAAAAAAGGAGAAGAAGGTAGTTTGGGGGGGCACCCCCACGTCCCCCGGCAAAGGGCTGCCGCCCTCTGCACACCTGCTTCGAAGGGGGCACTCATCCTCAACGCCGAGCAGTTGCGGCAATCTGCGGTGGCTGGATGCCCGGCGGAGGGCGGGTTTCAAACCCGACGCAACAGCAATCCCGAATCTGCGAACATCTGCGGAATCTGCGGATAAACTCCGGTTCGCCCCTACACCAGTTGCGCTTCGAGGCTGCGGGCTTCCTCGTGGGTGGCGACGGCGTCGATCAGGCTGTCGATGGCGCCGTCCAAGATCTCGGGCAGGTTGTGGAACGACTGGTCGATACGGTGGTCGGTGATGCGGTTCTGCGGGAAGTTGTAGGTCCGGCTCTTCTCCGAGCGCTCGGCGGTGCCGACCTGAGCGCGGCGGGTCTCCGAGATCTCCCGATCCTGCTGCTCCTGCTGCGCCGCCTTCAGACGGGCTCGCAGCACCGACATCGCCTTGGTGCGGTTCTTGAGCTGCGAGCGCTCGTCCTGGCAGACCACCACGAGTCCGGTGGGGATGTGTGTCAGGCGCACGGCGGTGGCCACTTTATTCACGTTCTGCCCGCCCGCGCCGCCGGCGTGGAAGATGTCGACCCGGATCTCATCGGGGCTGACCGCCACTTCGAGTTCGTCCGCCACCGGCAGCACCGCCACGGTGGCGGTGGAGGTGTGGATGCGGCCGCTGGCCTCGGTCAGCGGCACCCGCTGCACCCGGTGGACGCCGCTCTCGTACTTGAGGCGGCTGTAGGCGCCCCTGCCGTCCACCTCGAAGATGATCTCTTTGAAGCCGCCGATGCCGCTCTCGCTGCTGCTGATGACCTCCACCTGCCAGCGTTTGGCCTCAGCGTAGCGGGTGTACATGCGGAACAGGTCGGCGGCGAACAGCCCGGCTTCGTCGCCGCCGGTGCCGGCGCGCACTTCGACGATGACGTCCTTCTCATCGTTGGGGTCGCGGGGCAGCAGCAGACGCTTCAATCCCTCCTCCTGGAGGTCCTGGCGCCTGGTCAGCTCCTCCAGTTCCTCCTTGGCCATATCGCGGAACTCGTCGTCGGCGCTCTCATCCAGCAGGAGGCGGGCCTCGCTGGCCTGTTTGAGGGTGGCCGCATAGGCGCGATGGACCGTCACCAACTCGGCCATGTTGGACTGCTCTTTGGCCAGCTCTTGGAGGCGATGAGGATCGGCGGCAATCGCCGACTGCGCCATGAGGTTGTTGAGTTCCTCGTAGCGGTCGGAGACGGCTTCGAGTTTTTGGAGGACTTCAGGTTTAAGAGCCATAGGTACGAGTCACACTTGGAGAGATGAGATTTCCCGGCGGAGGGTCCAGGGAGGCGCCGCCTCCTTGGCGGGGTTCAAGGGGTGTCCCCTTGAACAAACTACCTCTCCCCTTAATCCCCCACTCCTCGAAGGAGAGGGGGAAATGAAAATAGCATGGTGAGTGGCACTCCTCACACACCCCGCCAGCGGGAAACCAGCTGGACACCCTGATCTCCTGATTCCACCCCCCAAACTGCATAGTTTCCCAGTAAGAGTTCACAATTGAGGCTACTATCGGGCTCAGGAGCGGGAGTGCACGAGGGCGGCAGCCCTCTGCCGGGGGAGTGGGGGTGCCCCCCACATGGAATTCTCCTCTTTTTTCCTGGGGTGGAGGGAGTGGCTCATATCCCCCGAACCCCTGACACTGATATAGATACGTTTCCCATAGCAATGCACGGTCCGGGAGCAAATAGAGTGAGCTAATCATAGCATGATGCTTCGCCTGCGCGCGGCGCTCCGCCGCCCCTTCTATGGCTGGTACATCGTTGCCACGGCCTGGCTTGCGCTGTTCGTGAGCGCCGGTTCCAGCGGCTTCACCTTCAGCATCTTCCTGCCGCCCATGGGGGCTGACCTCGGCTGGTCCACCAGCACCCTGGTGGCCGGCGTCAGCATCAACTACATCACCGGTTCAATCGCCGGTCCCTTCATCGGGCGGGTGATGGACCAGCCGAGGGGCGCGGTTGGTGATGGCCGCCGGCCACCAGGGTGCTGGTGGTGTCCCTCCTCCTGATGGCGGTGATGCGGGAGCCCTGGGCGTTCTTTCTGTTGTACGGGTTGTTGGGCGGCGTCTGCCGCTCCGCCCTCCAAAACGTGGCGCCGGGGGCCATGGTGGCCCAGTGGTTCGTCCGTCGCCGCCCGCTCGCGTTCAGCCTCGTCGCCATCGCGCCGCCCAGCGCCAGTCTGGTGCTGCCGCCCATCATCGCAGCGTTGCTCATTGGCGCCGGGTGGCGCTGGGCCTGGGTGATCATCGCGGTGGGCACCGTGGCCATCGCGTTGGCGCCCATCGTGCTGGTGGTGCGGCGGCGCCCCGAGGACCTCGGGGTCGAAGCGATGGCGGGCACGGGCCCGCCATCGCTTCGACCCACTCCGCCCCTGCGGGAGAAGACGACTGGACCCTCTCGGAAGCGGTGCATTGCCCCGCCTTCTGGATGATGGCCGCCGGTTTCGCGCTGATCCTGCTGGCGCCCAGCTCTTCCACCGTCTTCATGTTCCCCTACTTCAGCCATCGCGGCCTCGCCCCGACCGCGGCGGCCGCCGCCATCAGCGCCATGAGCCTGTTCCAGGTCGCCTCCCGCATCGGGCTGTGGGCGCCGGTCATCGCCCGTCTGGGAGGCGTGCGCACCGCCATCTACCTGTGGGGCGGCCTGCTGTTCGTCTCGACGTTGGCGATGCTCCAGGTGCACCATGAGACCGGGGCCTTTCTGATGGCGGCCTTCTTCGGGGTCGCAATGGGCGGCAACATGGGGTTGCAGCTCCAGATCTGGCCGGAGTATTTCGGTCGCAGCGCCGTCGGAGCCATCTCGGGAACGGCCCATATCTTTGGCGGTATCGTCGCGGCGGTGGGGCCATTGGCCGGCGCGGCCCTGCTGGAAGCCACCGGCGATTTCACCGCCATGTACTACGGCACGGCCGCCGTGGTGCCGGCCGGCATACTGTTGATGGCGGCGGGCGGGCCGTCCGGCGCGCCCGGCCCGGCCCGCCCGCGCCGGGGATCGTGAGCCCGAAACGGTGGGATCGAAGGTAGGGCGGTGAGATACTCCAGGGCGCAAGCTCTGCGCCTGCATTGACACGCTCCCCACGCCGTCAGATAGTACGTCAATGCTCTCATGAATCAGCCCATAGCCCTCGGAGCGTCCATAAAGGAGTAAGGTACACCATGTCCGACTTTTCCCGGCGAGGCTTCATCCACATTTCAGCGGTGAGCGGCGCCGCGGCGGCGCTGGCCGCCTGCGCTCCCGCCGCCGCTCCGGCGGCCCCGCCGGCCCCAGCCTCATCCGCTCCTTCGGCGCCGGCGCCAGCCTGGCAGAGGGAGTGGGACGACCTGGTGGCCGCGGCCAAGAAAGAGGGACAGCTCGTCCTCATCTGCCAGCAGCAGAGCGAGGGGTTCCGCAAGGCCTTCGATGCCTTCGAAAAGACCTTTCCCGGAGTCACCATCGAGGCCCAGGGCTACGCCTCAAGCAGCCTGGTGATGCCGAAGATCCAGCAGGAGCAGAAAGCCGGCATCTACGCGTACGACGTCATCCAGCATTCGATCCAGAGCTTTCTTACGAACCTCAAGCCGACCGGCGCCTTCGCTCCCCTGGCGCCTGTCATCTGCCGGCCGGACGTGCTGGACGACAAGAGCTGGGCCGACGGGTTTCAGACCGGATTCGTGGACAGCGACAATCTGGTCTACATGTTCGGGTGGTACTCCAGCAAATGGGCGGTGAACACCGACCTGGTCAAAGAGGGTGAGATCAAGAGCATCAAAGACTTGCTTGACGCCAAGTGGAGCAAGGGGAAGATCGGTATGGTGGACGTTCGCTCAGGGTCCACCTTCACCATCATGCTGGCGGTGAAACAGAACCTGGGTGAGGAAACCGTCAAGAAATTGATCGTCGATCAGGCGCCGCTGTTTCACCGGGACGAGCGGATCATCACCGAACAGTTGCTGCGGGGGCAGATCGCGGTCACCAACGCCCGCGTCCATGCCTTCATCCAGGACTTCCGGGACCAGGGCCTCGGCAAGAACGTCAAATCCATCGACCTGCCGGAATCCCGCAGTGCCCTGACCGGCAGCGGGCTGTGGCTGATGAAAAACGCCCCGCACCCGAACGCCGCCAAGCTGTTCATCAACTGGTTGCTGACCAAAGAGGGCCAGGACGCCTGGAAGCCCACCGGCATCGGCAACAGCCGCCGCGTCGACGTGACGCCCTTCGACCCCGAATCGGTGATAGAGAAGGGCGGCAAGTACTTGATTGTGGCGCGTGAGGATATGCTGAAGCCCCAGGACGACATGGTGAAGTATCTGTCCGACCTCCTCAAGTAACCCGCCCTACCCAGGGAATAGAAACGACCGGCCGATTGGCCGGTCGTTTCTGTCTTTCGGTTATCGTCCGGGCCCGGTCAGAACCCCTTCATCGCCATGAAGGCAGCGAGGTCGCCGACGCGGCAGGAGTAGCCCCACTCGTTGTCGTACCAAGACACCACTTTGATCATGCGCTTGTCGACGACCATGGTGCTCTGGGCGTCGATGATCGAACTGAAGGGGTTGCCCTTGAAGTCGATGCTCACCAGCTCTTCCTCGCAGACGTCCAGGATGCCCTTGAGCGGGCCCCTGGCCGCCGCTTCGCGGTAGGCGTTGTTGATGGCATCGATATCGACATCCTTCTCAACGTCGGCCACAAAGTCGACCACCGAAACCGTGGGGGTGGGGACGCGGAAGGCCATCCCGTGGATCTTGCCCTGGAGTTCCGGAATAACGAGGGTAACCGCGCGGGCAGCGCCGGTGGTGGTGGGGATGATGCTGACGGCGGCGGAGCGGGCGCGGCGCAGGTCTTCGTGGAACTGATCGAGGATGCGCTGGTCGTTGGTATAGGAATGGACGGTGGTCATGAGACCGCGGGCCATGCCGAAGTTGTCGTGGATCACTTTCACCAACGGGGCCACGCAATTGGTGGTGCAGGACGCGTTCGAGACCACGGTGTGGGAGCGAGGGTCGTACTTGTCGTCGTTGACGCCGAGCACGATGGTGAGGTCCTCGTTGCGGGCGGGCGCCGAGATGATGACCTTCTTGGCCCCCGCCTCAACGTGGGCGGCCGCCTTTTTGGCGTCGGTGAAGAACCCGGTGGACTCCACCACCAACTCCACGCCCGCATCCCGCCACGGGATTTTGGCCGGGTCCCGCTCCGAGAACACCCGGACCGTGCGGCCGTCGATGGCCATGCCGTCTTCCTTGGCCTCCACCCGGCCGGGGTAGATGCCATAACTGGAGTCGTACTTGAACAGGTGGGCGTTGGTGCGGGTGTCGGTCAGGTCGTTGACCGCCACCACCTCCAGGGCGCCCTTATGGCGCTCCCCCACGCTGCGCATGACCTGCCGTCCGATGCGCCCGAACCCGTTGATGCCGATGCGAGTTGCCAATGAGCCCTCCTTGGTGTTGCGCCGCCCGGTTGCCGGGGTCCGCCTGCCGGACGGTAGCTCTTGATCTCGGCTCCAGGGACTCTGCGCCCACAGCAGGCGCTCCGTTTATATTGCAGATAGCGCGGAGGATGTCAAGGCGACCCCAAGTTAAGTTCGTGCCCCGCTTGCAGTTGGTCAGGCCGAGACCTCCCGCACCACTTCGAAGAACTGCGAGTCGCCGATGGTGAACATCCCCTCCGGCACCCGCCCTCGCCAGGCGGCGATCTCGGTCCCAGCGGTCAGGCGCTCGTAGGCGAGCCGGCTGCGGCAGCGGGTGAGGAAGCGGACCTTGGCCGGATCGGCGGTGTCCCGGTAATGGCGCAGCGCGACGATGCCGCCGAAGTCCACACAGACCCGGTCGTGGTCCCGCCGCAACGCCAGGAACTCATCCCAGCGAGCAGGGTCGGAGAGGGTGAATTCGGTCGAGACGACGAAGTTGCCCTGGCCTTCGCCCCTCGTGTCCAAGGCTTCGTCCAGAAACCAGTGCTTCGGCTCCGAGGAGTAGAGGCCGGCGGGCCGGGCGGCCGCGTACTGCTGCCGCTCCGCGCTCTTGCCCCAACCTTCGAAGCTGGCCTTGTCCTGCCAGCGCCGTACGGCGATGTACAGCGTGCTGCTGCCAAGGTACTTCCCCACCTGGGCTTCCACGAATCCCGGCAGCTGCCGGGCCAGCATGAAGCCGCTCACCAATCGTTCTTCGACGTCGAAATGGCGTCCCCGGTTCGCCGGGAGCACCTCGTAATTCAGGTACATGGTGGTCTGCTCCGTTCTGGCATGGTCGACCCGCCGGGGCGGGTGCTCAAGCGGGGTCGCTTTTGTAGGGTAACTGCTCTTCGAGGGCTACGTCCCGTCTGGTGGCCCCACCCCCGAGGAAAAGAGAAGTTCTTGTTCCTGGGGGAACACCCCATAGGAGTGGGCAGGTTTCTCCTCGGACAACCTCCAAGGCTGTACTTCCCACCCAGCCACCCATTCCGTTTGTGTGTGGGGACACCCCACACCCCGGCAGAAGGGGCTTCGCCCCCTCTGCACTCCCCGTGTTCGAACAGCTCGCCCAGGCACAAACTGAAAAGGTGCCCACTCCTATGGGAACACCCCCAGACCCCCGGCCCTTCGACTCGCTCAGGGCAAGCAGGATGGCTTCGCCCCCTGCACCCCCGTGTCCGACCCCCGACCACTGAGCTCTTACTTGTCGAGCCGTCGATCGCTCTCAGCGCGCGATCGGTCCTTCAGACTCCCTGGTCCAGGACGAGAATGACCCATCGAAATTGCTGGCCCGGGTGTAGCCCAACAGAGTCAGCGCCAACACGGCGTGCGCCGCACGCCCGCCGCCCTGTCAGTAGGCGACGACCTCGCTCTCCGGTGTGATGCCGCGGGCCGCCAGCAACGCACGCATCTCGGCGGCCAGTTTGAACATCCCGGTGGCACTGTCCACCAGTGCACTGTACTCCAGGTGCACGGCGCCAGGAACGTGCCCCGCCTTGGCCGGGTCGTTGGTCCGGGGATCGGCGCCGGTGAATTCGCCCTCGGAGCGGGTGTCCCAAAACACGACACCTGCCCGGTTGACCGACGCCAGGGCCTGGGGGAGGGTGCAGGCATAGCCGGGCCGATCACCGCTCAGGTGGTAATCGGCGGCCGGGAGCGAGATGAGATCCGTCGAGGTGGGACCGCCGGCCGCCAACCAAGCCCCGAAGCCGCCGTGGAGGAACTTGACGCTCTGGTGGCCAAAGCGGGTGAAGGCCCACCAGGCGCGTCCGGCCGTCGGCCCGTTCGAGTCGTAGCAGACCACGATGTCGGTGGCGCGGATACCCATCGCGCCGGCCGCCGCGGCGAACTCCTCAGGTGAGCAGGTCTCGCTGGACCCGACGGCCTTGAACGGGCCCGAGGGCAGCAGGATGGCGCCGGGGATGTGCCCCGCGCCGTAGTCTTTGCCGCCACGGCCGTCGATGATGCGGAGGCCGGGGTCGGCGAGGTGCGCCTTCAGCCAGTCCGCGCTGGCGAGGGGTTCGGGGTTGGGGTAGTCCCAAGAGTCTGCCAAAAGGGATGCCTCCTCGTGCCGGCGTGGTCGGAACCGGTGGGGTTCATTATAGGGGAGGAGCCGGGGCCCGCCACTCCGCCCGCCACCCCGCGTCCAGCAGCCGCCGGGCGTCGGTATCCCTTTGCACGGTGCCCAGCGCCACCGCGATGAGTTGCCGGCCGCCGCGGGTGGCGGTGGCGATGATGGTGTGGCCCGCGCGGCGGGTGTAACCGGCCTTTACGCCGTCGGCGCCGGGATAGCTGCTCAAAAACGTGTTGCCGTTGAACAGCGGGTAGGTGACCCGCTGGCCGCGAGCCGTGCGGGTGCGCCCAGACACGATCTCCCGGAAGCCGGCGCGTTGCATGGTGAAACGGGTGAGCACCGCCAAATCGCGGGCCGTGGTGTAGTGATCGCCGTTGCGGGAGTCGAGACCATGAGGGTTTGCGTAGCTGGTATTCCACATCCCGAGTTGACGGGCCCGCTGGTTCATCAGCACCACAAACGCGTCGACGCTGCCCGCGATGTGGGCGCCGATGGCCATCGCGGCGTCGTTGCCGGAGGGATACATCATGCCGTAGCACACATCGAGCAACGATAGCTGTTCGCCCGGCTGCAGCCCCATCAGCGTGCTGAACCGGAGGTTGAGCACTTCCTCCCCCACCGTGACCGAGGCGGCGGGTTCGCCACGCTCCAATGCCAGCAGCAGCGTCATCACCTTGGTCAAACTGGCCGGGGAACGATGAGCATCGCCGCCGCGGTTGAGCAGCACGCGGCCGTCCGCCGCGTCCATCACCAGGTAGGCGGCGGCGGAGACGCCGGGGACGCCGTGAGACGCCGGCTCGGGCGATGGAGCCGGCTCTGCTGCGGGTGCGGACAGCCTGACCGCGGGGAGCGGTTCAGCTCGGGTCGCCCCCGGAGCTGGCGCAGGCGGCGGGCCGCCACCGCCGCTGGGAGCCAGGCTACCGAGAGCAGTGGTTCCCGGTTCAGGGGCGGCCGGGCCGGGAGCGGCGGGGGCGCCGGGCGGCGTACGAGGGCCAACGGAGGGCTGGTCCATCGGTGGGGCGGGCGATGGTCCGGAGGGTTCGGCCCCAGCCGGGGTGGGGCTGGGGGCGCAACCCAGCGTCCCCAGCGACAGGGCGAGCACCAACAGCCAGTGCGCCGCACGCGACCCCGGCCGGCGCTGCCAAGATGCGCCCATAGCCCCTTTCGGGTGGAACTTCACGCCGTAGCCTGCGTTACCCAAATCAGTCCCGCTTCGCCTTCGCCTCCTGCAACGCTCGGCCCAGCGCCGGCAGCACCTGGGCGTAATCGCCCACAATGCCGAGGTCGCAGTTCTTGAAGATGGGCGCTTCGGGGTCGCTGTTGATGGCCACGATGGTCCCGGCCTTGCGGAGGCCGATGAGGTGGTTCAACTGCCCCGAGATGGCGACGGCGAAGTAGAACCGGGGTGAGACCGAACGCCCGGTGATGCCGATCTGGAGCTGGCTGGGCATCAGGCTGGTGTTGACCGACTTGAGGGTCGTGCCCACCGGAGCATCCAGTATCTGGGCGAACTGCCGCACCACGCCGATGTTGTCCACGCTGCCCACACCGGCGCCAAGGCCGACGACCACCTCGGCGGTATCGAGCCGCACGCCCTCGTCGCCGGCGATGCTCTCCGATTTCAGGTGCCGGACCGGATTGTTTGCGATGGGCGTGACCGCCAGGGTCTCGACAACCGCTTTGCGGGACGGGTTGGCTGCCGCCTTGGACAGGATGCCCGGCCGCACCGTCGCCATTACCGGGTAGGTGCGAGTGATGATAGGCGCCACGATGTTGCCGCCGAAGGCCGGTTTCAGTTGTTCCAATTCATCGAACGCATTGATCCCGATCCCGATGCAGTCGCCGGTCAGGCCAAGCCCAAGACGCGCCGCGACACGAGGGGCGAGGTCGCGACCGTTGACGGTCGCTCCCATCAGCACGGCGTAGGGCTGCTTCGCCTGGATCGCCTGGGCCAGCACCTGGGCGTAGGCGGCGGTATCGTACTCGGCCAGACTGGCATGATCCGCAACGTACACGCGATCAGCGCCGTGGGCGGCGAGGGTAGCAGCGTGCTGCGTCACGTTGTGGCCGATGAGCACTGCGGCGAGTTCACCGTCGCTCTCGGTGGCGAGTTCAAGGCCGCGGCCGAGCAGTTCCAGCGTCACTTCACGCACCCGGCCCTGAGCCATTTCGGCCACCACCCACACCGTGCGGTCCCGGCGGCTGGACTTCCGGCTGTCGGGCACCCGCACCGAGGCGCCGGGCCGGTCCCAAGCGGTGAACATTCCCCGTTTCAGGAGGAAATCGACCGCTTGACGCGCCAGCGCGTCCGGATCGTCCCCGGTGAGGGTCTTCTGCTCGCGTGGGACGATCATCTCCCGGATCTCCGATACCGAGGTGGGCGAACCCGCCGACCCCACCTGGTCCGCGCTGAGGCCCAGGTCGGCCAACGTCCACTGGTCCATGGGCCGTTCCATGGCCTCCTTGACCTGGTCGGCGGTGGGCCGGATGGGCGTCACCAGGAACTCGCCCGCGGTAAACAGCGCTGGCCCTTTGATTTCGAGGGTCTCCGCCCCCTCCTCCGTTTCCCGGAGCACGGTGAAGGTCTTGCCGTCGGCGCTGGCCTCCAGCCTGCGGAGGTTGGTTGCCTGAGGAATGCCCAGGAGTTCTGCCACCTCAGGGCCCACCTGGCCCGTCTCGGCGTCGATGCTGAAGCGGCCGCAGAACACCACGTCGTAGTCGAGCTTCTTGATGGCGGCCGCCAGCGCGCGGGAGGTGGCGAGGGTGTCCGACCCGGCGAAGGCCCGGCCGACGATGTGAATGGCCCGGTCGGCGCCGGTGGCGAGGGCCTCGGCTAGGAGCGACTTCGCCTGGGGCGGGCCGAGGGTGATGACGGTGATGGCGCCGCCGTGGGACTCCTTCAACTTGACCGCCTGGGTAATGGCGCGGCGGTCCAGCGAGTTCATCTGGAGCGGCACGCCCTCCCGGACGATGGTCTTGGTCTCGTGGTCGAACTTGATGTCGGCGACCTGGGGGACCTGCTTCATGCAGACAACGATATTCATCGAATGGGGTTCCTCCGAGTGGTGTTCATGGTGTAACGAAACGCCCCGCTATTATAGCGCCCGCGATCGAGAGGCGCAGAACGAACCGCCTCGGGCGCCGCCGCAATCTGTGCGTGGCCTGGCACTGGGTTCGGACCTCAGGCGCCAGGTGGGGATGATACACTGGGTAACGTTGTGACCCATCATTCCTCGAACCATCCCGGCGCCTCAGGCTGGCTGTTCATCGCCGCGGCGGCGCTCATCGCGCTGCCTGCGTTGGTGCTGCGGCTCACCGGGACCCACCTGCCGCCGGTGCAGGGCACGTTGCTGTTCGGCCTCGGCATTCTGGGCGCAGCCTTCCTCATCAGCTGGACCGCCGAAGCGGCCGAGGGCGACATCTCGCAGGCGCTGGCGCTGGCGTTCCTCGCCTTTATCGCCGTGCTGCCCGAGTATGCGGTCGACCTTTACTTCGCATGGACTGCGCCCTTCGAGGAGTCCCACCGGCAGCTCGCCATCGCCAACATGACCGGGGCGAACCGGCTCCTGATCGGCATCGGCTGGCCGGTTATCTTCGGGCTGTTCTGGCTCAAGACGCGGCGGGCCATGCTCGAGATCGACCGCAGCCACGCGCTGGAGCTCTCATTTCTGGCCGTCGCCACACTCTACTCTTTCACGATCCCCCTGCGCGGCCACCTCTCCCTCATCGACACCGTGGTGCTGGGCGGCCTGTTTGCGGGGTACGTGGTGCTGGCGGCCCGGCGGCCGGTGGCCGCCCCGGAGCACATCGGCCCCGCCGCCGTGATCGGCGCGTTGCCGACGGGCCGTAGGCGGGCCACGCTGATCGCCTTCTTCCTGTTTTCGGCGGTGGCTATCTTCGCCGCAGCCGAGCCCTTCGCCGAGAGCCTGGTTTCGATGGGAGCCCAGTGGGGCGTCAGCGAGTTCGTGTTGGTGCAGTGGGTGGCGCCGCTGGCATCGGAATCGCCCGAGTTCATCATCGCTTCGTTGCTGGCGCTGAAGGGCCGCCCCTCAGCGGCCATGGCGGCGCTGATCTCGTCCAAGGTGAACCAGTGGACGCTGCTGGTGGGCTCGCTGCCGCTGGCCTTCGGCATCTCAGGTGGGTCGATTCAGCCAATGATGTTCGACCCGCGGCAGAGCGAAGAGGTGCTGTTGACGGCCGCCCAGTCCGCCTTTGCGGTGGCAGTGTTTGTGAGCCTGAGCCTCTCCAAATGGGAAGCGCTGGCCCTGATGGCGCTGTTCGTGACCCAACTCTTCATCTCGGACCTGCACGCGCGGCTGTATTACGCCTATGGCTATCTGGCGCTCACCGTGGTGATCCTCATCGCCCAGCGAAGAAACCTCCGCCCTTTCATCACCTCAGCGTGGGAAGCAACGCAGCGGCAGGTGGAAACGCCCCAGCGTAAGCTGTAAAGGCCGGTGAGCCGGGGGGATGTTGTTCTTGGAGGCGGTAGGGGCACGTTGCAACGTGCCCCTACTACGAGGGATCTACCCGGTCCTAACCCACCCCGCTCCATCGGACGATGCCCGTGCCGCGTCGATGATCTTCTGCACCCTGAGCCCGTCGCGCAGCGTCGGGACGGGGCTGGCATCGCCCCGCAGCGCGGGCAGCCAGTCCTCCAGCAGAAGGGCGGTGGCGACGACATTCCGATTGTTGGGAGCAGCCGGATCGGGCATGAGTCCGCTGCGCGGGGTGCGCGACACCAGTTCCAGCGGCTTGCGGTCCGCGCCCGCGGGGCCCGCTGCGATGAACCCTTCCGGGCCGGCGGGCGTCATGGTGTAGCAGATGGTACCGTCGCTGCCGGTCGCGTCAAAACGGTACGGCGTTGAATGAATGCTCACCGAAGACCCACTCGCGACCGCCAGCGCTCCGGATGCGAACCGCACCATGATGGCGCACACGTCCTCGGCGGTGGCGGTGAAGGCGGTGCCGTCGGCAACCTTACGGTCGGGGAACTCGGTGCGCAGGCCGGCGCACACCGCCTCCGGCTCACCGAACAGCCAGCTCAGATAGTCGAGCTCATGGGTGGTCACCGCTCCCACGTAACCGCCGCCCTCCCCCAGCATGAGCTTCCACTGGGCGGGCGACGACACACCGGGGCGGTACATGGGCGCGGTCTGCGAGCTATGCGCAAGGTGCGGCGCGCCCAGGTAGCCGCTGGTGATCAGCCGCGACACCAACGCCCGCTCCGGATACCAGCGCATTTCATAGCCCATCGCGCTGGCGACGCCGGCGGCTTCGGCGGCCTCGGTCATGGCGAGCGCCTCTTTCGCGTTGCGTCCGACCGGCTTCTCGCAATAGACGTGCTTCCCGGCCCTGGCGGCGGCGATGGCCATCTCCGCATGGAGGTCGGCCGGGGTCGACACCACGATTATGTCAAGGTCATCCCGGCGGACCAAGGCCTGCCAATCGCTCGCGCTCTCAGGGACGCCGACGCGCGCCGCGACCTCGGCGGCACGATCGGCCCGCCGGCCGCAAAGAGCGACGACGTCATACTCCGGAACCAGCCGGAAGGCGGGGACGTGCACGTTGCCGCCCCAACCCACCCCGATGATCCCCACGCGGTACTTGTCTGGCATGTTGATATGACCTCTTGGCTGAATAGTTAGTGTTCGTTGGTTGCGTGTATCTGCATTCCTGCGTAGGGGCGGGTTTCAAACCCGCCCGGCAACCTGTGCCGAGAACAATGGCGGTGCCCCCACCCGCCTCATGCGCTTCCCGTTCTCCAACCGCAAACGCCCGCCTGCCTACGCTCCGACGGCCGCCTCAGCCCCCTTGCGCTCGGAAAGCACCGGACGGGGAAGGTCCAGGGTGGTGACTCGACGCAAATCCCGGCGGTACTTGCGGTCTTCGAAGGGGCGGCCCCGGTGCATGGTGGCCCGGTTGTCCCATATGACCAGGTCGCCCACCCGCCAGTGGTGGCGGTACACGAACTGAGGCTGGGTGCCGTGGTCGATGAGATCCCGCAGCATCAGGCGGCCTTCCGGTACCGGCCAGCCGATGATCATGAAGGCGTGGGATGCCAGGTAAGTCGACTTGCGACCGGAGCCCGGAATGGTCCGGATCAGGGGGTGCACCGCGCCCTTGAGCTTCTCCGCCTCCTCAGCGGAGAACTCGAAGCCCAGGGTCTGGCGGGAATAGGCGATGGAGTGGTGGGCTTGCAAGCCCTCCAACTGACCCTGCAGGTCCTCGGGCAGCGCATCGTAGGCCGCCCGCATGTCGGCGAACTCGGTATCGGCGCCCACCGGAGGCACGATCTTGGCGTGGAGCATGGAGTAACGGCCCGGCGGGTCCTGGAACGAGGCGTCGGTGTGCCACAGCCGGTTGCCCAACTGGTACATCCGGCGGCGGTCGTCGGTGTCGAGGATGTCGCCGTTCTCGTCGAGGTTCGAGATATCGGTCAGCGCCTCGTTGCCGAACTTGTTCTTCGTGAGCGTGCTGATGCCGGTCTTGGCATGCAGTTCGCCGTCGAAGCGCTGGGCGAAGGCCAGGTGCTCGGCGTCGGTGAAGGGCTGGTCGTGGAACACCAGCACGCCGTACTGGTCCATCCCCGCCCGGATCTGGTCGAGGGTTGCCTCGTCCCGCACCTGGGTGAGGTCAAGAGGGCCGGCTTCAGCCACAAACAGCGCGTGGAGCGGGTGGAAGGTGAGTGCCATGGCAGCGCCTCCGAAACGAATCGCGGTCTTTGCGTCCAGCCTAGGACGGGCGGGCGGTGGTGTCAAACCGGGGCGAGTGGTGGCGTGATTGCCATCGCTCCCAACTACAAAAGCCCAGCCTGAGTAACCACAAGCTTTTCATTTCGTTTAAATAATTGGTCGAGTCTCGCCACCTTTAACTTTGAACTCCGAATGAACCTTCTGCTCGATACGAACGTTCTGATTCCCTTGGAGCCCGCGTCCGGCGGCCTTCAACTGGGCACGCCGCTGGCCGCTGAATTGGCGATGCTTGCGAACCGTGGTGGACACAGTCTGTACCTACACCCGGCAGTTCGCGTCGATATCGAACGGGATAGAAATCCATCCAGACGCGGGGAGTTGTTGGCTCTGGCCCAAAAGTACCCACGGCTACCCAACCCGCCCGATGTTCCAGCAGGGTTGAGCTGCATTGTCGGTGAGGCGGCTCCTGGCACGAACGATTTTGTTGATGACCTCCTATTGTCAGCCGTATACGTGGATGCCGTCGATATCTTGGTAACTGAGGACCGGCGGCAAGCGATCTTCGACTATGACAGAGAGAACCGGTTTTTGTCGATCTATGTCACGTTGTTCGATAAAGTTAAAATCTTGCTGAACCTGTTCCGGGAATTTGGGTTCACTGACTTACCTCATAAATCAAGCCTCGGCGAACTAGTGATTGCGAAGCCTCTCCTGTTTGATGAGGACATCTGTGCCACCATGGAGCCTCTTCAGTTCAACATCAGATATGGCCCATATGCAATTGGACGCAGGGGTGCTTGTGTTATGGTTCTCATTTAACCCAAATTCGCAAAAGTGCTTTTTCCGGAAAGTGATCCACAACAGTCGTTCTTGCCATCAGCACCATCGGGTATTGCCATAAGAAAGGCATGTCTGTGCAATTCCGGGTACAGGTCTCTCCGGCCTGGAGATTTGCTCTTGGTTTATCGATCACAGGATTGGG
>SHYD01000030.1 GCA_009692945.1 Dehalococcoidia bacterium | reverse complement strand
AATGGTGCTCGCACGGTCATGACCCTGGTTCTTGCCGGACGAAGGTTCGTGGACGGGATCCTTCAAACAGAGGAGGTAAACACCGAAGCCGCGGCCTGATCAGACGACGATCCTGGAAGGGTATTTACACAAGATTTGACGAGAGCTCTGTGGGGAGCGGCAAGATCGCACAGATTCTTGAGAAGTTGATGGCGGACATCAAGCCTGAGGCTGCGTACATGTACCCAGTAGACGGGCAGCGCGGCGGCCATGTGATTGTCAACATGGCCGATTCCTCCGAGCTTGCCGCGGTGGCCGCGGTGGCCGAGCGTTTCTGGATTGGTCTCAAGGCGCACGTCACGATGACCCCAGTCATGAATGCCGAAGATCTCCAGAAGGGTCTTGCAGGCATGGGCGAGATCGTAAAGCGTTTCGGGTAGGCTGCAGCGCCGGCGCCTTTTTGCGGGCGCCGGCGCTGGGAACACCGAAGGTTTGAATCGAGCGGGCACGCGGTCCTAAGGGCGCTGCCCGCTCGATTCTTTGGTTCTCGACGAGTCCATGGTACCGGGCCATTCAAGCAGCTCAGTCGTTGCACCACCACCGCTTCTCGTCTGCCACACCGGCGGCCCCGGCTCCACTCAGGCGGCCACCGACGCCACCGGCTCGGTCACCGGCACTGAGGGCCGCCGGACTCAGGAGCCGGAGTGCACGAGGGCGGGAGCCCTCTGAGTTTGTGAGTTTTTGGCGTTCCTGGGTGGTTTTGGCCGCAGGCCAGGCACAAAATAGGGGCGATTTCGGCTCGATCCAGCTAAAAACCACAAGCTCTCTGCCGGGGGAGTGGGGGTGACCCATAGGAGTGGGTACCTTTTTTCTTCATGCCTGGGTGAGGGCTGTAAGAAGGGGGTGTGCAGAGGGGGCGAAACCCCTTCTGCCGGGGTGTGGGGTGTCCCCACACACAAACGAAATGGGTGGGTGGGTGGGTGGGTGGGTGGGAAGTACAGCCTTGGAGGTTGTCCGAGTAGAAACCTGCCCACTCCTATGGGGTGCCCCCCACAATAGAATTCTCCTCATTTCTTCCTGGGGTTGGGGGAGTGGCTCATATCCCCCGAACCCCTGACCCTGAATAGATACGCTCTATGAGGGGTGTTGGCGGTGTGTTAGAATTTGGCGGCACCCCGGTTGAGGATGTTTATATGGATGTAGCCGCAGTTCGGAAGCTGATTCCCGCCACCCAGAAGTCGATGTACCTCAACACCGGCTGGTCTGGACCGTCCCCGCAGCCCGTCATCGACGCCATCGTGAACGCCGTCCGGCACGAGAATGAGGAGGGGCCAACCACCCCTCCCATCGCGGAGGCCAACCGGGCCGCCAAGCCAAAGGTTCGGGAAGCTTACGCCCAATTCCTGGGCGTCACGCCGGAAGAGATCACGCTTACCGGCAACACCACTCACGGACTCAACCTCGTGCTCAGCGGCATGACCTGGCGTGAAGGGGACGAGCTGATCACCACGGACCTTGAGCACGGCTCGGGGTTCGTGCCGGCCTACAACCTGAGAGCCCGCTACGGCATCAACGTCCGTATCGTTTCGCTCGGTGCGTTGGATGGCGTGGACACCATCGTCGGCAGGTTGAAGGCCGCCATAACGCCACGCACCAGAGTCATCCTGCTCAGCCACATCATGTACACCACAGGGCTGCTGATGCCGTTGCACGACATCAACCGGATGGCCCACGAAACCGGGGTCCAAGTCCTGGTGGATGGCGCCCAGACCTTCGGACAGATACCGCTGGACCTGGACGCGCTGGAGTGCGATTACTATGCGGGTCCCGGCCACAAGTGGCTGCTGGGCCCAGAGGGAACCGGAGCCCTCTACGTGCGGCGGGACCTTCTCCCATCCCTCCAACCCGCTGCCGTGTCGAGCCACGCCGCCCTCAACTGGGACAACGCCGGACACTTCGAACCGGCGTCCGGTTCATCGGAGAAATTTGAACTCACCTCATCAAACGTACCGATGCTGCTGGGAGTGATAGCCGCCATCGACTTCCTCCAGGGCATCGGGGGCATGCCCGCGGTCCAGCAACGCTGGCAGGGGCTCACGGAGCGCCTCCGGCAGCGGCTGAGCACCGTTCCAGGCGTGGCGGTGACGAGCCCTCCGACTGGACCCACTGCCAGCGGTTTGGTCACGTTCACGGTGGCTGGGTGGGAGCCGCGGCCATTGGTCACGGCACTGTGGGACCGCGAAAAAGTGTGTATCCGAGCGGTCCCCTTCCCGGCGGGGGTCAGGGCCTCCGTGGACTTTTTCAACACCGAAGATGAGATGGACCGGCTGGCCGGCATCGTTGCGACGCTGGCGAAGGAAGGGCCCGCCGCGTAGGAGAGGCACCCCATGGATACTATGCAGGCATTGATTTTTCACGGTCCCGGCAACATCCGGGTCGAGGAGCGCCCCATCCCCGTCATCGGACCTGGGGAAGCCCTGCTCAAAGTCGGCGTCGCCTCGGTCTGCGCGTCCGACCTCCGGGTGTTCAAGGGTGAGAAGAAGGCCAAGTTTGGCGTCATCCCCGGCCACGAGATGGCGGGGGTAATCCAGCAGGTGGGGGAAGGTGTCGACGAGGTGGCGGCCGGCGACCGGGTTATCGTGTGCCCCATCATCGCCTGCGGTGAGTGCTATTTTTGCCTGATCGGCCGCCGCAACCGCTGTCTCAAACGGGTTACGCTGGGCTACGATGAGGACGGCGGGTTCGCCAATTATGTCCGCATCCCGGCGTCGCTGGTCCATCTCGGACACGTTATCAAGATCGACACCGAGATGGATTACGAGCTGGCGGCGATGACCGAACCCTTCGCCTGCGTCCTGAACTCGCTGGAATCCTGCCGGGTGCAGCCGGGCGGCACCATGGTGATCATCGGCGCGGGACCCATGGGCCTCATGCACCTCGTCCTGGGCCGGGCGCTCGGCGCCGCCCGCATCATTATCAGCGATCCAGTGGAAGCCCGGCTGAAGGCGGCCGAGGAACTGGGCGCCACCGTCTGCATCAATCCCGAGAAGGACAATCTGATCAAGGAGACCATGGCGATGACCTCTGGGCTGGGGGCCGACGCTGGGTTTCTGAGTGTGGGCAACGTTCAACCGGTGGAAGACGGCCTCGGAGCCATGCGGAAGCAGGGCTACTTCAACTTCTTTGCCGGCTTTCCGCCTGGTTCCCGGCTCGACATCGATGCCAACCGGATCCACTACGACGAACTGTTCCTGACCGGCACCCAGAACGCAACCACCGACCACTACGTCCGCGCTGCCCGGCTCCTATCGGTGCTGCCCGACGCCCGGAAACTGATCACTCATCGCTACGGTCCGTCCGACGCCGACAAAGCCTACGAGTCGCGCCTGGGGATGGACGGGCTCAAGGCCATCGTGCGCTACCACTGACCAACGGGCGGCAGTTCGCCGGCCCATCTGATGTGGGGGAACACCCCCAGGCCCCCGCCAGGATGGCTTCGCCCCCTGCACCCCTGTGCCTGACCCGCAAGTCTACTATGTCCGGTGGTGTCCCCTGGTCATGGGCATCTGAACTCTTACGGGGTCGCAGGCGTTCTTTTGCCCCACGCTCAGAAAGAAAGAATTTGTTCTTGGGGCCACCCCAAGTCCCCGGCAAAGGGCTGCCGCCCTCTGCACACCTGCTCCCAAGGTCTCTGACCCCGTCATTCTGAGTAGCTACCTCTCATGGTTGCAGGGCCATGTCGTCTCCCAGGATGATCCTCAGGTCAACCACCGTGGGCAGGGTTGCCGCCTCTCCACTAGCCTCGCGAACGCGGGCGCGGGGCAGTTTCAAAGCGGTGGCCACCAGGTTGGCGGTGTAGCCTTTGCCCGTGAGATTGAGGATTTCGGTGACCTGATGGTCATAGGAACCGGCGTCGCCGATCGCGATATGGTCGAAGCCATAGGCTTCCAGTTGCCGGGCGGTCTTGGCGGCCAACCCGGGGGTGCCGGTGCCGTTCAGCAACTCGATGCGGGCTCCTTCCTGCTCCTTCCGCACATCAAAGAACACTTCGGCCATCACCTCTCGCATCTTGGCGCGGTTGGGCACCAGGATCGAAGCTCCGTCGGCGGTGGTCACCGGCGTGACATAGCCGCCGGCTGCATCGAGCGACCGGCCGATGATGCCGTCCTCCCCCAGATCCCTCCCAGCAGCGGCCAGTTTGACTATCGCGCCGAGCGGCATGTCGGTCTGGACTGAGTCCTTGAAATCAAGCCACAGTTGGGGCAGCTTAGGCAACACATCCAACTGGATCAGCTTGGCACGAGCCGCGCGCATCACCTGCTGCTGCCGCTGGATCCGGCCGAAATCCGAGTCCTGATGTCGGGAGCGGGCGTATTGAAGGGCGCGTTCTCCGTCCAGGTGCTGGGAACCTGCAGGGATGGAGATGCGTTTGATGTCGTAGTTATCCGTGGGGTAAAAGTTATCGACCAACGCGACCGGGACGTCGACGTCGACGCCACCCAGCGTGTCGATCAGCTTGCGGAACGCATCGAAGTCCACCATGACGTAGTAGTGGATGTGGACGCCCAGGTTGTACTGGACGGCATCCCGCGCCAGTTCGAGCCCGCCGCCGGGGTACTTGTACACCTCGCCATAGACGGTGGCCGTGTTGATCCGGTCCTGGAGCACGAACCCCGGCCGTATCGGTATCGGTACGTAGGTGTCGCGGGGAATGCTGAGCAGGCCGGCGGTTTTGCTGAACGGATCATAGGTCAGCACCATCATGGTATCGGTCCGGGTCATGGCGCCCGTCCCTTCGTCCGGACGCCGGTCGACCCCCATCAGCAGGATGTTGACCCGTTCCAGGTTCTTCCAGTCCGGTTCCTGCGCCAGCGGGTTCGCGGGGTTCCCCACCGGGAGCAGCTGTTGCGCCAGGTTCAGCGATGCCGACCCCACCACGCCAAAGGCGTTGGGAATCGCCATCGCCCCGGCAACGATTCCCCCCGCGATGAAAGCGGCGGAAATGATCCAAAACAGGACACGCCTCCCCCTTGAGCCGGGCGAGACGGGTTGAGGTTCAGTGAGTTTCGGGTCGGGTTGCTGCATAGTGAACGTGGGACCGCTGCCGGCATTATAACATCGCAACAACCACGGTTGTTGCGAAAAGAGCAGGGTATAATGGCGCCACCCGGCGACCCTGGCTGCCACGCGGCCCACCACTCCCTTGGAGGATATTCTTGGCTGACTTCCAGTTCATTCGGTATGAGAAACGTGACCATCTCGCATATGTGACGATTAATCGCCCGGAAGCCCTCAATTCTATCAACCCAACCGTCAGCCGCGAGTTATACGAAGCGTTCAGCGACTTCGACCGCGACTCTGAGGCGTGGGTTGCGATCCTAACTGGAGCGGGCGACCGCGCGTTTTCCGCCGGGATGGACCTGAAGGCGGCGGCGGAGGGCAACGGCCTTCAGGAGCACGCCAGGCCGCTGGGTGGGTTCGGCGGCATCACCAACCCCCGCTTTCAAACCTGGAAGCCGATCATCGGCGCCGTCGGCGGGTACGCGCTGGGCGGTGGCCTCGAAATCGCCCTGGTGTGCGACATCATCGTCGCTTCCGAACGGGCGCAATTCGGACTGCCGGAACCCAAGCGGGGCCTGGTCCCGGGCGCCGGAGGCGTGCACCGGCTGCCCAGGATGATTCCCCAAAAGATCGCCATGGGCCACATTCTGACCGGTAAGTTCATGTCGGCCCAGGAAGCCCACCGCTGGGGACTGGTGAACGAGGTCGTCCCCCACGAGGAACTCATGGCGGCGGCGGAGCGCTGGGCGGCGGAGATCCTCGAATGCGCCCCCCTGGCGATCCGGGGCAGCAAGCAGGCGGCGATGCAGGGTATGGAGTTTCCGCTCTCGGCAGCCTTGAACAACAACTTCTATTGGGTGGAACAGACCAGCGCCTCGGAGGATTTCGGAGAAGGACTCAAGGCCTTCAACGAAAAGCGCAAACCGCAATGGCGGGGCCGCTGAGCGATGGACAACTTCTTCCGGGACACGCTGCTGGCCGAATTGGAGAAGTTGCGGTCCCGCACGCTCGGCACCGTGGGCGGGCTGGCGCCTCATCATCTGCTGTGGGCCCCGGCGGGCGCCGTGTCCAACCCAATCGGCTTCATCTTCTGGCATATGGGCCGCCGGGAGGACATGCACCTCCAGAACCGGATCCAAGACCGGGAGCAACTGTGGACCGCCGAGGGCTGGAACCTCCGGTTGGGGCTCGACCCCGAGGAAACCGGTTTCGGGTTCACGCCGGACCAGGTGGCGGCGTTCCCACTGCCCCAGCTGGCTGACCTGGCGGCGTACTACAACCGCGTACGGGACAACAGCATCGCCTACCTGAAGGCGTCGAGCGACGTCGCCCTCCAGGCGCCGATGCCCAACGCCCCCGAAACCAGCATCGGAGTCTACCTGCTCGCCCGCGTCACCCACGAGCACGAGCACTGGGGCCAGATCGACTACCTCAAGAGCATCCTGCCGCGGAGGTGAGGATCGGTGGGCATCGCCGGCACGCGCAGGTGCAGCGCATTATTTGGCCCTGATGTCCTCTGCCGCGCTCATGCCCGCCTGCCGGCCGAACACCGCGCCGGCCATCAACCCGCTGCCGCCAGGGTAATTGTGGTAGAACAGCCCGCCGACGATCTCCCCGGCGGCGTACAGACCGGCGATGGGACGCTCCTCGGTGTCCAGCACCTGTCCCCGCGGCGTGATGTGCAGCCCGCCGAAGGTGAAGGTGATGCCACAGGTGACGGCATAGCCCTCGTATGGAGGCGTATCGATAGGCAGCGCCCAGTTTGATTTGGGCGGCGTGATCCCCTCGGTGCGCACGCCATCGAGGATGCTGGGGTTGTACTCCCCGCCACGCAGCGACGCGTTGTATTCCCGGATGGTCCGGACGAACCCATCGCGCTCGATGCCCAGGCGGTCCGCCAGATCCTCAAGGGTATCGGCCGAGGACTTGGTCACCTCTTTGATCCGGTACTCATCCCGCAACAGCTTGATCACTTTTTGGTCGAAGATCTGGAACGCCGCTCGTTGCGGTTGTTTGAGGATCTCCCGGCCGTACTTCGCATAGGTGTAGTTGCGGTAGTCGGCGCCCTCATCGACGAACCGCTCGCCGGCCATGTTCACGATGAGGCCGTAGGGGTAGGAGTGCTTCTGGTACAGGTCCGTGATCTTGCGGTCGCCATACCGGGGGGCGTTGTAGTCCCAAGCACAGGCGTGGGCGCCGCTCCAGTGGCCGTGGGGCTGGGCTCCGATGTCCAGAGCCATGCGATGGCCATCGCCGGTGTTGAACTGGGTGCCCCGCACCCGGGCCAACTCCCAACCGGCGCCGAGGTAGCGGGTGCGCATCTCGGCGTTGGCCTCGAAGCCGCCGCACGCCAGCACCACCGCCCTGGCATCATAGTCCTGAAACCCCTCGGGGCCCTTTACTGTGAGCCCCACCACCGCTCCCCGGTTGTCAATCCTGAGCGCCGAAACTTTGGCGTTGTAAAGGACCTCGACACCCATCTTCTCCGCGGCCTCAAACTCCATGTCGGACAGGCCAACCCCACCTCCGACCGCCTCGACAATGAGGTTCCCGAAGAACTTGAACTTATCACCCACCTTGAACGACTGGCGGCCCATCGCCAGGATCCAGCGGACCCCCTTGCCCGCCATCCACCGCATGGTGGGCAGCGACTGCGACACCAGAACTTCCAGGAGTTCGGGATCCGACAGTCCTTCCGTTACCCGCATCACGTCCTCATAGAAGGCCCGGGTCGGGTAGCTGCCGACGTCGACCATGTTGCGTTCGCCCTCGGTGAGATCGTGGATCACCGACGCCACGTCATCGATGCCGGCGAACGCGAACCGGAACAACCCGCCGGTGTAGAAGGAGTTGCCGCCCCGCAGCTCGAGGGGCGCCTTTTCCAGCACCAGGACCCGCGCTCCCGTTTCCCGCGCGGCCATGGCCGCGGCCAGCCCCGCGTTTCCGGCGCCGGCCACGATGATGTCGTAGGTCTGAGCCATCGATTGCTCCATCAATAAGGTATCCCTTCGGGGTAATAATGGTGATAGCGGAGGAACATCCCCCGCACCCCTTGGCAAAGGGCTGCGCCCTCTGCACTCCTGCCCAAGCGCACCCAAACTGCTCCGGAATCTGCGAAGATCTGTGTAATCTGTGGATACTCTCTTCTGACTGATCAGCGCCGTTGCGGAGCGGGCAACGCTCAAGTTATCTTAACATCTGCTATCGAGCCCAAACCCCAATTGTTTATCTCCTGAACCAGTGACCCCATGACCTTCAACTCCCCGCTGGTGCTCAGCGACCTCACGGTCATCGACGCCTCCCAGGGCATCTCCGGCCCCTTCTGCGCCAAGCTGCTGGCGGGGTTTGGCGCACGCGTCATCAAAGTGGAGCCTCCCGAGGGCGACTACGCCCGCCGCATGGGACCCTTCCACCAGGACGTCCCCGGGGACGAACGGAGCGGCCTCTTCCTGTACCTCAACACCAGCAAGGAAAGCGTCACCCTCAATCTCGGCGCCCCCGGCGGAGCGGCGCTGTTCCGGCGGTTGGCCCGCCGCGCCGCCATTGTCATCGAGAGCTTCGCCCCTGGGCAGATGGCTGAATGGGGGCTGGGTTACGCCGCCCTGGCATCGGAGAACCCCGGCCTGATTTTTGCCTCCATCACACCGTTTGGGCAGACGGGGCCCTATGCCCACTACCAAGCGACCGAGATCATTATCCAAGCATTGAGCGCGCTGCAGTACCCCGTTGGGTTGCCCGGCCGCGAGCCGCTGAAGATCGGCGGCTCCCCCTGCTTGATGACAGCGGGCGTCAGCGCCTTCTCGGCGATCATGATCGCGCTGCACTTTCGCGATGCGACGGGCGAAGGCCAATTCGTCGACATCTCCGCCATCGAGAGCGCGGCGGTCAGCCAGATCCACGCCAGCGTCCACGCCCAGTTCGGCGGGGAAAACCCGCTGCGGCGTGACAGCCAGCTGAGCCGCACCAAGGACGGTTGGATCAATGTGGGCATCCAAGACAGCTCCTGGAAACAGTTTTGCAGCCTGATCGGGCAACCCAGCCTCGCCGAAGACGAGCGGTTCAGCGACATGGCGGCCCGGCGCAAGAACACCAAAGCCCTGGTGGAGATACTGGAGGTCTGGTTGGCGGACCAAGAGAAGGAGGCGGTGTACCACCAACTCCAGTCCATGCGCTCCATCGCGGGACCGGTGCTCACGGTCGCGGACCTGGTCGGCTCGCCCCAATACCAAATCCGGGGTTACTTCCGGCCGGTCGACCACCCCACCACCGGGCCGATCCCTTACCCCGGCGGTCCGTTCACTGTGGCTGAACAGCCCTGGCGGATGGAGCGGGCTCCATTGCTGGGCGAGCACAATGAACTGGTGTTCGGCGAGATGCTGGGGCTCGCCAAGCCGGATATCGCCCGGCTTCGTGAGTTGGGAACGGTTTAGCAGCCGCACAAAAAGGGGAACGATGAGCCGCAACGCGTTGGAGGGAGTCCGTATCCTCGACCTGACCCAGGTCGCGGCAGGGCCGTACTCAACATTCCCATTGGGCTTCATGGGCGCCGAGGTCATCAAGGTGGAATCCCATAGGCGGGGCGACTCCACCCGCGGCCAGGTGAATCCACCGGCACACCAGTTGTTCACCTACCCGGACGGCAAACCCGGGCCCCGGCCGTGGAACCAGCGCGCGGATTACGTTCAGCGGAACCGCAACAAGCTCGGCATCACCTTGGACCTGACCATGGACGAGGGAAAGGCGGTCCTGATCCGGCTGGTGGAGCGCTGCGACGCGCTGATGGAGAACTTCCGCGCCGCAGTCATGGACCGCTGGGAACTCGACTACCCGCGGCTCATCAAGGCCAACCCCAAGCTGGTGTACCTCAAGATGAGCAGCCAGGGCAACACCGGCCCTGAGCGCAACTACGGGTCGCTCGGTTACACCATGGAGAACACCAGCGGCCTCACCTCCATCACCGGCTACAACGGCGAACGCCCCCTGATGTCCAACGAAACCTACCCGGACCCGGTGGCCGGGACGCTGGGGGTGGGGGCGCTGCTGCTCGGGTTACGCCACGTCCGGCAGACCGGCAGCGGCTGCTTCATCGACATGTCGCAGCGTGAGGTGACCACCGGCCTGTTGGGAGAAGCCATCATGGACTACTCCATGAACGGACGGGTCCAGGGCCCGACCGGCAACCGGCATCCCGCGATGGCGCCTCATGGCGTGTACCCCTGCACCGGGGACGACGAGTGGGTCGCTGTGGCGGTGGCCAGCGATGCCCAGTGGTCCGGCTTGGTGCGGGCGCTCGGAAACCCCGAGTGGGCCGGCGACGAACGGTTCGCGGAGGGCTCGGGCCGGTGGCATCACCAGGAGATCATCGACAGCCACCTTTCCGGCTGGACGCGCGGTCTGAGCCACCACGAGGCAATGCACCTGCTTCAGGCGGAGGGGGTACCGGCCGCCGCCCTGCTGAAGGGCAAAGAGGTCATCCACGACCCCCACCTGGCGGAGCGCGATTTCTGGGACTGGAACTATATGCCCGAGGTGGGCCGGGCGTATGCCTACGTGGGCACCGCCTGGCATCTGAGCAAGACTCCCCGCCGTCAGGGCAGCCCCGCCCCGGGCCTGGGGGAACACAATCACCTGATCTACGGCGGCCTGCTCGGCATGACCGAGGCGGAAATCGCTGCTTTGGAAGAAAAGGGTGTCATCGGGACCCAGCCCCTCTGGACGACCACACCGGTCTGACCCCGCCCTAATCGAGACGCAGCAGGCCGGGGGAGCGGACGCAGACCAGGCCCACTACCAGCAGCGTCCCCAGCCCGCCCACGGTGATCGCGTTGGGCACCCCGATGGCGCTCCCAAGCGCGCCGGCCCCCAGGCCGCCAACGCTGGCCAAGCCCCAGGTTAGGATGAAGACGCTCATCACCCGCCCGCGCATATCATCGTTCACGCTCATCTGCGTCAGTGTCGTTGCCAGGGTCATCGCGCCCGCGCTGCATGCGCCGATCAGTCCCATCAACACTTCGGCGATAGCACGGTCGGTCGTCTGCGCCAGCGCCAGCAGCAGGATCCCCCACAGTGCGCCGAGACCAAGCATCACCTTGCCCCGCCCGGCAACCCGCATCCCAGCCGCCAGGATCAGGTTCACCGCCAGCGCTCCCACCCCCATCGCAGTGAGAAGCGAGCCAAAAACCGTCGCATCGCCGCGGAGCACGTTGGCCGCATACGAAGGCAGCAGCGCGGTGGCGCTGGGATATCCCAGGAATGCGGTTCCCATCGCGGTGAGCACCAGCGCCGCGATGATGGGGTCCTTGCGCACATAGCGGATGCCGCTGGTGAACGCCTCCAGCGCCCCCTCCTGGCGCCGTTCACCCGGCCTCGTATCGGCGTGCCGCTTCACTTGAAAAAAGAGCGCCACCGCCGTGACCTGCAGGACGCCGGTCAGAAAGAAGCAGCCTTCGGTGCCCACCAACCCAATCACCCACCCGGCGATGGCGGGCGCCACGATCTGGCTGCCGCTCCACACCCCCGAATAGATGGCGACGGCATGCATCAGGTGTTCCCGCTTTACCAGCATCGGGAAAAGTGACTGCCTCCCAGGGATCTCGGTGGCCACCAACGTCCCCCAGATGAACGCCAGGATCACCACCTGCCAGACCTCCACCACCCGCAGCACCGTCAGCACCCCGAGGAATGTGATAAGCAACGCGCCGATTCCCCGAGCCGTCACGATCATGAGGACACGATCGACACGATCGGCCAACACACCCGCGGGGAGCGAGAAAAGCAGCATGGGAACGCTGCCGGCGAACACCACCAACCCAACGTGGAACGGCGATCCGGAGATCTCCTGGACCAACCAGCGCTGGCCAACATCGCCAATGGTGGCGCCCAGCGCCAGCAGGAGCAACCCCGCGAAGAACCAGCGGAAGCCGGGGGAGGAGAACGCGCCACCGCTGAGTTTGGCCGAGGCGGCGGCAAGAGAGCGCATGCGGCAGGTTACCGGAGGTCGCAGGCTGCGACGGGATCAATCAAGGGTTCAGGTGGCGCCGGAACCAATCGGCCGTCAGCAGGCAGACCTGCATCAGGTGGTTGTCGTCGGAGTAGGTATGGTCGGCCCCACCCACCACGGCGACCTCCTTCACAGCGCTGCCCGCGCACTCCCGGTAGCGGCGGGCATCGTCCTCCGTCACTCCAGAGTCGGCGCCGCCCTGGATGATCCGGAAAGGAGCAAGCAGGTTGGCGACTTCGCCGGCCACATCCAGCCCGGTCAGGTCATCGTAGAACGCAGACTTCAGCAGCAGCCCCGACCCGGGTGGGTCCATCTCCACCGTCCCCCGTTCCCGCCAAGCCGCCACCTGATCGGCGCCGAGCAGGCGCTCCAACTTGGGCGCCATGTCGAATACGGCAGACAAAGTGACCAGCGCCGCAACCTCGGGCCGGCGAGCCGCAGTGATCACGGCCACCAACCCCCCCAGGCTGTGCCCGGTGATGCCGGTCCGGGCAGCATCGACCTCGGGCCGCGCCATCAGATAGTTCAGCGCATCATCGGCATCGGTAAGTTCTTGACTGACCGTGAGGTCGGCAAAGTCGCCCTCGGAGGCGCCGAGGTTGTTGGTGAGATCGACTCGCAACGATACGAACCCGGACCACGCCAGAGCATCGCCGACGGCCTCGATGTGCCGCTCGTTGCGGTTCCCTCGGAATCCATGGATGACCAGGACCGCAGGGTGGGGACCCTCACCGTCAGGGATGAGCAGGTCCCCGGCCATCGCCTGTCCGTTCCTGTTCTCCAGGGTTACGACAGCTTGCCGCATCGGCTAGGGGTGACCGCCGTCGTGGTGATCGTGTTCGTGGTCGTCATGGTGGTTGCCGGTGTCGTCGGGATCGCCGGGGTGACGGGTGTGGGCCAGCAGGTCGATGCGATTGCCCCATTTTTCGAGGAACCGGTTGAAGTTCTTCCGGCTCAATTTATCCCGTTCGTCCGGATCGACGCTGTTCCACCCTCGGTGTTCATGCTTGAGCAGAGGCAGGTGTTCCAACGCCACGTTGGTCAGGCCAAGGGACCGAAGGCCGATGGAGAAATCCAGATCGAGGTTGCGGTAGAAGCGGTACTTCTCGTCCATCAACCCGGTAGCGTGCAGCAGACTGCGCCTGAAGCACAGGCAATAGGCTTCGACGGCGTCGACCTCCCGGCCGTGCGGCCCCTCATCAAAATGCCGTAGGTCGTGGGAGTGGACACCCCAGGCCCCAGCAGCGCCGATCCGCTGATCCGCCAGCAACGCTACCAGTGGCGCGAAGGCATCCCCCACAAACTCGACGCTGGTGTCCAGCAGCATCACGTAGCGCCCCCGGCTCTGCTTGAGCCCCATGTTGCGCCCCGCCCCCTCGCCGACCCGATGGTCGGTGTGGATCACCCGCACCCGCGAGTCCGACCGTGCAAACTCATCGACCCACCCGCCGAGGCCGTCCCCGGAGAAGTTATCGACGACCACCACTTCGACATCCCGGTTGCCACTCCACGCCAGGGCGCTTTCGACACAACGGCGGACATCGTCCTGGTAATTGTGGGCCAGGATATTGAGGGAAAACTCACAGGTGTCGGGTTCCCCGATGAACGAAGGAACCTCGTTGGAAGCGGAGACGGTCCCCACAAGCTTGTCGGGGGTGAAGGCGGGGTCGCGCGGCAGCGCCACCGTTGCGCCTGCGGTATCCCGCACTTCATATCCCGAGTTGCGCACCGATTCACGCAGCGCATCGGCTTCCGGGTAGCGGCCCCTGTCCCGTGGCTCGCGGCGCTGCTCCAACAGGCCCCGTACATATACCGGGAGTGGCGGCAGCGGTTCGGTCAGGCGAGCCAGATCGAGGCCCAGCACCCGGTCGAAATCCCGCACCAGATCGAGCTTGGCTGGGCCGGGAACGTCCGAATCGGCCAACTTCCAAAGTTCACCGATCGCGTCGGGAAGCCTCAGGTCGTCTTCGACATGGCCCCAGAACCGGTGTCGCCACGGGGCCGAGACCACCTCCAACTCGCCGGAGGTCAACTGGCGCTCGTCCAGCGTCCAACTGCGGATGTAGGTCCGCAGCCGGGCCAGGGCGCGCAGCGCGGCCCGCAGTCCCTGAAAGGTGAAGTTGAGGCGGGAACGGTAGTGCGCGGTGAGACACAGATAACGGAAGGCGAGGGGCTCAAAACCCTGGGCCTCCAACTCCGACAGGGTGTAGGAGTTCCCGGTGGATTTGGCCATCTTCAGCCCATCGGCCAGCAGGTGCTGTCCGTGCATCCAGTACCGGACGAACTGGCCGCCGAACGCGCCCTCGCTCTGCGCCAGCTCATCCTCATGGTGCGGGAAGATGTTGTCGACACCCCCGGTGTGGATGTCCAACTGCTGCCCCAGGTAGGCGGTGGACATTGCGGAGCACTCGATGTGCCAGCCGGGGAACCCCTCGCCCCAGGGGCTTTGCCATTTCACCATGCGGCCGGGCTCGGCAGCCTTCCACAGCGCGAAATCCGTCTGGTTGCGCTTCAGCGGGTCAACCTCGACCCGCACCCCTTGGAGCAGGTTGCCAAGCTGGTTGCCCGACAGTTGCCCATAGCGTTCGTACCGGCTCACATCAAAATAGACGTTGCCATCGACCACGTAGGCATAACCCCGGTCCAGCAGCCGCTGGGCTACGTCGATCATCTGGGGCACGTGCTCGGTGGCCTTGGGAAAGACCATGGCGGGGAGGATGTTCAGCTTGGCCTCGTCGGACCGGAACGCTTCGGTGTAAAACCCCGCGATCTCTTCAAGGGTCTTGCCCTCCTTCAGGGCCGCCGCGATCATTTTATCCTCGCCGCGCTCCACCATATCCTGCCGCATGTGGCCAACATCGGTGATGTTCTTGGCGTGCTCCACCCGGTACCCCTGGGTCTCCAGCAGGCGGCGCACGGCATCAGCCATCAAGTAGGTGCGCATGTTGCCAATGTGGGCGTAGCGGTACACGGTGGGACCGCAGGTGTACATGCGGACGACCCCGGGTTCCCGGGAGGTGAACTCGTCTTTTCGGCGGGTTAGGGTGTTGAAGAAACGGGGCAAGGTGCTCCCTGTTCTCTCTCAACGGCACTCAGGAGGAGCTGCGCTGGGGCGCCGGAGCAAATGTTTACCGATTCTATCACAATCACTTTGGATCAGTGCCCGTGGAGCCCATGGTCATCATGGTCGTGCTCCTGGGGCCGGTGGAACCCCTCGCCTGAGGCCGGCTCCGGGTCAACATGAATCACTGCGTTGTAGAGGTACCGCAATTTGTGCAGCAGCTCGTGCTGGACTTCGGCCGCGATCGAATGGGCCGCCACCACCGACAGCTCGGGGGCTACCGCCAGGTTCAGTTCGGCCAGCAAGCGGTGCCCCAGCCAGCGAACCCGTACCTCGGTCACCCCCCGAACGCCGGCGGTCTCGGCCGCCACCTCCCGCACCTCCTGAGCGACCTCCGGGTCGACGCTGTCCAGCAGCCGGCCCAGCACCGCCCCACCCGACTCCCACACGATGCGCATGATGAGCACCGAGATGATGAGCCCCATCAGCGGATCGGCCAGCGGGAACCCTGCGGCCACCCCCACGGCCCCCACCAGGACCGCCAGGCTGGTCAGGCTGTCGGCGCGGGCGTGCTCCCCGTCGGCCACCAGCGCAGCGCTTCCGATCTCCTTCCCCACACGGATCCGGAAGCGGGCCACGGCCTCGTTGCCGCCGAATCCGACGAGGGATGCTCCGATAACGGCCCACAGGTGGTACACCGGCTGCGGCGCCAGCAGGTGGGACACCGATTGCACAGCGGCCGCGACCGCGCTCACCAAGATCATGAGGACAACGATGACCCCGGCAATGTCCTCGGCGCGGCCAAACCCATAGGTGAACCGCCGGCTGGGCGGACGCTTCCCGAGGATGAAGGCGATACTAAGCGGGATCGCGGTGGCAGCGTCGCTCAGGTTGTGAAAGGTGTCCGCCAGCAGCGCCACACTGCCGGTTGCCACGACCACAGCCAATTGGATAGCCGCGGTGATGAACAATCCCACGAACGACCACTTTACCGCCCACAGGCCCCGGTCCGTCGCCAGCAGGGCGGGATCGACGCCGTGGACGTGCTGGTGGCCGGAACGCCGTTCGCGTTCGCCGCCGTCATCATCATGATGGGAGTGATCGTCCTGATCACGCGGTTCATGCCCGGCTGCGGTGTGGTCGTGCATGCGGTCTCTCCTCTGCTGCCGCATCCAGTCTAGGCGCAGCGCAGTGACCACGGCAAGCGAGCGCCAAGGGAGGAAAGAATTCACTGCTGAGGGGCGGCCGGGCTCAGTAGTGGGAGTGCGCGAGGGCGGCCGCCCTCTGCCGGGGGCGCGGGGGTGCCCCCCACAGAGAATTATCCTCTTTTTTCCTGGGGTGGGGGGAGTGGCTCATATCCCCCAAACCCCTGACACTGAACACATACCAAGAGAGCGGAGCGCCGATTCGCACCGAAAACAGGATGCAACCGCTGGTCAGCCACCATCCTCGTGGGTACAATGGCGGCGTCCAGCCTCAATCAGGGAGTCACCATGTTCCTCCATCACGAAACCTACGCGATGAATCTGGGCTACCAGAACGAACTGGAAGGGCGGGTAGCCCGCCTGCACCTGATGCAGGCCAAGGCGCCGGGCTACGTGGGAAGCGAGTTCTTTCGCTACGCCGGGAACACGGAGACGTACCTCGCGCTCCGGTTCTGGAACGAACGGGCGGACGCCCAGGCCTATGCGCAGACCGAGGAGTTCAAAACTTACCTCCGCAACCGCCCACCCGACAGCTACGTCCGCCAACCTGAGATGGAGTACTACGAATTGGCCCACGCGGGCCGGGGAACCGGCAAGGCCAACCTGGCGATTCTCGTCCAGTTCGATACGCTGCCGGGACAGCACCGCGCCTGGGAGCAGGCGGAGATGGCGTTTGCACCGGTGTTCCAGGCAGCACCGGGGTTCCATTCCATCCGCCTCTTCCGCTACCTAGGCGGGCCCACCCGGTTCCTGCGGGTAGCGCTGTGGGAAAGCCGGACGGCACTCCAGGCGTTCCTCGAATCCCCGGAACGGTTGGAACATCAACGGACCGCGCCCAAAGGATTGCTGAGAGTCCCTTCGACCCACCGGATCTGCGACATTCTCCAGCGGCTGCCCGAGCGGTGAACCCGCGTGGTATACTGGCCGTCCAAACAGATGTGCTAAACAGGAAGGCTGATGCCAGGTAGAGGCGCGGCGCCCGTCCAGGGCAAGAAGTTGGAGGAAAAGGTGCGCGAGCTCGCCCAGGACCTGGGACTCAACGTGCACGACCAGGTGCGGGTCGGACGCCGTCTATGGGGCGCGGAACGGGTCATAGACCTGATCCTGACCGATCAGGACCGCCGCAAGAGCCTCGGGATCGAGTGCAAGTTCCAGGGGACCAGGGGCACGGCCGAGGAGAAGATCCCCGCCACCATCGACGACATCGGAGCTTGGCCGATCCCCGGGCTGGTGGTGTTCGAGGGCGACGGCTTCACGACCAACATGCGCTCGTATCTGATTTCCACCGGCAAGGCTGTCGAGGTGGCGGACCTCGATCCCTGGCTGCGGCTCTACTTCGGGCTGCCGCTCCCCGAGCGCGGCGGGACGTCGCCGCGTCGCCGCCCAGCCAACTCGGCGTCGTGAGGTCCCCCTGAGCCCGCCGAAGGGCACGTTGGCATTGCCGCAGGTGGAGGGCCAGGTCCGGGCCCGGCCGTTCCTCAAGTGGGCGGGAGGCAAGGCGCAACTGCTGGCGCACCTGCAACCATTTTTCCCCACGACGTACCGCCGCTACATCGAGCCGTTCCTCGGCGGCGGCGCCGTCTTCTTCCACCTGCAACCGGCCGAGGCGCTGCTGAGCGACAGCAACGAGTCGCTGGTGGAGGTGTTCCGGGTGGTTCAACGTCAGGTGAGCCACCTCATCGAAGCGCTCGACCGGCATCAACCCCACGCCGCCGACCGTGCCTACTACTATGAACTCCGCGCTGCCGACCCCTCTGACATGTCTGAGGTGGAACGGGCGGCACGTTTCATCTTTCTGAACAAGACCTGCTACAACGGCCTGTACCGGGTCAATCGCAAGGGGCGTTTCAACGTGCCCTTTGGCCGGTACAAGTATCCGCCCTTGGTGTATAACCTCGAAAACCTGCGAGCGACCGCAGCCGTCGTGGCCGGGGCCACGCTCTTGGTGGCCGATTTCGCCGAAACCATGGATCAAGCACGGAAAGGCGATCTGATCTACCTCGATCCGCCCTACGACCCGCTATCGCCCACGGCCAATTTCACGGGATATACCGCCACCAGCTTCGGCAGGGGAGAGCAAGAGCGCCTCATGCAGGCCTTCAAGGCTGCAACAGAGCGGGGAGCGCTGGTCATCCTCAACAACTCCGACACCGAGTTCATCCGCAGCCTGTACCGGGACTTTGCAATGGTTTTGGCGCCGGTTGCCGGGCTGCGCCGTGCGATCAACTCCAACCCCGCCAAACGAAACGGCGTGACCGAACTGGTCATCACCAACTTCGCGACGGGATTCAGCCAACGCCCGGCTGGGCGGTGATCCTGAACACGACCACGTGGCCGTGCCCGGCCCAGCCGGCGTCCCCGGCCAACATTCCGGTTTTCGGCAATCATCGATTCCTCGGTGCGATGCCGCAACTCACACGAAAACCCGCCCTGTGAAGAGCGGGTTCAATGATTTATCATGCCGGTTTGTCACACCACGGTCGCTAAAGCGGACTGTAGTCGTCCCCAGACAGGAACTCCGCGCACTTCAACAGCATGATGCAGATGGTGATGGCTAAGGTCGGAGCAGCTAAGGGCATGCTCCCCAGGGCCAAACCCGCCAACGAGCCCAGGATCTGTTCGATGGGATGGTACACGATCGGTCTCCCTCATTGGAGAAAGTTCAGTCGCGCACAACGATACGACAGATCGGACCACGGCGCCAGCACTGGTTACGTGAGTAAGAGTTCGCTGTTGAGGGGCGGCCGGGCTCAGAAGTGGGAGTGCACGAGGGCGACCGCCCTCTGCCGGGGGAGTGGGGGTGGCCCCCACATAGAATTCTCCTCTTTTTCCTGGGGTGGGGGGAGTGGCTCATACCCCCGAACCCCTGACACTGAACTGAATAGATACTTACGTGATTGTTCAGGGGACAGGGCTGAGGGGACGAGGCGGCGTTGGGGACCAACTCTTTCGCCCGCTCTCCGGACTACCCCCCGAGAAAAAAGAGAGGGATTTTGTTGTTGGGGGGCACCCCCAACCCCACGGCAGAGGGCCGCCCTCGTGGACTCCCACTTCTGAGCCCGGCCCCCTCAACAGTGAACTCTTACTGCCCCACCCCACCCAGAAAGGAGGGTTTTCTGTTCTTTGGGGGACACCCCCAAAATCCCCCGCCAAAGGGCGGCCGCCCTCTGGACTCCTGCTCCCAAGGTCTCTGCCCCCTCATCCCTGAGCAGTTCGACTTCCCGAGTTCCCCCGGGGTGTCATGGCGGGCCAGGAACGGCATGGAGGGTGGCTTTTCTGGACACCCCCCCTTGCCGTCAACTCGGCAAACGTTCAGACGCCAACAGGCGCAACCTGCTCCACCCGCCGGAAGGTCAGTCCGTCACCCGCGGCATCCACCGCGATGGTATCTCCCCGTTCGTAGTGGCCGCCCAGCAGTTCTTTGCTGATGGGATTCTCGACGAACCGTTGCACCGTCCGCCGCAGCGGGCGGGCGCCATAGGTCCGGTCGTAGCCCTCCTTGGCAAGCCACGCTTTGGCCGCCGAAGTCAGTTCGATGGTCAATTCGTGCTCATCCAACCGGTCCTGCACCGCCTTGACCTGGAGGTCGACAATCCGGGCGATCTCCTCCTCGGTGAGGGTGTGGAAGATGATGATCTCATCGATCCGGTTGAGAAACTCCGGGCGGAAGGTGCTCTTGATGGCAGATTCCACCGAAGCCCGCAGCCTGCGTTCTTCATCCCTGTCGTCCCTCGATCGAGTAAAACCGATGTGTTCCCGGCCCAGTTCGCCGGTGCCCAGATTGCTGGTCATGATGATGATGGTGTTGCGGAAGTCCACGGTGCGACCGTGGCCGTCGGTCAGGCGGCCGTCCTCCATGATCTGCAGCAGCACGTTGAACACGTCGGGATGGGCCTTTTCGACCTCGTCGAACAGGATCACCCGGTAGGGGCGCCGCCGCACCGCCTCGGTGAGCTGGCCGCCCTCCTCGTAACCGATGTACCCGGGCGGCGAGCCGATGAGCCGGCTCACGGTGTGCTTCTCCATGTATTCCGACATGTCGATACGCACCATCGCGTCTTCGTCGTCGAACAGGTACTCGGCGAGGGTGCGGGCCAACTCCGTCTTGCCGACCCCGGTGGGGCCTAGAAAGATGAAGCTGCCGATGGGCCGCTTGGGGTCCTTGAGTCCGGCGCGCGCCCGGCGGATGGCATCGGAAATGGCGCCGATCGCCTCCTCCTGGCCAATCACGCGCTCATGCAGATTCTCCTCCATGTGGAGCAGCCGCTCCCCCTCACCCTCCAACATCCGGGCGACGGGGACACCGGTCCATTGGGCGACCAATCCCGCCACAACTTCCTCGTCGACGGTGTTGTCGATGTGTTTGTCCTGCAGCCATTGCGTGCGGGCCTGCTGAAATTCCGCATCCACCGTTAACCGTTCGCTCTTGATCCGGGCGGCATGCTCATACTCCTGGCGCTGCGCGGCGGCGTCCTCTTCATCGGAGAGTTGTTTCAGCTTGCGCTCAAGCTGGCGCAGGTCGTCCGGCAGGTCCTCGGCATCGATCCGCAGCTTGGCGGCGGACTCGTCGATGAGGTCGATGGCTTTGTCGGGAAGGTGCCGTTCCGTGACGTAGCGATGGCTCAGGTGGACCGCTGCCTCAAGCGCTGCATCGGTAATCTTCACCTTGTGGTGCGCCTCATACCGGGGCCGGACACCCCGGAGCATCTCGATGGCGGTCGCTTCATCCGGCTCCTCGACCCACACCGGCTGGAAGCGGCGCTCAAGCGCCGCGTCCTTTTCAATGCGCTCCCGATATTGATCCGGGGTGGTGGCGCCCACCGTCTGCAGCTCGCCGCGCGCCAGGGCCGGTTTCAGCATATTGCTGGCGTCGAGCGCCCCCTCGGCCGCTCCCGCCCCCACCACGGTGTGCAGTTCATCGATGAACAGGATGATCTCGCCCTGGGCTCGTTTGATCTCGTCCATCACGGCCTTCAGCCGCTCCTCAAACTCACCGCGAAACTTGCTGCCCGCAACCAGGGCCCCCATATCGAGGGCGATCACCTTACGGCCTTTCAGCATTTCAGGGACGTCGCCGTCCACGATTTTTTGGGCCAGCCCCTCGGCTATGGCGGTCTTGCCGACGCCCGCTTCCCCCACCACCACCGGGTTGTTCTTGGTGCGCCGGATGAGGATCTGCATGACCCGGCGGACCTCGTTCTCACGCCCAATGACGGGATCGAGCTTGCCCTTGGCGGCGAGTTCGGTGAGATCGGTGCTGTACTTTTCCAGGGCCCGGTACTTGCTCTCCGCGCGCTGGTCGGTCACCCGGGCGCCGCCGCGGATCTCCCGCAACGCGCGATAGACCTTCTCCTGGTCAACACCGAACTCCTTCAGAATGCGGGCGGAATCTCCGGCCCGCTCCCCAGCCACCGCGATGAGCAGGTGCTCAACGCCAATGAACTCGTCCTTCAGTCGATTGGCCTCGGCCTCGGCCGCCTGAAACAGGGCGGCCACGCGGGGCGTGGCGTAGATCTGAGTCGCCTCGAACGCCTGCTTAGGAGCCGCATCCAGCACCGTCTGCACCCGCTGCCGGACAAGCTGCGGCTCGGCGCCGAGCTTCTGAAGCAGCTGGCCGGCAATACCGTCCGTCTGCTCGAGCAGCGCCAGCAGCACATGCTCCACGTCCCATTGGGTGGCCCGCAGACGCCGCACCAACTCCTGGGAGTTCGCGATGACCTCCTGGGCCGATTCTGTGAATTTATCTGGTCTCATCACCATCTGTCACCTCACATCGCTCCATCGGAGCGGAACACTCAGCGAATGCCCGCTGGTACTATCCAACCCAACACTTTCAACGGCCAAGGCCACTCCGCAGCCGCTGGACCGGAGTTGGACCCCACGGATGGCCTCGAACACGACCTTTCAACGGCCAAGGCCACCCCGCAGCCGCTGGACCTCCTGCATCAACATGTCCCGCTCCCGCTCGAGGTCGAGAATGCGGTCCCTCATCTTCAGCACCACCTCCGCGCCGGCCAAGTTCACCCCGAGGTCTTCCATCAGCCGTTTGACGTCCCGCAGCCGGGCGACATCGCGCTCCGAGTACAGCCGGACGTTCCCATGGGAACGGGAGGGAGCCAACAGCCCCACCCGTTCGTAATAGCGCAGGGTCTGGACATGGATGCCCAGCAGCTTGGCCGCCACGCTGATGACATAGCAGGGCTCGTCCTCCCGTTGCATCATGGGGCCGAGCCCTCCCCGGCCGCTTTCAACGCCTCGAACAACGACCGCTGTTCTTGGGTCAAACCGCTGGGCAAAACCACCTTTACACGGGCGTACAAATCGCCTCTCTGGGTTGGGCCCCCAAGTTTGGGCATGCCCAGGCCAGCGAGGCGGATCGTGCGGCCGTTCTGGGTCTCGGCGGCAATCTTCAGGGCAACGTTCCCCTTCAGCGTGGCCACCTGCACCTCTCCCCCAAGCATCGCGGTCACGAGTTCAACGGGCAGGTCGGTGTAGAGATCGTCCATCTTGCGCTCGAAGCGGTCATGGGGCCTGACCTTGACGAGCAGGAACAGATCGCCTTTGGGCCCACCGGCGACCCCGGGTTGCCCCTCGCCGGCTACCCTGACTTTCGCACCGTCCGCCACGCCGGGCGGGATCTGAACCTCGATGCGGCGCGGCCGCGCCAAGGAGCCCGTGCCCTGACATCCGGCGCACGCCAACCCCGCAATGGATCCTGCGCCTTTGCAGACCGTGCAGGGCTCTTCTGACTGTACCTGGTAGGTCCTGGTGGCGCCGCTGAATGCCTCTTCGAGCGTAACCTCGACCGGCTGCTCGATGTCGCCGCCCCGCCGCGGCCGGGACCGGCCCCCACCCCGGCCGAAGATTCCCCCAAGCAGATCATCGAAGCCCAAACCCGCCCCCATATCGGCGGGTTGCCCCTGAGTCCGAGTGCGTCCGTAGGAGGCGCGGGCGCGGGCGAACTGCTCGGCCTGGTCCCAGTGTTCGCCGTACCGGTCATACTTCTTCCGCTTCTCGGGATCCGCGAGGACCTCGTAGGCGGCGGTGACCTCTTTGAACCGCTGCTCGGCCGTCTTGTCGCCCGGATTCACGTCGGGGTGATGCCGCCGGGCAAGGCGCCGGTAAGCCTGCTTGAGTTCCTTTTCGGACACGGTCTTGGGCACGCCCAACACCGCATAGAAGTCTTTCGATGCCATCGCTGCACCTCTTGGCATGATCATATTTCTTGATAACATCGTTGTCAAGTTTATTGTTAAATATGTATCTATTCAGTGCCTGGGGTGGGGGGGTATGAGCCACTCCCCCCACCTCAGGCAAAAAAGAGGAGAATTCTATGGTGGGGGGCACCCCCACGCCCCCGGCAGAGGGCTGCCGCCCTTGTGCACTCCCACTTCGGAGCCCGGCCGCCCCTCAACGGTGAACTCTTAGTTAAATATCACTGAGTCGACGTGCTGGCTTCGGGAGCACACTCCAAGAATGGGCAGCACGCGGTCAGCCAACCGGCGCCACGCTTTCCCCGCATGGCTACAATGGGGGTTGGAAGACTCAACTGGTTCCTGAGATAATCCCCTTGCCCAACCCGTTGAACTGGTGAAACCAGCGTACCCCCTACTTCTGTTTATCTATTGCCCCTCGGGCCCATAAACCTATTGCACACGAGATTCGTTATACCATCCGAGGGATCAACTCCGACCCCATCCCGGCTGGAGGGGAACCCGCGGACCATGCAGGAACCCCTGTGACCGCGGCAGACACGAACCAGCCCACCGATGAGGAGCTGGTGGAGTTGGCGCGACGACGGGAGCCCGGCGGGCTGAACGCGCTCTATGAGCGTTACTACGACCGGATGTTCCGTTTCACCTATACCCGGCTGGGCAACCGCCAGGACGCCGAGGATGTGACCCAAGAGGTCTTTTTGAAGATGGTGGACAAGATCGGTTCCTTCAAATGGCAAGGAGTCCCCTTTGCAGCGTGGCTGTTCAAGGTCGGACACAACTCGGTCACCGATTTCTATCGCAAGTCCAACGCCCGCGGCCCCCAAACAACTTTGGAAGACCTGCCGATCATTGCTTCAGACAGCCCTGAAGATGCCGTTGTGAACAAGCTCGTGCTGGAAGCGGTCAACAAGAATATCCAGCGGCTCACCCCCGCACAGCAACAGGTGCTCGCGTTGAGGTTCGGCGCCGACTTATCCGTCCTCGACACGGCGCGAATCTTGAACAAAGCGGAAGGGACCGTGAAGGCCACCCAGTTCCAGGCCTTCCAGGCGCTCCGCAAATTGATGGCAAACGAGGGCCAGCGGTGAATCAGACACCACAGGACCGCCTCGTGGAGGAGCTGTTCAACGCGGGGTTGGACGCGCTCATCCGCGGCGAGTCGATCGAGCCGATCCTGGCGCCTCATCCGCAGCACGCGGTCACCGTCCGCTCGATGCTTCAGTTCGCGACCAATCTTCGTTCGGTCCTAGAGGTCGCCCCCAACCCCACCGCCCGGGCAGCGACACGCTATCAGGTGATGGCCCGCGCCCAAAAGCCGCGCCGGTTTTGGGGTAGCCTGGTCTCTGGCTGGGGGCTGCCCCGCACCATCACCGCTGCCGCCCTGATCGCCGCTCTATTATTGGGCACCACCTCGGGCGCAGTCGCTGTCTCCGCCAATGCCCTCCCCGGGGACCCGCTGTACCTGGTCAAGACCCAGGTGGAGGATATTCAACTGGCGCTGGCGTTTACCGAGGACCAAAAGGCCGAATTCGCCATCAACAGAGCCGCCAACCGGACGACGGAGATCGCCGGCCTAGCGGCCCAGGGCAAACCGGTATCCGCCGAGACCATCGCGCGCTTGGCGTCTCATACCAGTTTCGCCCTCGCCCTCGCCGAAAGCGCCAAGGCCACCAACATACAGCGCCTGCTCAGCATCACGGAGCGCCAGCTTGAGGTGCTCGCCCAAGTGGCCGCCAGCGCTCCTCCGGCAGCACTGCCGGGCTTGGAGCGAGCGCTTGAAGCCGGTCAGCAGGGCAGGGATCGCGCCTTCGCAGCATTGGAGCGGGCCAAACCGGCGGCAACTCCTGGCGGTTCGTCCGAGCAGGCGGGCCCAGGCCAACCCAATTCCGCAGGGGGCGGAGCCGCTGGTGACCTGGGTCCCACCCGAGGACCAGGTGCAGGGGGTCAGAACGGCGCGGCGGCCAGCCGCACGCCGGGACCCGCGGGCACACCCCCGGGCCAGGTGGACCGTACCCCCGAAGCCAGCCGCACGCCGGGTCCCGCCGGCACACCCCCGGGTCAGGTGGACCGCACGCCGGGTCCCGCAGGCACTCCCTCCGGCCAGACCAACCGGCCTTAGGACGGCCGCGGGAACGCCTGGTGCGGACCTTGTCCGGCACCCTCGACTACTAATCCCGAGCAGACACGCAGGCTAACCCAACTCCACCCACCGTCCGGTGTCCATCGAGGTGAACACCCCTTCCATCGCCTGCTGGATCCTCAGACCGTCTTCGAAGGTGGGCGCTACCACCCGGTTCGAACGCACCGCACCGGCAAAGTCGTCCACCATCAGACGGAACGGCAGCATGCGTACGTCACGGTCGTCCTCGAAGGGGAAGTAGAGCGCGGGAATCGAGAGGTCCCTCAGTCGCTCGTCGCCCACCCGGCCGCCGAGGATGGGGGTGCGGGCCGCCGGGTTGAACCCGGGGTAATAGGTCGCCAGCGTACCCTCCGTTCCGTAGAGTTCGATGCGGGTGCCCGGACCGAAGGGCGCCGCCATGCTCTGCGTGACCGTGGCCCATCCACCCTGCTTGAACCGGACTTGGAGGGTGAAACCGTCATCGGCAGAGGCGAATCTGTTCTCTCCAGTGGTGGGGTCGAGCCGCTCCGGGATCTGGGCATACGCCCCGCCGAACACCCCGGCGAAATCGCCGAACCACCACGACAGGGCATCCAGATAATGGGAGCCGACCCCGGGCAGCATGCCGCCGCCCATGTCCCGCCGCGCCGCCCAGTTGTAGTACGGGCTGCCCAGTGACCCACCACGGGTCCCAACGAACAGCGTGATGTTGGCGTGGCGGAGTTGGCCGATGTAGCCCTCCCGCAGCAATTGGTGGATGAACAACCGTCCAGGATGCCAGCGGAACTCGAACGCGATCATATGCCCCAGCCCTGACCGGGTGGCTGCATCCAGCATTTCGCGGCATTCTGCGGTATTCACCGCCATCGGTTTTTCGAGGAGCACATGCTTGCCGGCCGCAAACGCGGCAAGCGACATCTCATGATGGGTAAACGGCGGCGAAGCGATGCTGACGGCGTCGACATCGTCCCGCCCGAGCAGCGTACGATAGTCTGTCGTCCAAACCGGGATGCCGAAGCGCACCGCAGCTTCTCTGGCACGTTGCTCCGTGGCGCTGCACACCGCTACAACCTCCGTCGCCTCGCAACTCTGATACGCCGGTATGTGGACCGTGGTCCCAAACCCCGTACCCACGACCGCCACGCGCAGCTTGGGCAGGCTCATTCGTCGCCCGCTTCGCCCTGAATCAGAATCGCCCGTGCGGGTGCTCCGTCTCCCCCGACGATCTTGAGCGGGAGGCAGACCAGGGTGTATTGCCCTGGTGAAACGGCACGGAGGTCGATCCCTTCCAGAATCACCGTGCCTGCTCCCAACAGCGCCCAATGGGTCACCGGCTGGCGGGCGCCGTACTGCTCAGCGGACAGGTAATCGATCCCGGCCAGGCGGACCCCGAAAGCAGCGAGGTGCTTCGCAGCCCCCTCGTCGATGAAGACGAAGCGCCGCTGAAACTTGGGTTTGTCCCACAGGGCGCCGTTGGCCGTCTTGAACAGCACCCGTTGCGTCCCAACTGGCAGGGGATGCTCAATCAAAAACTGCTCCGTGACCGCCCGACTATCGGGCACCTCCACCACGACGGCAGGCCCGACCAGCGTTTCCAGGGGCACTTGGTCCACGGTCATGGCGCCGCTGAAGAAGTGGGCGGGCGGGTCCAGGTGCGTCCCGGTGTGGGTGCCGAAGGTAAGCCGGGACAGCGCGTAGTTCGAATCGGAGCCGACCGTAACGACGGATTCGGTGGCAAACCCGGGGTCGCCCGGATAGACGTGCATATCAGATGTTATCGGAACGCTGATATCGAAAATTCGCACAGCGCCTACCCCAACGAGCCGCCACATTGGCTGCAGAAGGTGTGCTCCAACGGATTCGGGGTGCTGCACTTGGGGCAGACCCGGCGTGCCGGTGAGGCCGAGGGGGCCGGTGCATCCAATTCCAACTGAGCGGTGAACTCGGAGGTGAGGTCGCTGGCCATCTTGCGGAGATCACGCACCATCTTCCCAAAGTCGCGGGCCAACTCGGGGATGCGGGCCGGACCGAAGACGATGAGCACGACGACGAAGACCAGGATCAGTTCCGGGATTCCAACATCAAAGGGCAACATGACATCACGGACCTAGAGAGGAGGCGCTGCTTTCAACGACCTCATTGTAGGCCACGTCGCCACGGGGAACCAAGCCTCGACCGGCGCCGGTGTTAATCTGCGCCGGCCGGATCGAGGTGCGGTGGAGGGAGAACGGTCGCGGTCAGTTCAGGGTAACCGCTTCAACGCTGGCAATGGGAGGGAACAGGGCCGGCACCCGCCGCCAAGAATCGCCCTCATCATTGCTGCAATAGAGCAATCCGGTGTTCGCCCCCACGTACACCCCGCAAGGGTCGAGGGCGTCGGAAGACATCCCGTCCCGCAGGGTGTTCAGGAAGGCGTTTCGGCCGGGAAGACCCTTGGTCAACTGCGTCCATGAGGAGCCCTTGTCACGGGTGCGGTACACCGCCATCCGGGCGTTGGGCACCCAATACAGGTAACCGTTCTGTCCGGGGCACACGAATACGGCGTCCGGATCGTTCGGGTGGAGGGCAATGGGCAGGCCCCAGTCCGACGGCAACCCCTCGGTGATCTCAATCCAGGAATCTCCGCCATCGTCACTTCGGTAGACGCCGCAGTGGTTCTGCTGGTAAAGGCGTTCAGGTTTGGTGGGATGCTGCACCATCTTGTGAACGCATTGGCCCCATTCCGGGTAGACGGGGGGGCTGATCCGGCATGAAATTGGCCCTCACCCCCTGGTTCTTGGGAGTCCAGGTGGCGCCGTTGTCCTCGGTCCGAAACGTCCGGCGGCGGAGATGGCCGCGTAGGTCCGCCCCGGTTGCCACTGGTCCCGGGTGGGATGCCGGCTCAGACCCTCGATCCATGACCACGTCTGGCCATCATCGGTGCTCTTGAACAGGGCGGCGGGCTCGACACCTGCGTACATGACGCCGGGTTCCGAGGCGCGCCCGGGCGTCACATGCCACACCTTGTCGACCTTCCAGCCGGCGTCGGCCGGGAACACAGGGGCACTGCGGGGCTCCTCCCAGGTCCGTCCCAGGTCAAAGCTGCGATGGATGCGGGACCAAAACCACCAGTCCCATGCCGCGGCGAACAGGATGCCGGTGCGATGGTCAAAGCTCATGTGCATCACGTTTTGCCCGGCGAGGTACGGGACGCGCACCTTCCACCGGCGGCGGGCAGCATCGCTCTCCGCCACAAACCCGCCCTTGCGGGTCCCCACCAGCAGCATCACACCCTTCGCCATAGCGCACCTCCTTCCTGTGATACCCAAGTGATTCAGCCATGGGGAGGCCGAGCCGACCCATACTGCTCCCACCGGCTGGCATTAGCCGCCGTAGAACAGGTTGTGCTCCCGCATGAAGATTGCCTGGTCCTCCCGCCAGACGCCAGCTTCCACCACTTCACCGACGAACAGCGTGTGATCACCCTGCTCCACTGCGCTCACCACTTTGCACTCCCACCAAGCGGGAGCATTGAGCAGCAACGCGCAACCGGTTTCCAATCCGACCTCAAAGGCCTCGCCGCCAATGCTGTTGCCCTCGCGGTCCTGAGGCTTGAAGAAAGTGAAAGCCATGTCCCGCTGTTCTTTGCCGATAACATTCATGGCAAAGACGCTCGTGTCCTTGATATGCTGGTGCACCCTGGAGTCAGCCTTGACCCCGATGGCCACCAGGGGCGGCTTGAAAGACGCCTGGGTAACCCAATTGATCGTTGCAGCGCCGATCTCGGGTCCGTCATGGGACCGGGTGGTCAACACGAACATACCGTAGGGTATCAGGCGCAGTGCGGCTTTCTTGGGAGCTAGCATCAGAAGTTGTGGAAATTGGGCTCCGGTCGAAAAAGGAGCGTACCCTTCCAGGTGAAGAGCAACCCCGCCTCAATGAGGGGCGAGCAAGGAAGGGTACGCTATGGGGACACG
>SHYD01000029.1 GCA_009692945.1 Dehalococcoidia bacterium | reverse complement strand
AGACGCCGGGGCGAGGCTCCGTTGGCACTCCATTGGTAGTAGGCGGATCGGGAGACCTCAAGCAGCAAACAGGCCGGGGATACAGCCCGTGCTGCCAGCTTCTCCGCCGCAACGAACCGGTACCGGCTCACTGCGTCTCTCGCGCGAAGAAAACGGTCGCCCGCTTCAGAATATCCCGCTCCTGCCGCAGCACCCGGTTCTCTTTTCGGAGCCGGGCGAGTTCCTCCCGCTCGGCGGTGGTCAGGCCCTCCCGCTGCCCAGCATCGACTTCGGTCTGCTTGACCCAGCGCCTGAGGACGCTCTCGACGAGGTCGAGGTCACGGGCGATTTCCCCGATGCTCTTGCCGCCCGTGCGGCATAACGCGACGGCGTCGGCCTTGTATTCCGCCGTAAACGCTCGGCGCCGTTGATTCTCCGGTGTTTGCATCTGGACATCCTTTCGTGAGGCTTCCCCACTCTATCTTGGATGTCCGTCGAATCGGGGCAACTCCAGACGACATGGAGAACTGGTACGTTCTCACCCGCTGGACCAAGGGCCACATGACCCGCAAGCTGCGCTTGAATGCCCAGCTCGGGCTTGGCACGCCGCCGCTCGACGGCCCGTCGACGTTCGGTCTTCCCGGACTATGGGCGCCCAGTTACAGTGACGAGAACACCCGGCGGTTCTACCAGCGCTGGGCCGAGGTCATGCAGGCACGAGCTTGGGATGACCTCCGCCTCAAACAGACGGTTCGATAGGAGCAAGGCCATGGTTGACGCGATCCTGAACGAAGGCGTGCTGCTCCGGCTAGAGGTCGAGGACTTCCTGTACTACGAGGCCGACCTGCTGGACGAGCACCGGTACGAGGAATGGCTGGACCTGTTCACCGAGGACACCCGCTATTGGATGCCGATGCGCTGGAACATCCCAACCAAGGGGGAAGAACGGGAGCTCACCGCCGAAAGCGGGGAGATATCCTGGTTTAACGATGACAAGGCAACGCTGGAGAAGCGGGTGAAGATGATCCGTACGGGCGTCCACTGGGCGGACGAGCCGCTCTCGCGCGTTTCCCACGTGGTGGGCAACGTACGGCTGCTGGACGCGCCGGCGCACGGGGAGGTCCGGATCAAGTGCCGGTTCGTGTTTTATCGAAACCGCCACATGGACGAGGAGAGCCTCTTCATCGGGAAGCGGATCGACACGTTACGGTGGGTCGATGGGAGATGGAAGATCGCACGACGAGAAATCTACTTTGATCAGAGCGTCCTGCTTCACAAGAATCTGACCAGCTTCTTCTAGCTGACTGCCGGACCAGGCCTCGGGGTGTGGGCCTCTGGACGTTCATAGTCTGCGGTCCCTTGTTCCCTGCCCGATGGCGGGGCGGGTCCGGCGGCGTTGGGCTGGCATACACGGGGACTGGAACTCACCGTCGCCGGGTGGCCGAACTGTTGCTCGACTACGACCCGCACCGATGCACCGAGGCCATCGGGCACCTCGACTTCCCCATCGCGGAGTGCCCTCGCTGGAGCGGGCGCTGTGGCGGAACGGCACGGTGGGGGCATGCGTGCACAACACGCCGGAGAAAGACCGGGCACGATGGTGCCATGTTCGTATGCCACTGCGCTGTTGCGCCGATGATGACCAACTCCCCGTTCCATGACTGCCTGCCAGGTTCGGGTATCCGACTTTGACGTGGGGCTGGCAGGGCGGCAAGTAACTGCTCAGAGTTGAGGGGTCGGAGCGCCCCGGAGCAGGTGTGGAGAGGGCGGCAGCCCTTTCCCGGGGGTTGTGGGGGTGCCCCCCACGAACAACTTTCTTCTTGTTCTCTTGGGGTGGGGGCTCCGGAAGACCAGCAGACGCTCTTCAATGACAACTCGGCCTCCGAAGACTGAGTAGTTACGGCGGCAAGTATGAGTTCAGAGTCAGGGGCTGGCCGCATGACACCACGCCCCCACCCCGGAAAAAAGAGGAGAATCCTCTGTGTGGGGCACCCCCACTCCCCCGGCAGAGGGCTGCCGCCTTCATGCACTCCCACTCCTGAGCCCGATAGTGCCTCAATCGTGAACTCGTATGGCGGCAAGGTGGCATTTGCCCTGATGACCGGGGTGGCTGTAGTGTAGTAGGTCAGGTGCGGCTTTCGCGTCAGCGCCATGGCGCCCCGGTCGGTGATACCGGTAGCGAAGCTTGTCTTTGGAGGTAATCCGTGACTGTAGAGACCGTGAACCAGGTAGAGCACGAGCAGGCAGCGGAGCGCCCTACCACGACAAACATGCTCCCGCCGGACGCGCTCGGCCGGTCCGTTCGTTTGGCTTGGCCGCCCTACATCGCCAGGATAGGAGGATGACAAGATGACCTACATCATCACCGATAGCTGCGTGGGGGTAAAGGATGCCTCTTGCGTCGCGGTCTGCCCGGTGGATTGCATCATCGCGACCGACGAAGACGCCATGATGTTCATCAACCCTAGCGAGTGCATCGACTGCGGCGCCTGCGTGCCGGAATGTCCGGTCGATGCCATCTACCCAGAGGACGATGTGCCGGAGCACCAGAAGGGATGGACCCCCCTGAACATCGATTACTTCACCATGGAGCGGAAGGGGTTCTTGGACAAGTTCGGCGCGATGATCGCCGAGGCCAAAGCGAAGAACCGGGGTTCAGAACACGCTAACCCCGCGTTGTACCCCTGACCCGGCTCAGTTAACCTATCTATCCCGGAGTGGGGGTGTCTGCCGGGCCGCGGGACTTCGTATCGGTGATTTCCCAGATACTGGCCCCGGTAGCAGGTGAAAGAACTGGTCCCAGGTTAAGGGTTCACAATTGAGGGTACTATCGGGCTCATGAGCGGGAGTGCACAAGGGCGGTAGCCCTCTGCCGGGGGAGTGGGGGGGGCCGTAGGAGAACTCTCCTCTTTTTTCCCTGGGGTGGAGGGCTGGCTCATATCCCCCGAACCCCTGACACTGCTATGACAATACGATTTTCATGGCCCGGTGGTGTCCCCTGGTCATGGGCGTCTGAGTAGATACTCCCGGCGTATCTACTCAGGCATGAGGGGCCGCGTCCCGGCCTTTAGCCCCAACCCCCAGGAAAAAGAGAGGGTTTTATTCCTGGGGGAACACCCCCAGACCCCCGGCAGGATGGCTTCGCCCCCTGCACTCCCGTGTCCGGAACCCGAACACTGAGTACTTACGTCCCAGGGATTGAGGTGGATGACGACCCCACCGGTCTGAGACAATGACGGCCTTTGCAAGCGTCACCTTACCCGGAGCAACGCCGATGTTTGACCCTCCCAATTACGCTATCGTCGAGGGCACCGAGGCCGCCCACTCAGGCTTCTTTCCAACGCAGCGCCGGACTCCTGCACCACCGAGTGCGGTAGACCTCAGGGTGCCGGTCGCCGGCGGTGTCGAAATTGGATGCCGGTTCCACACGGGCGACCCGGCAGGCCCGAATATCCTCTACTTTCACGGCAATGGCGAGACCGTCTACGACTACGATGACATCGCACCGATGTTCACCGCTCTCGGGCTGAACCTGTTCTTTGGCGACTATCGCGGCTACGGTTCCAGTAGCGGCTCACCGTCCTTCCCAACGATGTTGGGCGATGCCCACCTCATCCTGACAGCATTTATGAACCTTTTGGAGACCCAAGGTCTTACCGGTCCACGCTTCGTGATGGGCAGGTCAATGGGCGGGCACTCCGCCGTGGAGCTGGCAGCACACCACCCCGAGGAACTGAGCGGCCTCATTCTGGAGAGCAGCGCTCCACACATCGGCAGGCTCCTTGAGTATCTGAAGGCTGCCGGCGACCATGCGGGCGCAGCAAAGCTCCAGGAGCAGCACATCGCCAAAATCCGGGCGATCTCCATGCCGGTGCTCGCCATCCATGGTGAACGGGATGACCTGATCCCGCTCGCGCGCGCCGTGGAGTTCTTCGACCTGTTGACGATGCCGGACAAGCGGATGGAGCGGATTCCTCGGGCAGGGCACAACAACATCCTGTGGGCCGGCACCCAGCAGTACCTCAACGCTGTGTTGGCGTTCGTAGGCAATCCGTAACCGTTGCCGTGAGGCGGCGCGCCTCGGCTTGTTGAGGGGCGGCCGGGCTCAGGAGTGGGAGTGCACGAGGGCGGCAGCCGTCTGCGGGGGGAGTCGCTCATATCCCCCGAACCCCTGACACTCAATAGATACCGCTTGCGCTACATGTTTCACTTGTGCTATCAAATCCGTGTCGCTAACGAGCGTGCCTTGGTGGTATGCCTCCCGCCCTGCCTTGGAGTACATCCCGTTGACCAAGAACAGCGCAGTGCCAGGAAAAGGGGCATTCCCCAAGCACGAACCTTCATTACGACGATACGTTCGAGCGCAGGTATTCCAGCCAGGCGGCCAACACAGCGAGGTGTGCAAATGGTAGCTACGGGACCCAAGACCGGCGAATCTTTCATCGAGGAGTTAACCCAGATTCGGCAGGAGTTCCAGCCGTCGGCTCCCCCATCCCAAGGCATCCCAACTCGTGAGGCCGGCACCGCAAAATCGCGCCGTGCGCTTCGGGGCGGCTTCTACAACCACACCTTCATCGGCGAGCAATACCTCAACTGCCCGGACAAGACGGTCCGCCGGAAGCAACTGCAGAAGGTCATGGACGAGGGTGGCCAAATCCACTTCGGTGGCCCGGTGGTCTCCCACATCACTCTCGCCAAGTGGGAGGGTAACGCCTACGGCGTCACCGACGAGGAGATCGAACGGCTGTCAATGGAGGATATCGATCCCGAGATGCTCGTGTACCAGGGCTGGCGTACCGCCGTCTGCCGCCACGAGCACTTCACCACTGCCATCGGCACCAGCTACGTCGGCGAGGGCGGGACCTACCTGCGCGTCGTCAAGGAGCCGGAGCAGGTCGCGAAAGAGATGGACGAGCTCCGCGAACGCTTCGTCTCCTGGGGGGTTAAGGAGTTGGACAAAGCGATGGCCAACGCCCTCGAGCACAACGTCGCCGACGAGGATCACGGCCAGTTCAGCGAGACGGTCCTGCGCGAGGACTGTAACACGCCCGAGCTGCAGGACCGGTTCCGGTTCAATTACCTCCTGCGCTGGCATTCCTTTAGGAATATCTTCTAACCGCACAGTTTCCCTTCGGGCTTTCATTCGGAACCGAAAACGCGGCGCAGGCGGATCAACTCGAAACGGGCCGGCACTGACTGCCCCCCGATCCTTCGCTGCCCCCGGCACGACAAAGGAATCGAATACCCATGGCTCATCAGCGTCCACTCACCCCTGAAGAACTGAAGAAGCCGCCACTCGAAGGCGAAGCATTCGTCGCGTTGCTTAACGAGCAGAAGGCGAAGCGCTATCCCGGCCTGCCACCGGTGTACCAGGCCGTCGTTGAGGGCACGCTTGAGCGCGAATACCTCGAACTCTCGATCAAGGACGCCTACGTCTACTGGGACGAACTCTACCGAGCCATCGGTGGCATCTTCGTGAAGACCAACGCTGAAGAAGTCCGCGCCAATGTCCTTAAGAAGATGGTGAACGTCGAGGGCAAGCAGCTCGGCCGCCAGTGGAACGGCCTAACGACCCCGGCGTACGAAGAGCTGTGGCTGCGCTTCGCCGAAGGCATGGGCGTCCCGCGCGCCGAAGTGCAGGCATGGAAACCATTCACCCGCACCCATTACGCCATTACCACCCTGGCGTCCTACGCCAAAGGCTACGAGTGGACCTGGCTCGATGGGCTGGCCAGCTTCTACGCCGCTGACCTCCATCACAAGGACTGCCTCTCCGCCGTCCTCGACCCGCTCCGCACCGTCTACCAAGCGCCTGAGGCGTCGCTCGAGTTCTTCCACGTCGCCCTAGCCGATATCGAGAACGACCTCCGGTGGGAGCGGGAGAACCTCGCCTACCTCAGCTGCACCACCGAGCGCCAGCACACCGCCGCCCGCGCCTTCCGCGAACGGCTCGATATGGAGCACCAGAGCGTCCTGGCTGTCTGGATGGCAAGAGAAGCCGAAAAGACCGGAGGGAGAATCCCCGCCCGCGTCCCGTAATCCCCAGCGTCCCCTTCGGCACCCACCCTCCGGCCTGGTTAGACTGACTGAATGATTGAATTCAGCACGAGGGAACCTGTGTCTGGGAAGGGCGCCGAAGCAACGGTATCGACGCCCGCTCATGACGGCTTTGGACCTCAATTCGGGCTTGTTCCATCTGGGCCCGCCAAAGGGACGAACGGGTTACCAGATGCATATGATGCCGGCGGAGCACGGAGACCTCGCTAAGGCATCGGCTGCGTTCGCAGCCAAGCCAAGAGGTCGGAAAGGGGCGCGGTCAGGAGCCCCACACAAGTATCAGCCGCGCCGTAATAGAGCCGCAGTTCTCCGTTCTCTTCAACGAACACCGCGCCACAGGGGGAGATCACGTTGGGAACATCGCCCGTCACCTCGTACTGAAGGGAGAACGTGATGACGCTTCAAGGACGTGTAGCCCTGATCACTGGAGGCGGCTCGGGGATCGTCGCTCGTAAATCGTATGGCGGGAGTGCGTGGGAGTCGAACCCACCCGACGGCGCGCGTGCGACATCGCAACGGTTTTGAAGACCGCGAGGCCCACCGGAACCCCTCCACTCCCCCGGCACGTCCGAGCACGATTGCTATAGTAGCACGGCATCTCGTTGTTCCCACCCACCCGCCGCGGTAAGATGGTAGCCCCTCCCGCCCGGAAAGGACACCGCTGTATGCTCACCACCACACTGCACGAAGACCTGCGCCAGGGGGTGCGCCAGTTGTGCGACCGCTACCCCGTGTCGTACTGGCGGGAGCTGGATGGACGGGAGGCTTATCCCGAAGCGTTCGTCGAAGCGATGACGAAGGCGGGGCACCTGGGCGCCCTGATCCCCGAGGAGTACGGCGGCGGCGGGTTGGGGGTCACCGAGGCGTCGATCATCCTGGAAGAGGTGAACCGTTCCGGCGGCAACGCCGGGGTATGCCACGCCCAGATGTATATCATGGGCACCATTCTCCGCCACGGCTCCGACGCCCAGAAGCGGGAGTACCTGCCGAAGATCGCCATAGGCGAACTCCGGCTCCAGTCCTTCGGGGTCACCGAACCGGACGCCGGGTCGGATACCCTCAGCATCAGCACCAGCGCCGTCCGCAAGGGCGACAAGTATGTGGTGAACGGCCAGAAGATCTGGAACTCCCGCACCCAGTACTCCGACCTGATGCTGCTGCTGGTCCGCACCACGCCGCTGTCCGAGGTCAAGCGGCGCACCGAGGGGCTCTCGGTGCTGCTGGTCGATCTGCGGCAGGCGGTGGGGCACGGGCTCACCATCCAGCCCATCAAGACCATGATGACCCACTTCACCAACCACCTCTTCTTCGACGACATGGAGGTGCCGGTCGAAAACCTCATCGGTCAGGAGGGCATGGGGTTCCGCTACATCCTGGATGGGATGAACGCGGAGCGGATCCTCATCGCCGCCGAGTCCATCGGCGACGGGGATTGGTTCGTGGAGAAGGCCACCAATTACGCCAAGGAGCGGGTGGTGTTCGGGCGGCCCATCGGCCAAAACCAGGGCGTGCAATTCCCTATTGCGCGGGCCCACGTGAACCTGCGGGCCGCCGACCTCATGCGCTTCCGGGCGGCCGAGATGTTCGACGCCGGCCAGCCCTGCGGGGCGGAGGCCAACATGGCCAAGCTCTTGGGGTCCGAGGCCTCGTGGGAGGCGGCCAACGCCTGCGTGCAGACCTTCGGCGGCTTTGGGTTCGCCCGGGAGTTCGACGTCGAGCGCAAGTTCCGGGAGACCCGGCTGTACCAGGTTGCGCCCATCTCCACCAACCTCATCCTGGCCTTTGTGGGCCAGAACGTGCTCGGCATGCCGCGCTCGTACTGATTCGACAACCGTTCACAATCCACCTACTTCAGGACGCTATGCGTAACCACTCAGATGCGACCGGCGGCGTGAACCCCGCCCCCCGCCCCGAAAAAAGAGGGGAATTCTCAGTGGGGGGCACCCCCACCCCCCCGGCAGAGGGCCGCGCCCTCGTGCACTCCCGCTGCCCGACCCGCCGCCGCCGCTATTGTGAACACCTACATGAACAGGGGCGTTCAGCGGGTCTCCCGCTGGCGGGGTTTGAGGGGTGTCCCCTCACTACTCCTCTCTTTGTTCTCTCTCTGGGGAGGGGCGGGCCGGCGCCGGAGGTGCAGTTAAAGGCAGTCGACCCCTCGTGTTTTCATGGCCCGGCGGTGTCCCTTGGCCATAGGCGTCTGAGCAGTTAGGTCCATGCTCCCACTCGACGGCATCACTGTGGTCTCGCTGGAACAGGCCGTGGCCGCCCCCTTCGCCGCCCGCCAACTGGCGGACCTCGGCGCCCGCGTCATCAAGATCGAACGGCCGGGGTCCGGCGATTTCGCCCGCGCCTACGACACCACCGTCAACGGGCTGTGCAGCCACTTCGTCTGGCTCAACCGGTCCAAAGAGTCCATCAGCCTCGACCTCAAGCACGCCGAGGCTCAAACGATACTGGCGCAACTGGTCGCAGGCTCCGACGTGTTCATCCAAAACCTCGCCCCGGGGGCCGCGGACCGCCTTGGCTTCAGCAGCGCCACGCTCAGGGAACGGCATCCGCGGCTCATCACCTGCACCATATCGGGCTACGGAACCGGCGGCTCCTACCAGGATAAGAAGGCCTACGACCTGCTGGTCCAGGCCGAGTCCGGGGTGATATCAATCACCGGCACCCCCGAGTCGCCCGCCAAGGTGGCGATCTCCATCGCCGATATCGCCGCGGGGATGTATGCCTACACCGGGATACTGACCGCGCTGTTCCAGCGGGAGCGCACCGGGGAAGGGGCAGCCTTCGAGGTCTCGCTGTTCGAGGCGCTGGCGGAATGGATGGGGTTTCCGGCCTACTACGCTGGGTATGGCGGGAAGGCGCCTGCCCGCAGCGGCGCCAGCCACGCCACCATCATGCCCTACGGCCCCTTCGACACCGGCGACGGCAAATCGATCTTCCTGGCGGTGCAGAACGAGCGGGAGTGGGTCAGCTTCTGCGCCAACGTGCTGGAGCAGCCGGAACTGACCAGCGACCCCCGCTTCAGCACCAATGCTGCCCGGGTCGAACACCGCGACGCGCTGCACCAGGTCATTGAGGCCGCACTCAGCCGGTTCGACGTCAACCAAGTGGAACAGCGGTTGGAGACGGCGGGCATCGCCAACAGCCAGATGCGCACGGTCGAAGACTTCCTGGCGCACCCCCAACTCAAGGAGCGCAACCGCTGGCGCGAGGTGGGCTCGGCCGTGGGCCCCTTGTGGGCGCTCCGGCCGCCAGTCACCATGGATGGCGTGGAGCCACGCATGGACCCCATCCCTGCGGTCGGCGAGCACACCAACGCGATCCTCGCCGAGTTGGGGTACTCGGCAGCAGCGGTCGCTGGGTTGCGGCGGCAGGGAGCGATCTGAGGGCGTCCGGCTACCGCAGAGCAATCCGAAGGCGGGTTTGAACCCCGCCCTACGCGAACCTATCGAGCAGCGATGGTTGCGGCGGCCGCTCTCGGGCCGGGCCAACGGCCCACATCATCCCAGCCTGGGGCATCGCCCCAGGGCTACAGGGCGCCGATCTTCTCTCGCCTCGCAGGAGTGGGCAGGTTTCTCCTCGGACAACCTCGAAGGCTGTACTTCTCACCCACCCACCCATGCCGTTTGGGTGTGGGGACACCCCACACCCCGGCAGAAGAGGCTTCGCCCCCTCTGCACACCCCCGTCCCGAGGCCTCCATCCAGGCAGGATTCAAAGGGTGCCCCTCCTATGGGGACACCCCCAAGCCCCGGCAGGAGGGCTTCGCCCCCCTGCACTCCCCTTGCCGCAACCCAGGGGAGCCTCAAGCCCCGCCTACCGCGAAGCGAGCGACACCCCTCCCTCCACCACGATGTCTACGCCCGTCATGTAGTCTGCTAGGTCCGACGCCAGGAACAGGATGGGGCCGACGTAGTCGTCCAGCGTGCCGTAGCGGCGCAACGGCACCTGCTCCGGGGGCGCCACCCGGCTGGAGAGTCCGTACTCCGGCGCGCCTCCCGGTTCCGCATCGAAGGGGGTCAGCACGGTGGGCGTCAGGCCGGGGCTGACGCAGTTGACGTTGATGCCATAGGGCGCCAGGTTGACCGCCATCTGGCGGGTGAGGAAGCTGATGGCGGCCTTGGTGGTCCCATACACCACCCGTTGCCCCGCCTGGTGGCCCGCCACCGATGAAACGTTGACGATCTTGCCGCCCCCCTGCTGGACCATTGGCCGGGCGGCATGCTTGGCCATGAGCATCATCCCGCGCACATTGACCCCAAACATTGCGTCGATCTCCTCAGCGGTCACGTCGAGCAGCGGTCCGCCGCCGCCCACCGCGGCGCTCTGGATCAGCAAATCGAGCCGTCCCCAGCGGCCGGTGACCGTTTCGACCGCCCGCATCGCATCCGCCTCAACACCGACGTCTCCGGGCACGCCGATGCCCTCGCCCGTGCCTGGCAATTTGGCGGCGAGCTCGGCCACCCGGCGGGGCGAGCGGCCCATGATGGCAACCCGTGCGCCGAAACCCACCAGCACCTCCGCCGCCCGGTAGCCGATGGCGCCGCTGCCCCCAGTGATCAGGGCCACCGTGTCCGTCCCGACGCCGGGCAGCGCGACGCGGGTCCAATCGATTACCGCCGCCGGCCGCAGTTGGTGGTTTGGCATGATGGGAGACTCCGCTCGATCCGAATGCGGTCCGGCGTTGCTACGCCGACACCGCATTCCTGATAATTTCGACCCGGTTCAAGCGGCCGTTTCCGGCCAACTCCACCGCCACCACATCGATGCGCAGGTGCTGCGGGGCGTCGGGGTGAGACTGGGCGTACTGCTCCGCCAGCCGCACCAAGCGGCCGGCCTTGCGGGGGCCGATGGACTCCTCAGGGGAGCCGAAGCTACGGCCCCGGCGAGCCCGCACCTCGACAAACACCAGGAACTCGCCTTCCTCGGCGACGATATCCAACTCGCCACTCGATGTCCGGTAGTTGGTCTCCCGGATCCGGTAACCGGCAGCTTCCAATCGCTCCCGTGCTATCGCCTCTCCCCTTGCCCCCAGGCTTTGGCGCATGCCGGTCATGGGCGGGCCTCTTCGAGCGGGAGGGGCGGCTGGCGGAAAGGGAGGAACGAGCGGCGATGGGCCACCGATGGTCCGAGCCGCTGGATCGCCGAGAGGTGTTCCGCGGTGGCATAGCCCTTATGGCGGGCAAAGCCCCAACCCGAACAACAGGCGTCCAACCTGACCATCAACGCATCGCGGTAGACCTTGGCAACAATCGAGGCGGCGGCCACCGACAACACCGAGCTGTCTCCCTTGATCACCATCTTATAGGGCTGTTCGAGAGTCAGGCGGTCGCGGCCATCGATCACCGCAAAATCGGGGCGGCACGGAAGATCGGCCAGCGCCCGGCGCATCGCCTCCCGGCAGGCTGGTGCGATGCCGATCCGGTCGATGAGCATGGGCGAAACCACCCCAACCCCCACTCCAAACGCCTCAGCGCGGATCTGGGGCTCCAGCTTGGCCCGTTGGAGGGCCGTGAGTTGTTTGCTGTCCCGCACCTGTCCCAGCCAGGGAAATTCGCTATCGGGCGGAAACAGAACCACCGCGGCAGCCACGACAGGACCCGCCACCGGGCCGCGACCAACCTCATCGACACCGGCGATGCACCGGTACCCCTGCGACCAGAGGGCGGCCTCTTGATCGAAGGTCGGGGTGGTGCGGGCAGGCATCGGGCTCTGGGGAAACAACACAAGCCGTTCACCGGGATAGTGAACGGCTTTGGATCATCGATTGATTAGGTTACTGCCGACGGCGGCGGCGGCGGGCGGCTCGCTGCTGTGCAATGCGAGCTTTTTCTGCCTTGGAGCGGAAGAACCGGCGGTCCTTCAACTCTCGCAGCAGACCGGACCGGGCAACAGAGTTCCGAAAACGGCGAAGGAGGCTCTCAATTCCCTCTCCCTCGTTCAGCGCAACAAACGCCATAGGTGCTCCCTCAGAATAGTTGGCCGGCGATCGTGCGCCTGCCGGAGATCATTGTATCCTAATACCGGCGCGGCTCGCGTGCCCCCGTGCGGTCAAAGCATTCCTGGCAATAGACAGGCCGGTCGCCCCGGGGCTGGAACGGCACCTGCGCATCCTTGCCGCAGTTGGCACAAGTCACCGTGAACATCTCCCGGGTGTAGCCACCGCCGCCGCCGCCGTATCCACCGGCGCCGCCCCCGCTGGAGTAGCTGCCGCCCCGCTGATCACGCCGCGACTGGCGACAGGTGGGGCAGCGCTTCGGCTCGTTGGTGTACCCCTTGAGGCCGTGGTAGGCCTGATCATCCGCACTGAAAATGAAGGGTTGGCCGCATTCGATGCAGGTCAAGGTTCTGTCCTGGTAGCTCACGGATGACCTCCGTTCCTCTGGAAATATGTTCTGGGCGAAGGCCAAGTCATCGATAAGCCCAGGTTTTCCCCTGAGATCTGCACAGGACGTTCACCACTGCGCCAGTATAGCATGAAGATTTTTCCGATCAACTATTTACAGCGATTCTAGATCGTGAAAATTGTATCAATCGCTTCGCGCCACTCCGGGTTCTTGTAACCGAACGCCCGGACCAGGCCAAAACATCCCGACAGCATCATATCGCCCCAGGGTACCGCGAAGTGCGGCGCCAGCTTCGAAGCCCGCAACATGCTTCGGCGCGGCCCGGTGACCGCGATGAACGGACCCGAGGATGACGGTTCGAGGACGCAGGCGCCGTGGCCATGGGAGTCGAACACCTCGCCGTTGGTGATGGTCCCCGCCACGAGGCGGCCCACCAACTCCTCCAACTTGGTTGGGCCCACCAGCCCTGTGTGGTGCTCGAACAGGCTGAGCACCCGGTCGCCCCGCAGCCGGAACGCGGTGGCATGCATGTTGCCAAGGTTGATCAGGAGCCGCTCCTCATGGTTGGCAACGGCCGCATCCCCCAACGAGCCGAGGGCCCCGGCAGGGGCGGTATCGAGCAGTAAGAGCGGCGCGTCCATCAAAGCGGAGTACCTCCGGGCCACCGCACGCATGCGCGTCAGGTGCGGTGGGATCTCCGAGGCCAGGTGCCCAAAGGCGCTCAGGTCGCTGTCGTTGGATAGCACCTGTTTCAGGTAGTCGAACCGGAAGGTCCGATCGCTGACGTCGATCGGTGCTGCGCCGTGGTCAAACACGGCGACGGCGACGCCATCGTAGCGCGGTTCGACCCCGAATGCTTCCAGGGCGGTGGCGACAGCAGCCAGATCGAGGTCGCCCATCTCGACCGTGGCAGCCCCCCGCATAGCTTTCGCTTCATCGGCTGACACCACCGTGATCCCCATCGCAGCGACGTTCTCCATGTGGTCATCGAAGGTCAGCGCTGCCGCCGGGGTGGCGTAGGCCGCATAACCGGCGCGCAGGTGCGCCTCCACCGCCCAGACGCTCGGCCCGCCGCCCATGGTGGTCCCAGTGAGCAGCAACGGCTCCCCGCGGCGGGTCGCTTCCTCGACCTTCCGGGCGACCATCGCCGTCGCCGAGGGCATAACCAGCTTGGGGCAGTTCTCCATGATCATCTTGCTGTTGAACAACAGGATGTCCTGGGTGCCGGTCCCGATATCGACGGCGAGAATGCGCATGCGACTCTTCCTGATGATGGTGAACCATTGTAGCAACGACGTCGAGGAGTTGATGACAGCGTCCTATGGCCGTAAGAATTCACTGTTGAGGGAGGGCTGGGCTCAGGAGTGGGAGTGCCCGAGGGCGGCCGCCCTCTGCCGGGGGAATAGGGGTGCCCCCCACATAGAATCCCTGTTTTTTTCGGGGTGGGGGGAATGGCTCATATCCCCCGAACCCTGACACCGAATAGATACCTGTAGCCTTGTGCGCCGCCGCGCACCACAGCCTCGATTTGACGCCAACCCGTCGTATTCCGTACCATCGCCAACGACATCCGTAACACTCCTCTGATGGAGGAAGACGAAATGGCGAAGCCCGACGAGAGTTTGACGGCAGGATGGGTCCAGTTTGCGGGGCACAACGGTGAGACCATCGACGGCTACCTGGCGCGGCCAACCGGGTCCGGGCCCTACCCGGGGGTGGTGCTGATCCACGAGGCCTTCGGTCTCGTGCGCCACACCAAGGAGCAGGCGGTGCGGTTCGCGGCGGCCGGCTACATCTGTCTGGCGCCCGACCTCTACACCCGGGAGGCCTTCGTCCGGGAGGGGCAGGTCGACTTCTCCGACCCGGCCCAGGCGCGGGCGGTGATGCAGGCGATGGGTGGCATGCCGGACGCACGCGCCATCGGCGACCTCGATGGGGCGGCCGCCGTTATCCGCCAGACAGCCCACCACAATGGCAAGACCGGCGTCATCGGCCACTGCTCGGGCGGACGCCACACGTTGCTCTTTGCGTGTAACAGCAAGAACGTCCACGCGGCGGTCGATTGCTACGGCGGTCGCATCATCGTGGACGACCCCGCGCAGCTCACCCCGAACATGCCGGTCCAAGTCATCGACATGGTGTCTCAACTGAACTGCCCGCTGCTGGGCCTGTTCGGAGCCGAGGACCAGAACCCGGCGCCCGCGCATACCGCCCACCTGGAAGAGGCGCTCAAGAAGAACGGTAAGACCTTCGACCTGAAGACCTATGACGGCGCCGGACACGCTTTCTTCGCCGACTACCGGCCCAGCTACCGGCAGGCAGCAGCGGTGGACGCCTGGGAGCGCACCTTCGCGTGGTTCGAACGGTACCTCCGCTGAACGAGATCGACTGAGACGAGGGTTGCAATGTGCGGATTTAACGACGCGATCCGGATCCCGCTGGACGGGAGCGGGAAGGACGACCGGGGCTGGTTCGACCTGGGCAAGGCCCAGGTCTACCACGACCACTTCGTGCGAGCCCAGTTCGAGGGTGGCGTGGTGGTCGACCTGCTGCGGCCGGGAGAGGACATCAGCCTGCAACTGTGTTTTGAGTTGAGCGCCGAGGCCGCCAGGGCGCTCGGCCAGGCGCTGCTGGACACGGTGGCCGGCATCGGAAAGGAAGCAGGGGCGGAGTTGGCTGCGGCGCCTCTGCCCGGCTGATGCCTGAAGGGCGGCGCCGCCCTACCGGATCTCGGTGACGCCTCCAAAGTAGGGGCGGAGCACCTCCGGCAGCGTGACCGACCCATCCGCCTGCTGGTAGTTTTCCAGCACCGCGATCATGGTGCGGGGCAGGGCCAGCCCGGACCCGTTCAACGTGTGGGGGAACTGCGGACGGGCCCCCGGCTCGGGACGGTACCGGATGTTGGCGCGGCGCGCCTGGAAGTCGGTGCAGTTGCTGACCGAACTGACTTCGAGCCATTCGTTGCTGCCCGGCGCCCATAACTCGATGTCGTAGGTCTTGGCCGCCGAGAAGCCGAGGTCACCTGTGCAGAGCCGCAGCACCCGGTGCGGAATTTCGAGTTGGCGGCACAGCGTCTCGGCGTCGTCCAGCATCCGTTCCAACTCATCATAGGACGTCTCCGGCACAACGAACTTATACATCTCAACCTTATCGAACTGGTGGACCCGCTTGATGCCGCGCACATCTCGCCCGGCGGACACTTTCTCCCGGCGGAAGCAGGGCGTGCAAGACACGTGGTAGATGGGCATCGCCTCGGGCGGCAGAATCTCGTCCCGGTATAGGTTGGTCACCGGGACCTCCGCCGTGGGAATGAGGAACAGGTCCTCCTCCGCGTCCCGGTACAGGTTGTCGAAAAATTTGGGGAGCTGCCCTGCGCCCTGCATGATCTCACCCTTCACCAACGCCGGCGGGTAGATCTCGACGTAGCCGCGCGTGATATGGAAATCGAGCATCCAGGCGATAAGCGCGCGCTGCAGCCGGGCCCCCAGGCCCTTGAGCACATAGAACCGGCTACCGGAAAGCTTCACACCTCGCTGAAAATCGATGATGCCCAGGCGTTCGCCCAGGTCCCAGTGCGGCTGCGGCTCGAAGTCGAACGAGCGCAGCGTCCCTTCGTGGGGGAGGTGGACGTTGTCCTCCTCTCCGGCCCCCTCAGGGACCGATTCGTGAACCAGGTTCGGGAGTTGGAGCAACAGTTCGTTGAGCCGCGTCTCCGTCGCATTCAGCTCCCTCTCCAACACATCAACGCGATCGCCCACTTCCCGCATTTCAGCCCGCAACAGGGCGAACTCGGCCGAGGCCTTGTCCTTGAACCGTCCCAGGTCGCGGCTCACCTGGTTGCGGCGGGCCTTCAGCGCCTCGCTGTCCTGCAGGACACGGCGGCGCACTTCATCAAGGGCAATGATCTCGGGGAGCGGCGTCGCGGTATGGCGACGCGCCATCGCGTCCGCCACCAGGTCCGGGTGGTCTCGGATCGTTTGGATCGAAAGCATAGGGTGGCAGGCTCGCTGTGGGATTCGGGGTTAGTTTAGCACAGTCAAAATGGCCCTCCCGTGTTAGAATACCGCCGGTAATTGTTCAGACCTGAGGGGTTGTTGTTCTTGGGGGCACCCCCCAGCAAAGGCGGTCGGCCGCTGCACACTGCTCCGAGGAAAGGGGCTCCAATGGCTGACAGTCCGGTGTTGCTCTACGAGACGAAAGAGAACGGGCGCATCGTGGTGGTGACCATGAACCGGCCCGAGCGGATGAACGCCCTGGGCGGCGGGCTGCGGGAGGCGCTCTACTCCAGCTTCGAGCGGTTCGCAGAAGACGATGATGCATGGGTCATGGTGTTGACCGGAGCCGGCGACAAGGCCTTCTGCGCCGGCAACGACCTCGTCGAGACCTCAGAAATCCGGCGCGGGCTGATCCCGCCACGCCCGGTGCGCCGCCTGCCCATCTTCCCTCTCAGCGAAACCCTCGACTGTTGGAAGCCCATCATCGGGGCCATCAACGGCTACGCCATCGCCGGCGGGTTCATGATCGCCATGCAATGCGACATCCGCATCGCCGCCGAGCATGCCGAGATGGGGATCGCCGAGGTGCGCTGGAACATGGGGGCCGGATGGCTGCACGACATCTCACGCCAGATGCACCTGCAGCACGCCCTGGAACTGGTGCTGTGGGGCGACCGCCGCATCAGCGCGCAACGAGCCTACGAGATGGGCTGGGTGAACCGGGTTGTCCCCAAGGAGAAGCTGCTCGACGAGGCAATGGAATGGGCGGAACGCGTCCTCTACCTGGCGCCGCGGTCCATGCGCAACCTGAAGGAGATCATCTACCGCGGTTGGTCTATGGACCCGGCCAACGCCCGCGCCTTCTCCCGTGCCCTGGAACAGAACCTGGTGGGCATGGAGGACAGCATCGAAGGCCCCACAGCGTTCGCCGAAAAGCGGCGCCCCGCCTTCAAGAACCGCTGACATCAGCGCCTGCTGTGCCCAACTTCATGCCCCCCGTGTGATCCACATCATCGTACCGTGCGCCGCCGGCGACGATGATAGTGGTGTGAACAACACCAAGGGGGGCGGCGAAATGCAACTCACGATGATCAGGAACCCCTTCACCGCGCTGGAGGCAGCGGTCAAGTCGGTGATGCAGAACGTTGATCAGATGGTTCTCAACGAGCGCGACCAGCGCCGCATGGAACTGGCGATGAACGGACTGCGGCTGCCTCTCTAACCCCCGCCGAACTCCCTCAGCCACACCGCATAGTCGGCGAGCGCCCGCTCCAACTCGAAGTCCGGCTCGTACCCCAACTCTGCCCTGGCCCGCCCGATCGCGGGTGGGCGCCCCATCCGAAACTGCTCGATGGCGCCCTTCACCGCATCACCAATCTGGATCGGCACGCCCGGGAACACCCGCGCGGCGATGGCGAGCTGCTCCTCGATGGGGTAGTTGCGGGCCATGGTGATGTTGTAGATGCGGTGCTTCAACTGCTCCACCGGGGCGAAACAGGCCAGCAATGTCCCCTTGGCGGCGTCCTTGGCGTACACGAAGGACCCGCCGCCACCGGTGAGCAGGAAAGGGTCGTCAAGCACAATAGGTTTGCCCTGGGCGCCCGGCACCGCGAACTGATCGACGTACCGGCCCGGCAGACCGGAGACGAACCCCTTCCACGGCCCAAACACGCCACCGAACCGCACCCCCACAAAGTCGACCCCAAACTGCTCGCAGTAGCTCAGCCCAAGATACTCCGAGGTCAGCTTGCTGATGGCATAGAACGCCCGGGGGCGGTCGTTCACCATTCGCATGGTCATGTCCTCATCGATGGGCTGACCCGGGTTGCTGCTGACGGCGACGTAGACGAAGCCGGTGCTGCACAGCACCACCCGCTTCACTCCGGTCAGCTTGGCCGCTTCCAGCACGTTCAGCGTGCCCACGATGTTGATCTTCGTGCCGGCGTAGGGACGTTGCCGCACGCCATCGAACAGCAGCCCCGCGGTGTGGATTATCCGGTCGATGTTATTGGCCCGGATCACATCGACCAATTCCGCCAGTTCCTGGATATCGCCCCGGACCACCTTGACCTCCACCGGGTCGAACACGGTGACCAGGTGCGCCATGTTTGGGGCAATATCGAACAGCACCGGGGTTTCGCCCCGGTCGAGAAGTTGCCGCGCCGCCTGCGACCCCACCATACCGGCGCCGAGAACCAAGACCGCCATGAAACACCTCCCATTTTTTGCCACAAGAGTGACCCTCATCAGGGCACGCGGCAGCATCCGAGATGTATGCCGCTGGTGAGTCTACGAGCCATCGTCCGAGTTTGCAACCGCAACTTGGTCCGAGGATAATACGGGACGTGCCTACAGCGCTTGTTCATAGAGGAGTTAACATGGGCGTGGATGCGGCGCAGAAGCGCTTTGTGATCAGGAAGTAACGGGGCCATGGACCAGACCACCGAGGCCATCGTCAACTTCGCCCTGATGACCAGCCGGGCGGACCTTCCGCCCGGCCTCGTCCATTCCGCCAAGCAGAAGGTGGTGGACGCCGTCGCCTGCGGCCTCGGCGGCCTGAACTCGCCACCCGCCCGCATCGCACGGCGGGTGGCGCTGAACGCCACCTCGGACCGCGGCGCCGGCCTCTTCGGCAGCCCGCACCGGGTGAGCCACGACCAGGCCGCTTTCGCCAACGGCGTCGCCATTCGGCAGCTTGATTACAACGACACCTACCCCGGCGGCCACCCCAGCGACCTGCTGGGAGCCGTGCTGGGCAGCGCCGCGGCCACCGGAGCCGATGGGCAGACCGTCTTGCGCAGCCTGGTCATCGGCTATGAGATCTTCGGGGCCTTCGTAGACGACGCGCCCATGGGCGAGCGGGGATGGGACTCAGGTCTCGCCGTGGGCCCGGCTTGCGCCGCCGCCCTCGGCCATCTGTTCGGACTCACGGCCGAAACGATGCGCCATGCCGTATCGCTCTCGGTGATGGACGCCCCGGCGCTGCGGCAGAGCCGGGCGGGAGAACTGTCGATGTGGAAGGGCTGCGCCGGCCCCAACTCGGCCCGCAACGGTGCCATCGCAGCGCAGTTGGCCGCCGAGGGCATGACGGCGCCGGGCCAACCCTTCGAGGGCAAGCACGCCCTGTTCGAGGCCGCCACCGGCCCCTTCACCCTCACCTTCCCGGCCCGGATCGAGGACGCCCAGCGGGTGCAGGGCACCAGCCTGAAGTACTTCCCCCTGGACTTCAACGCCCAGGCATCGGTGTGGGCCGCCAAGGAGCTGCGAACCAAAATCGACCTTGCGGACCTGTCGGACCTGCTGGTAACCACTTACCAGCACGCGAAGAACGAGTCGGCAGGGACCCCCCAGAAGTGGGACCCTCAGACTCGGGAGACCGCCGACCACAGCCTCCCCTACATCATGGCCACCACGCTGCGGGAAGGGTTCATCGACCTCCGCCATTTCGAATTGGACCGGGTGCGGGACCCGGCGTTGCGCCCAATCATGAACAAGATCCGAGTCGAGGTGGACCCCACCATGACGCCCCGGTGGCCCAAGGAGTCGGTGCTGCACTTCACCGCCACCACAATCCGTGACGAACGGTTCGAGGTGCACATCGAGAACCCTCGTGGCCACTCCCGCAACCCCATGAGCGACGACGAGATCAGCGGCAAGCTGCGAACCATGGCCGGCGGCGTGCTCCCATCATCCGAAACCGAGGCGTTGCTCGGCTGGCTGTGGCAAATCGACCGGGCGTCAAGCGTCGACGAGTTGTTTCGGCTGCTTGCAACGGCGAAGGTTGCCGACTGACCAGTTACGCCTCACCCAGGAGAACCAACTGTTGCCGGCCGCTCCCCGGGCCAGCACGCGTAAACGGTTTACTCGGAGCCTACAGGGCGTAGAGGCGCTTGGCGTTTTCGTACGCGATCTTGTTGTAAAGCGTGTCGGATAGGCGCCCGCTGTCCTTGAGGTTGCGCAGCGCCTCCACTTCGGTGGACTGATCGCTGTGGCCATAGTCAGTGCCGATCACCAGGTTGTCCTCACCGCTGTACTGCATGACGTACTCAAGGTCGTCATCAGTTTGGCAGGTGACATACAGACGGTATTCCTTGAGCGGGTTCTCCGGCAGGGTGCGACCCCGCGCCGCCAACCGGCGGGTCAGGTCCTTCAAGACGTAGGGCACCCAGCCCGCCGCCGCTTCCACAAAAGCCATGCGCAGCTTGGGGAACTGCTGCGGCAACCCTGTGCCAATCACCGAGTGGAAAGAACCGATGGTGGCCATTCGGAACCGCCAGAAGCCGCCGAAGCTGCGATCCAACAGATCGTCCAGCCATGGCGTGCCATGGGCGATGTGGACGCCGATGGCCAGGTCCAACCGTTCCGCCTCAGCAAAGATGGGGTAGTGGTAAGGATCGTGAAGCAGCCGGTCTTTTTCGATGCCGCGCATGAACACCGCACACGCGCCGTTTTCCTTTGAAAAGCGCATCTCTTCGATGGCCGCTGCGATGTCCAGCAGCGGGGGCACACACACCCAGCGGATACGGTTCTTCCCTCGCTTCCAAAGGTCCGCCAGCCAGCGGTTATAGCCCTGGCAGATGGCCACGTCCCACTCCGGCTTGTCGGCCACGGGGCTGATGAAGATGCTGGGGTACACCACCTGCACGTCGATCCCTAACTCGTCCAGGTGATCGAGGCGCGCATCGAGGTTCTCCATCTCCCGCGTCGCTTCCGGCGTGGCCATATTACGGCCCGCCACGCGCGACATCTCCTCGAACTGCTGCGGGTTGATGATCGGCCGGACCAGCCCTCGAATCCTGCCATCCACCATCCAATACTCGCGGTCGGCCTCCCCGTGAGGTTTCACGATGAGCGGGCGGTACTTCTGCCCCTCCCTGGGAATGAAGTCCCAGGTGTGCTCGGTTTCCACCACGTGGGCATCGGCATCGATCGTGGGCATGGTAATCCTCGCAGACATGTAGAAGCGCCCGGACCGCCGTCGAGCTCATTCAACTTGACAAAGCAGCCGGTTCTATCCATTCTCAATCAAATTCACGATAATAGGCAAGCATCGAGCGCGTCCCCGAGGCGATCATCCGGATCAAGCTCGGCCGCCTTTCCATGGTGGACACTACGCACGGTGGTCGGACGCCGCAAGCGCCACCAGTAATAAGGGAGGACAGCATGGATCAGGAGCTAAAGACTACCAGACGGGGTATCCTGCGCGGGGTAGGCGCCACCTCGCTCAGCGTGGTGGCCGCGGCTTGCGCCCCCAGCGCGGCGCCGGTTCCAGCAGCCCCTGCTGCCGGCGCTCAAGCGCCGGCAGCGCCATCAAAGCCTGCTTGGGAAGGCGAATGGGAACAGCTCATAGCGGCAGCGAAGAAAGAGGGGAAGATCAGCGTCCTCACCCTGGGCGGAGTGGGCTACCGCAGAAACTTGGACGACTTCCAGGCCGCATTCGGAATAACAGTCGAACACGAGGCGGCGCCGTCCGGCAGCGTCTGGAGTGCCAAAGTGGAAGCGGAGCGCAAGGGCGGCATCTACTCATTCGATGCCTTCATCATTCCGCCCAACACTGCGATTGCCCGCTACAAGTCGCAAGGTGTATGGGATCCCATCCGCCCGCTTCTTTTCCGGCCGGATGTGCTGGACAACAAGGTGTGGCGCGAAGGGTTCGATGGCCATTTCATGGACAACGAAAAGCAGATTGCCTTCGGGTGGGAATACACCGTGTATCACAATGTCGCTATCGATACCACCAGCGTGAAGCCTGACGAGATCAAGACCTTCCAAGATCTGCTGGATCCGAAGTGGAAAGGCAAGATAGTGGCCACCGATGTGCGCCTGGGCCCGACCTACATTGGGATGAGTGCGGTGCGGGACAGGTACCCGAATGGCGACGATTTGGTCAAGCGCTTCCTGGTCGACCAACAACCCGTCTTCCACCGCGAGTCCCGCCTGCTGGCGGAGGCCATCGTGCGCAAGCGCAACCCGATTGCCTACGGGTTGCCTCAGGCGACCCTCACCGCCTTCGAGGAACAGGGCGTGGCGGATCACGTGAGGTACCTGGATGTCCCAGATGTGGACGCCATCTACAGCTGGTCCGTTTTGGCGTACAACAAAGCGCCCCATCCCAACGCAACCAAACTCTTTGTCAACTGGTTGCTGACCAAGGAAGGCCAGACTTCCATTTGTAAGCACCTCCCTTCCAACAGCGCCCGAACCGACGTGGATATCTTCAACAAGGTGGGGGCGCCGACCGCGGGAGTGAAGTACTACAGCAGCGGGCGAGAGTCCACCTACCAGAAGCAAACAGACACCCAGAAGTTCATCAACGACCTCGTTGGGGTGACCAACTAGATTCAGAAATCGATGCCGGGCTGCGCCTTGATCCCCTGCGTGAAGGGGTGCTTGACCTCGCGCATCTCCGTCACCAGGTCGGCGTATTCGATCAGCGCCTCATCCGCCGCCCGGCCGGTGATGACCACGTGCTGGTGGGGAGGCCGCCGCTTCAGGGTGTCGATGATCTCGTCCACCGGAAGCCAGCCGTAGGTGACGGGATAGGTGATCTCATCGAGGATCACCACGTCGTAATCGGGGGAAGCCAGCTTCTCTTTGCACTGCTCCCAGCCCTGGCGGGCGAGGGCCTTGTCCTTTTCGATGTCCTTCGAGAGCCAGGTGAAGCCGCCGCCCAGCGGGATCATCTCGATGCCGAGCTTGCGGGCGGCCCGGTTCTCGCCGTAGTTGCTGGTGGTCTGCTTGATGAACTGCAGCATCACCACCCGCCAGCCGCGGCCCCAAGCCCGGAACAGCACGCCCAGCGCCGCGGTGGTCTTGCCCTTGCCGTTGCCGGTGTTGATGACCACCAGTCCCCGGCGGCGCCCCGGCGGCAGCGCCTGCTGCGCTTCGTCGGACTCTCCCTGCGGCTCAGTGGCAGCAGCGGGCTCAGAGGTATCAGCGGGCATTGAGGAACCCTTCCTGCTTCAGCAGTTCCGCCATCAGCACGGCGCCCTTGGCGGCGCCCATCTTGGTGTTGTGGGACAGCAGCACGTACTTGACCCCGTTGTCCAGCGCGGCGTCTTCCCGCAGCCGTCCCACCACGGTCGACATCCCGTCCTCCTGGTTGCGGTCGCGCCGCGGCTGCGGCCGGAAGGGGTCGTCCGAGACGGTGATCATCCGTTGCGGCGCCGAGGGGAGACCCTGGTTGGCCAGGATGGGGGCGTACTCCAACATCGCCCGGCGGATCTCGTCTACCGTGGACGGGGTGCGAGTGGAGAGCGACACCGTTTCGGTGTGGCCGTCCGTCACGTTGACCCGGGTGCAGGTGGAACTGATGCGGAAGTCGGAGTGGACGATAGCACCCTCGCCGAGGCAGCCGAGGATCTTCTTGCTCTCGATCTCGACCCGCTCTTCCTCATTGGGGATGTAGGGGATAACGTTGTCCAGGATATCGAGCCCCAGCACCCCACCCGCCCGGCCCGCACCGGACAGCGCCTGCATCGAGGTCATGATGACGCGGTCGATGCCGAAGCGGTCCATGATGGGCCGCAAGGTGATCACGAGGCCGGTGGTGGTGCAGTTGGGCTGAGTCACGATGAACCCGTCCCACCCCCGCTGCTTGCGCTGCCGCTCCACCAGCTTGACATGATCGCTGTTCACGCCGGGGATCAGCACCGGCACGTCGGGCTCGTCCCGAAAGGCGCGGGCGGTGCTCACCACCACCGCGTGGCGGGCGAACACCGGCTCCAGTTCACGGGCGGCGTCGGTCTCGAGACCGGAAAAATACACGTCGGCCTCGGTGCCGTCGAGACTGGAGGCGTCGAGCACCGGCATCGCCAGAGCCGCAGCGTCGGGAGTTTCATCGCAATACCAGGTGAAGGCGCCCCGCTGGTCTTTGAGCGCCTCGGCATAGCTCTTGCCGGCCGACCGCTCCGAGGCGGCCAGGAGGCTGATGGTGAACCACGGGTGCCGCTGCAGCGCAACGACGAACTGCTGGCCGACGACGCCGGTGGCGCCGATGATGGCGGCTCTGATCATGGGCAAACCCTCGGTCTTCAGGGGAACAGCGCTACGTTTCGAGCGGCGGCGGGAAGGCGGGCGAACACGCCCATTGTATCATTAGGGGTGAGGGGCATTTTAGCCGGAAGCGGGATTCCCAAGGGCGGTCGCCCTTGGGAAAGCGGGCGTGGGGGACGTGCCCCCACGAACAAATTCTCTTCTCTTTTCTCGGGGGGTTGGGCTGGTCGAGGCCGGCGTGATGGCCGGGTGGCAGTTCGTCCATCGAACAGTAAACTGTTACGGTTCATCAGTATGAGTTCAAAATTGAGGGTACTGCCAGGCTCAGAAGTGGGAGTGCACGAGGGCGGCAGCCCTCTGCCGGGGGCGTGGTGTGCCCCCCACATAGAATTCTCCTCTTTTTCCCCGGGTGGGGGGAGTGGCTCATACCCCCGAACCCCTGACACTGAATAAATACGTTCATCACGGGCCGTTGATGCGGCACGCGAACATTGATAGTATCTGCAATGAATGAACAGTACGCTGACGGTTGAAAACGACGGGCGGGACTATTACACCGTGGCAGAAGCGGCCAAGCTGCTCGATGTGAGTATCGCCACGGTCTGGCGCTGGGTGACCGGGGGCAAACTTCCGGCATATCGCGTCGGACCCCGCAAGATCAGGATAGCCAAAAAGGATCTCTCCGCGGTGATCAGTCCGGCTCAACGACGGAAACAAGCGGCCACGACGGATTGGCGTGCGCTGTCGCCGCCCGTGAGCGCCGAGGAGTTGAAACGACGCCAGGCCCTAGCTGCGGAAATTCTGGCGCTGCGCGAGCAGTGTGATATCATCCCGCTGACCACTGCACAGCACCTGCGCCGGGTACGGAAGACAGAGATGCATTCTACATGACCCAGGCCGGTGGAGGGTTCGTCGTTGACGCCTCGGTGGCCGCCAAATGGCACCTGCGCTATGAGGACAATGCGGACAAGGCGCTGCAGTTGCTGCGCAACTTCACCTTTGGCTCTACCATCCTCTTCGCACCACATCTGATCCGGTACGAAGTACCCGCCGCCATTGCCAACGCGGCCCGGGGTCCCAGCCCCCGGCTACAACCGGCCGTTGCCCGGCGAGCCATCGAAGCGTTCCTTGCCATGGGCGTCAGGACACTCGACGACGATGACCTGCTGCTCGACGCCCAAACGCTCGTCCATCGGCACGGCTGCGCGTTTTATGACGCGCTATATCTGGCGCTGGCCGAGCGGCTTTCTCTTCCGGTTCTCACCGCCGATGAGCGGTTCCTCCGCTCGGTACGAGGACATCAACTGGTGACGTGGCTGGGCGATTATCCCTCGCCAGGCTGATGTACGTCCGGCGACGGCGAGTGGAGCTCAGCCCGGCTGGTCAATCGGATGCCTGAACGGACCAGCCGGGCTGCAACAGCTTAGCGCGCCGGCCGGTAGTTGGCGCTGAGTGAGGACGCCTTTTTGAGCGCCGCCACCCACTGGGCGCCGCTCAGCAGCTTGGTGGTCCTGGCCGACTTCACCGCGCCGCCGGCCACGACCGCCATCGCCACGGCGGCGACGCTCTCGTCATCGGGCGCCTCCACCAGGATCACGAGGTCGTTGTCGCCGAAGCAGAACCCGCCGCCCAACAGCTTCCCCCCCGCCGCTTCGATGATTGGCCGGGCCGCCGTCTCCAGCCGGTCCTGCGGGTTCTTGATCTGGGCTGCGATGGACTCCGCTGTATACGACAATTCGTAGAGATACAGTGGCATGACCTACTCCCGGTGCGATCTTGATTCTGTCTTACAACGCTCTCGTGCCAATATCGACTTTGCGATCACCCCTTTTTACCTCCATTCGCCCGGAGATCATCCTGGATAGACAACGGACTGCCGTCCCGTAGCGGCGACGCATGCGTCGCCCTGCGCCACGAAGCCCTACGCCCCCACCAACCCCTTGGCCCGCGACGCCCGCTCCAGGCTCGGCGTCATCTTCATCGCACGGAACTCGCCGATAGCGAAGTCGAGGTGGGCGATGGCCTCGGCGCGGCGGTCGGGGTGGTGCGCCAGCAGCAGTTCCGCCAACTGTATCCGGGTTGGGTTGAACAATGGACACGGGTTCGGTTTCGGCGCCAGTATGGGGCGAGGCAGCTAACGCTTCAAGCGCCCGGCCCGTCCTGCCAAGCCGCCCAGGAGCGAGCCACCCTTCATCTGGTCAGTTCAGCCAGCGCCGGGCCCAGGAGGCGTAATCCACCAGCGCCCGCTCGATGGGGAACTGGGGTTCGTAGCCCAGCCGCTGTTTCGCCGAGGTGAACTCGGCCGGTGGCGAGGGCATGGGCGCCACGTCGGGTATCCCGGTGAGTTCGGCGCCGGGAAAGGCCTGCTTCAGCGCCGCCACGAAGTCGGAGATACTCACGTCGCCGGACGCGATGTCGTAGCTGCCGGTCACGTCGCCCTTCACGGTGCCTCCCAGCACCACGCCGTGAGCGCAATCCCGGCTGTAGGCCAGGTTGATGGTGGCCCGCTCCTGACCGTACGCTGCCCCGGGCATCCCGGCCCGGTCGAACTCGCCGACTCGCCCCTGGATCAGCGGCTCCACCGCCTTGCGGACGAACCGGCCGGGCAGCCCGCTCATGGCCCCCTGCCAGGGCCCATAAACGCCGCCGAAACGAACGGCGACGAACTCCATGCCGTAGAGGTCGTGATAGGTGTAGCCAACATGCTCGCAGGCCAGTTTGCACACGGCGTACAGGCCGCGCGGGCGCTGGCTGACCACCTTCATCGCGAAGTCCTCGTCCTTGCCCATGGAGAGCCCCCCGGGCATCCCGGTGTACACCGTCCCCGAACTGCAGAACACCACCCGCGGCACCCCGAAGATACGGGCGGCCTCGAGCACATTGACGGTACCCATGAAGTTGACCTGCACCCCGGCGTAGGGCCGCTCCCGGACCCCCGCGGTCAGGAAGCTGGCGGTGTGCAGCACCGCCTCGGGCTTGGCCTCCTGGATCACGCTGATGATTTCTGGCAGGCTCTGCAGGTCGCCCCGCACCAGTTTGACCCGGTCGAGGTCGACCCAGTGGCTCAGCGCCTGCATCGGCGGCGCCACGTCAAACAGCGTCACCTGGTGACCCATGTCGGTCAGTTCCCGGGCCACCCAGGAACCCACCAGTCCTGCACCCGTCACGACAAACGATCCCATCGAACCCTCCTCAAGCCAGCGCCCGGCGACGCCGGCTGGCAACGGTTGAATTTGCGATCTTCCCCGCCATGCAGCGAATCCCCATCTCGATGCGGAGATCACGGTGACGCGCCTGGTTACCTCCGTGGTACTGGCCTCGGGAGATCGGCCCGAGTATCGGCGCTGGCGAACGTGTTGTCAATATTGTGATGGTTCTCACAACCGAGCCAGGCGTCACCGTCTCCCGAGCGCGACGGGTATACGACAGCCTGCCAGGGACCCCCGGGACCGTATCTATATAGTGTCAGGGGTTCAGCGATCTAAGCGGCTCCCACCACTCCCAGAGAAAAAGAGGGGAATTCTCTGTGGGGGCACCCCACTCCCCGGCAGAGGGCTACCGCCCTCGTGCACTCCCGCTCCTGAGCCCGGCAGCCGTTCAACTCTGCTATGAAGGGGTGTCCAGCGGGTCTCCCGCTGGCGGGGAGCGTGAGGGGCGTACCCCTCACTTTTCCTCTGCTTTCTCTTCTGGGGAGGGGGCGAACCGACGCGGGAGGTGCTATTGGGGGCAGTTAACCTTCAGCTTTTCATGACCCGGTGGTGCCCCCCGTGGTCGTCGGTGTCTGAACTCGCACAACTCACAGTATCTATTCAGTGTCAGGGGTTCGGGGGTATGAGCCACGCCCCCCACCCCAGCCAAAAAAGAGGAGAATTCTATGTGGGGGGGCACCCCATAGGAGTGGGCAGGTTTCTCCTCGGACAACCTCGAAGGCTGTACTTCCCACCCACCCACCCATGCCGTTTGAGTGTGGGGACACCCCACACCCCGGCAGAAGGGGCTTCGCCCCCTCTGCACTCCCCGTGTTCGAACAGCTCGCCCAGGCACAAACTGAAAAGGTGTCCACTCCTATCGGGGCACCTCCACGCCCCCGGCAGAGGGTTGTCGCCCTCGTGCACTCCCACTCCTGAGCCCGGCCACCCCTCAACAGTGAACTCTTACAACTCACACATGCTGTTTGACGCCTGAGGCGCCCGGCTGATATACTCGCCCTTAGTCCAACTGAGGTGACGGCCATTTACGCGATAGTTGAAACGGGTGGAAAACAGTACCGGGTCACCGAGGGCCTGACGTTGGACGTCGAGTTGCTCGGGGTTCCGGACGGAGATACCGTAGAACTCGACAAAGTGCTGCTGATCGGCGGCGAGAGCGGCATCACCGTGGGCGCCCCGTATCTGGAGGGCGCCAAGGTGGTGGCGGACGTTGCCGGCGAGGTCAAGGGCGAGAAGATCATCGTGTTCAAGTACAAGAGCAAGGTGCGCTACCGCCGCAAGACGGGGCACCGTCAGCATTTCACACGCATTCAGATCAAGAGCATCCAGGCGTAGGTCAGAAAAAAAGGAACCGGGCGCATGGCACATAAAAAGGGCGTGGGCAGTTCCCGCAACGGGCGGGACAGCAATTCACAGCGGCTTGGAGTCAAGCGCTCCGATGGCCAGGTGGTGACGGCCGGGTCGATCCTGGTGCGTCAGCGGGGCACGCGCATCCTCCCCGGCTCCAACGTCGGGGTCGGGCGCGACCACACCCTGTTCGCCCTGGTCGACGGCAGAGTGAAATTCGAGCCGACCGGACGTGACCGCCGCAAGGCCAGCGTCTACGGCGTGGAGGCCTGACACCGGTGAAAGCCAAGATCCATCCCGAATACGTGGAAGCGACCGTGACCTGCAACTGTGGCAACACCTTCGTGGTGGGATCGACCAAGCCAACCCTCAAGGTAGAGATGTGCAGCCGCTGCCATCCCTTCTTCACCGGGGAGCAGCGTATGGTCGATACCGCAGGCCGGGTCGAGCGGTTCCGCCGCCGGTTCAACATCAAAGACTAGCGTTCACCGAATCGAGGGAAGGGCTGAGGACTTGCGACTCAGCCCTTTTTGTTAGGTCCTCACATGGCAGACAGGCAGTTCTACGGCGGGCAGGCAGTCATGGAAGGGGTGCTCATGCGGGGCGTCTCCCACATCGCAGTGGCCGTGCGGCGGCCCCGGGGCGACATTGCGCTCCGCATCGAACCCGTGTTCTTCTGGAGCGCCGGACGGCTGCGGCGCATCCCATTCCTGCGGGGCATCCTCATCCTCGCCGAGACGCTGGTGGTGGGGATGAAGGCGCTCCAGTGGTCGACCAACGTCGCTTTGG
>SHYD01000098.1 GCA_009692945.1 Dehalococcoidia bacterium | reverse complement strand
TGGCGGACTGGGCACGCCCCTTGACCCCTCCCCGCCGGAGGAGAAATAAAGAGATGGATGGTGAGGGTACACCCCTCACACTCCCCGCCAGCGGGAGACTCGCTGGACACCCCTGGAGGAGATGCTGTTGCTGGTAAGCCACCGCCTTTCCACAGCAGTCGCCCATGCGCCGGGGCGCACCACCGGGCATGAAAATGAGACGATTCGTCCGTCTTGCCGCAGGCCCAAGCCGTATTTTCAAGGGAGGGTCAGGGGGGGATCGACCCCTCCCCCACTCCAGGAAAAAAGAGGAGAATTCTAGGTGGGGGACACCCCCACTCCCCCGGCAGAAGGCTGCCGCCCTCATGCACTCCCGCTCCTGCGCCTGGCCGCCCCTCAAACAGTCAGTGAACTCTTACCGATGCGGTTTTGTCCGGCCGGTACCAGTTGGGACGTGCGGAGACGAGTTGTCGCTTCACACCCGCCCCAGGGTCTTTGCCCTCTTGGGGGCGCGCACTACTCCCGCAGCCCCTCCCGTGCGGCCCCGACCAGGTGCACCATCTTGCCGCTGGGCGCGGTGTTGTCGAGCATCATCTGGTGGCTCTGGCCGATGGCTTCAAAGGGGTAGACGGCGCCCACCGCGGGATCGATCTTGCCCTGGGCGACCAGGTCGTTGACGGCGGCGGCCTGCGCGTCGTTGTTGAGGTGGGAGCCTTGGAAGCGCTTCTGCCGCATCCAGAGATAGCGGACATCCACCACCCCGGCGTAGCCGGTGGTGCCGGCGCAGGTGACCACCATGCCGCCGTTGTCGCACACGAAAATCGAGGTCGGGATAGTGTCCTGCCCGGTGTGCTCGAACACGATGCGGGGGTTGCGCCGCTCCCCCAGAGCGTCCCACAGCGCCCGGCCGAACCCCCGCACGCCCTGGAACCACGCCCCATAGGCTGCAGCATCGTCGAAATCGGGCGGCAGGCCCCAGTGGGTGAACTGGGTGCGGTTGATGTATCCCCTTGCGCCCAGTCGTCTGCAATACTCCCCCCGCTCGTCACTGGACACCACCGCCACCGGAATCCCGCCCAGGTGCTTGGTAATCTGAATAGCCAGCGAACCCAGCCCGCCGGCGGCACCCCAGATGAGCACCACGTCGTTGGGGCGCACGGCGTGCTCGGGCCAGCCGTTGAGCATGCGGTAGGCGGTGGCGCCCACCAGCATGTAGGCGGCCGACTGCTCCCAGGTGAGGTTGGCGGGCTTGGGTAGGCACTGGTGGTCCTGCACCTTGCAGAACTGGGCAAAGCTGCCCCAGTTGGTCTCGTAGCCCCACACCTTCATCGATGTGCTGAGCGCCGGATCTCCGCCCGCCTTGATGTGGGGGTCGCTGGCGTCCCAATACCCGGCGTGGACGACGACGGCGTCGCCGACCTGGACATTATTGACCTCTCCGCCCACGCCGTACACGAGGCCCGAGGCGTCCGACCCGCCGATGTGGAAATCCTCGCTGGGGTCCTCACGCTTGTGGAGGTCGACCACGTTCAGCGGTTGCCCCAGCGCAGCCCAGACGTTGTTGTAGTTGATGCCAGCGGCCATCACGCACACCAGCACTTCGTTGGGCTTCAGCGAAGGGACCCGCACCTGCTCGACCTGGAAGGCATCGGCGGGACGTCCGAACCGCTCGGCGCGCACCACCTGCGCGTGCATGAGGGGGGGCACCTCGCCCACGGGCGGGCGGGTTCCGATGGCGTAGATCTCCTGTGCAGGCATGGGGCCTCCTCGAGAATGCGGTGGTTGGGCCAGGCGGCGCTGATTCAGGCCTCGGGAACCCTTCCCAAGGCCGGTTACGCGCCGGGTTCGCAGGCGTCTATTCTACGGCATAGATCGGCGGCAGCGGCAGATCAGTGGTGGCCGCGGGAAGTGGTCAGACTTGCGGGGACGGTTGTCGCGCTTCAGCCTCACACCCCGCTGGTGGGGAGTGTGAGGGGCGTCCCCTCACACTCCATCTCTTTATTCCTTTCCCGGCGGGGAGGGGGTCAAGGGGGGGTCAAGGGGTGCGCCCGGTCCGCCATGAGTGATCTTAGGGGGAGGTCGCCGTCCTAGCCTTTTCATGAACCGGTGGTGTCCCCATGGTCATGGGCGTCTGAGTGGGTACCGAGATTCAGGAGGTGATCCCCAGGTTCATATGGATTCGCACAGGTTATGGGAGGTTCAAGGTTCAAAGTGCGAAGTTCGGGAAGGTTTTGACGGATTGCGCCGCGTTAAAAGGGCCGCGGTGCGATCGAGCCGGCGACCGCCCGGCGGGCGAGGTTCGCGCTCAAAAAGACCGCCAGCGCGACCAGCGTCACCGCGGGGCCGGAAGGCAGGTTGAGGTAGTACGAAAAATAGAGTCCGGCCACCGCGGTGCCGGCGCCAAACGCGGCAGACAACCCCATCATGGACGTCAACCGTTTGGTGAGCTGGGACGCCGCGGCCGCAGGCGCCACGATCATCGCAACCACCAGCACCACCCCGACCGTCTGGAGCGCGATGATCACCACCACCGCGATCAGAGCCAGCAACAGATTGTCCATCGCTGCGGTGTTGACTCCCAGCACCCGGGCGCCGATGGGATCGAAACTGGTGAATACGAGTTCTTTGTGGAACGCGTAGAGCGTGCCAAACACCACCCCGGTCAGAGCCAGCGTCGTCAACACATCCTCGGACGACACGGCTAGCACCTGCCCGATCAGCAGGTCCTCCAGATTCACCGTCACCCCGTGGGCCTGTTTCAGGAGCACCACCCCCGCGGCGAACAGCCCCACGTAGGTCAACCCGATGGCAGTATCTTCTCCCACCCCCGTGCGGCGGCTCACCGAGCCGACCAAGAATGCAACGGCGATGCCTGCCGGGATGGCGCCCAGCAACGGGTTCAGGCCCAACAGCAGGCTGATGACCATGCCGGGAAGCACCGCGTGGGCGATGGCATCGGAGAGGAACGCGAGATTTCGGGTGATCACATAGCAGCCGATGACCGGGCAGAGGATGCCGACCAGCACCGAAATGAACAGCGCCCGGACCATGAATCCGAGCCTGAAGGGCTCCATCAGGAAGTCGACTAGCGCGTCCATTCGGTCATTCCCATTCGTAAGATCTCAGGCTAAGGTGCGAGTCTTCGTGGAGGGGCGGTGCTCGTCAATTGTGGCGCCCCACCCCCGGAGAAATAGGAGGAATGTTGTTGTCGGGGGCACCCCCAAGTCCCCCGGCAAAGGGCTGCCGCCCTCTGCACACCTGCTCTGAAGATTCCTGGCCCTTCCTCTCTGCTGCTGCGAAAAGGTGCGCCCAGGTAGTCATCCCCATTCGGCCAGCCTGGGAAGCAGCGCCGGGTCGTGAGCGGCGTAGAGTTCCTGCAACAGCTCGGTGGTCAGCACGGTGGACGGCGGCCCATAGGCACATACGTGGCAGTTCAGGCAGAGGCACATGTCGCAGCGGCGGGCGACCCCGGCCAGATCGTGAGTGGAGAGCAGCACTGTTTTCCCCTCACCGCTGACATCCCGCAGGATGCGAAAAATCGCCTCCTGGGCGCCGATATCGATGGCGCTCAACGCCTCGTCGAACAGGAGCAACTGCGCGTCCTGGGCGAGCGCCCGGGCCAGGAACACCCGCTGGCGCTGCCCACCGGAAAGTTCCTCCATCGGTGCGGCCGCAAAGTCTGCCATGCCGACACGTTCGAGGGCGCCGGCAACCGCGAACCGGTCGTCTCGCCCCGGCCGCCGCAGCAGGCCGATATGGTTGCACCGCCCCATGAGGACCACCTCGTGAACGGTCACCGGAAAACGCCAGTTGACGCGTTCGCGCTGCGGCACGTAGGCTACCCTGCCGCGCACCTGATCCACCGCTCGCCCGAAAACCTCGACCCGGCCGGCCTTCGGCGTCACCAGGCCGACGATCGTATTCATCAGCGTGCTCTTCCCGGCGCCGTTCGGGCCAACCACCGCAGTCAGGCGACCGGGCTCGGCGGAGAAGGAGATATCCCGCAGGACCACGGTGCCGCCGAACTCGACGGAAACGCCATCGACCAGCAACGGGCGAGTCGAGTCTAATGCCATGCCTTCAGCCATCCCTCACCATCAACCCTCACTATTTGATACTGATTCTCAATTAATGCCCGCGGCTTGACAGGTTTTGAGAGCGTTGATAGCATACCACCATCCACCTGCCGCCTGCATCCCGCCCGAGTAGCTGGCAGGTAATGATACTATATATCAATAACGAGGACCGCATGAGCCTGGATCGCCGTTGGTTGCTCCGTCACTTCCTGATTGCTGCGCTGGCATTCCTGCTAGCTGCAACCATGGTCGCCTGCAATGGGGGGGAGCGGCCGGGTCGACGCCCCAACGCAGCCATCAGGGTGGTGACGTCGACCACCATCATCGCCGACTGGGTGAGCCAGATTGCCGGAGACCGCGTCGGCGTGGTGAGCCTCGTCCCCAACCGGGTCGACCCTCATGGCTTCGTGCCCGGGCCCAAGGATGTCGCGCAGGTGGCTGCAGCCGGCCTCGTGTTCACCATCGGCCTGAACCTCGAGTCCGGCTGGATGGACAAACTCCTGAAGAACGCTGCAGCGGACCCCAGCAGGGTCATCGCTCTGGGCGACCACGTCGACCCCGTCCCCTTTCAGGGGCAGCCGGACCACGACGAGGCGGACAAAGAAAAGGATGAGTACGGTCCGAAAGACCCCCACTTTTGGCAGGACCCGCTGCGGGTCAAGAAGGTTTTGCCGGTCATCGCGGCGCGGCTGGGGCAGCTGGACCCTGACGGGGCAGAGGTCTACCGGGCCCGCGCCGGCGACTACGGACGGCAACTGGATGATCTCCACCGGTGGGCAGAACAGCAATTCCAGGCCATCCCCAAGGAGCGGCGGCTGCTGGTGACTTCCCACGAGGCCTTCGGCTACCTGGCGCACGCGTATGGGTTTCGCCTGGTGGGAACCGTTATCCCGGGAGGCAGCACGGCACGAGAACCATCCGCCGCCGACTTGGCGCGCCTCGTCGGAGAGATAAAGTCGTACAGAGTGCCCGCCGTGTTCGCAGAGACCATCCTGAACGACCGCCTGGCCCGGCGGATCGCCGATGAGGCGGGTGTCCGTATCGTCACTGACCTCTATTCGGATGCTCTCGGCGAGCAAGGCAGCGATGCGGACACCTATTTGGGGATGGTCCGGCATAACGTGAGGGTCGTCGCGGAAAACCTGAAAGCCCGCTGAAGGCGCCCGGCAGCGACATCGCCAAGACGTCGCAATGTTCAGCGCCCGCATAGCCATCAACGCGAGTGCAGGAGGGCTTCGCCCCCTGCCGGAGGCCTGGGGGCACCCCATTGGAGTGGGCAGGTTTCTCCTCGGACAACCTCGAAGCCTGTACTTCCCACCCACCCACCCATTCCGTTGGTGTGTGGGGACACCCCACGCCCCGGCAGAAGGGGC
>SHYD01000097.1 GCA_009692945.1 Dehalococcoidia bacterium | reverse complement strand
CCACTCGGTGGCTAGGCCGGGTACATAGGCCCCCGTCGCCGAGTCCATGGCAATCAAATCTTCGTGGCTGGGACGGTATTGGAAGCTGTCGAAGCAGCACACCATGCGGATGTTCGAGCCCTCGAGCGTCGGCGCCTTCAAGCCCCACACTATGCGGTTCACCTTCGGTTGCACCGGTCCGTCACCGGCACCCGGGCCGCTCCCCTCGGTGGTCGGTGCCGACGACGAAGCGCAACCGGCAACCAGGAGTGTACTGAAGGTTGCTGTGAGCACAAGCCACCATGCTCGCTGGAGTCCGGACCCTGAGTTTCGCATTCGCTCCCCTGTTGCGCCCGACTGAACCCACTGATAGTTGTGCTGTCAGTTGCGCCGATACTAGGAAGGCGCCGCACTATTGTCAAGGAGAGTGCGGCCGCACCCATCGGTCAACTGCCGCCACCACCGGCATCAGCATGGGGCCGGACCCGCCCCTGTGCCTGCAGTATCTGGTCGCGGATGGACTCCCGCGCGAGCCGGCGCAGCGCCACGAACACCCGCTCGAACAGAATGGTCTTGAGGAACGTGAGCTGAAGCTCCTCGACCGCGGTGTCGCGGTTCAGGGGCCGCCAGCGCATCTCCAGATCGGTGAGAGCGTGGACCGCCTTGGTCAGCGGCAGCAGCTCAGCGGGAGCCAGGTCAGGGTACAGATGTTCGCGCACGCTCGCCAGCGCATCCACCAACTCCAGCTCAGCGGCGGGGAAGCGTTCGCCGAAGTCCCACCCGGCGGCGCCGAGCATGGCGTCGGTGTCGTCCCGCAGGCGGCGGTCTCCGCCCGGGGGCGTCAGTGGCGCGGCCGGTTCATTCGCCAGTGGGCTCAGCGCATCAAAGGCCATATGAAAGGCGATGCGTGGGTCATCGGCGCCCTGGTCAAAGGCCTCCAGGATGCGCCGAATGGAGGCGATGCCCAGGCCGCCAATCTCCCGCATGGCCCGTACTAACGCCAGCCGGCGCACGTGGTCCGGCGTGTACACCGTCTTGTTGGCGCGCAGGCTCTCGCCCGGCGGCAGCAACCCCTCACGCACATAGAACTTGATAGTCTCGGATGGGACCCCACTGAGCCGGCTTAGGTCGGAAATCTTGAGCGGCGAGGAGGTGTCTGTCGCTGGTGCCATGCCTCAACCTTGGTGCAACGCTGTGTGCTCGCCTGGGCGGTGCGCCTTACGCGTTCAGGATACGGCAGACGTCGAACGCAATCCTGCCACCAACAGGAAACAGGCAGCATCGTAGTCCCGCCGCCTGTTCTGGCCGCACTCGGCGGGACTACGATGCTGTGGGCTGGAACTTCACGAGCGTCCATTCAGGGGACACGTCGTCGTACGTGGCGACCACGGGCATGTCGACCTTCACCTGATGCGGGTCGATACCCACCACGTTGGACACCACCCGCACGCCTTCATCCAGTTGGATGGTGGCGAACACGTAGGGCGAGTCGCCTGCAAATGCCGGGTTGCCGGGCTGGTGCACGATGGTGAAGGCGTACACCCGGCCGCGCCCGCTCACGGGAGCCCAGCCGAGGTCTTGGGAGAAACACACAGGGCACTGTTCGCGTGGGTAGAAGATCCAGCCGCTACAGGCGTTGCAGCGCTGCATCACCAGTTCATGGCGCTTCGCCGCGTCCCAGAAGGGCTTGCTGAGTGCTTTGTTCGCTGGCCGGGGCAGCGGTTTGCTAGGAGCCGGGCGGTTCGGGGTTGTCATGATGCTTCTGGGCTCCTGTTTACAGTGCTGCCGCGGTACCGAGCACCACGGTGCATTCGTTCGAGGGCGATCCGCCGTTGAAGTTGGCTATGCACAGGTCGTGCTTCGCCACCTGGCATTCTCCGGCCTCACCGCGGAGTTGCCGCACCGACTCCACCAGCTGCTGGCAACCGCTGGCGCCGGTACCGTTAAGCTGGCCGGCCGATAGCTGGCCGCCATCGGTGTTCACGGGGAAACTACCCTTATACGTGGTGTCGGTAGCGTCGATCCAGTTGCCGATCTCGCCCTTGGGGCACACCCCGGCATCCTCCAGGCACGCGCCGACGAGGATGGTGTAGCAGTCGTAGAACTCAGCGAACTGCATGTCCTTGATGCCATACCCGGCCATCTCCAACGCACGCGGAGCCGAAATGGCCGTCGGGGTGGTGCAGAAGTCGGGGGTCAGCCAGCTCTGCTCCACCCCCTGGGCGATGCCGGTCCCCAGCAGGTACACGGGCGGCTGCCGCAAGGTGCGGGCCCGCTCCGGGGTGGTCACGATGAATGCGATCGCCCCAGCGACCGGCATCACGCACTCCAACAGGTGCAGCGGTTCGTTCACATAACGAGAGTTCAGCACGTCGTCCACCGTGATGGGATCGCGCATTGCGGCCAGCGGGTTCTTGGCGGCGTTGAAACGCTGGTTCACCGCAAACTTGGCGAACTGCTCCGGCTTGCTGCCGTACTGGTACATGTGGCGGCTGTACATCATGCCGTAGTTGGTGTTGGCGCCGGCGGCGGGACCGAACGGTGTAATGAACTCCGACATCGCCCCGGCCACCTGGGACGGCCGATCTGAGGCCTCGGGGTTGTCCTTATCGCGGGCGCCTCCCGCCACGAAGAGGATGTAGTTGGCCACACCAGCCGCCACCATGCCTGCGGCTACCGTCAGCGCCACCCCAGAGGTGGAGCCCATGAGGCCGACCTGGCTGGCGAAGTGGATCGGCCTGATGCCGGTGTATTCCGCCATGGTGGACGGGTAAACGTTGCTGCCAAAGGTGATCAGGCCGTCGATATCCTCGCGCTTCAGGCCGGCGTCTTTGATGGCTTGAGCCGCCACCTCGGCACAAAGCCCGTACATGGTGCGCCCCGGCCAGTCTCGTTTGTGGGGAGTCTCCCCAATGCCGACGATCGCGGCTTTGCCCCGCAGACTCATGGTTGTTTCTCCTAGACTTCTCTGCATCGTGCATCCCATTTGCGTCATCGAGCCGGGCGTTCGACCCTCCCCTCACCCCTCCCTAGGCAGGGAGGGGAATGCTGAACCCCCTACCCACCCCCGCCCCGGCCTGCAGCTGCCTCCCGCGCCTCCCTCGCCTTGCGGGCCACCGTGTACTCCGTCCCAACGTGGCCAGCTTCCACCATAACTTCGTACTCGGCATCGGTGAAACCCATCACTTGTTTGTACACGTACTCGTTATCAGCTCCCATATTGGGGGCGGGTTCCCAGATCGCCAATGGTGTACGCGACATGTGCCCAGCGGTGGGCTTGAGGTACCAATGGGCGCCGGCATCAGGCAGGGTCACGTGCTGCCACATGTCTCGGGCACGCAAATGCTCATCGCCGAACACGCCGGAGGCAGGGTAGACGGGACCCGCCGGCACACCCGCCCCCTGAAGCTGGCGGAACAGCACGTTACGGTCTTTGCCGGCCGTCCAGGCGCCAATCAGCTCATCCAGCGTGTCGTGATTCCGCTGGCGCTGCAAGCTACCCGCAAACCGCTCCTCGGTAGCAAGCTCTGGTTGGCCCATCTGCTGGCAGAGGGCGGCGAACTCGGCGTCATCCCGCACCGAGATCGCCAGCCAGTCGTCGGTTCCCGCACAGCGGTACACGCCCTGGGGCGCCCACACCGGATCGCGGTTCCCAAGCGTGCCCTGCACCCGCTGGTTCATCGAGTAGTCCATCACCGCTTGGGAGAGGAAGTGGCCGATGTTCTCGGCTTGCGACATATCGATATACTGGCCCCTGCCGGTGCGGTTGCGGTGCCGCAGCGCAGCCATCATGGCAAATGCGCCCACGGAGCCGCCGGCGGCGTCGGCCAGAAACACGGGGCTGGTGTCCGTAGCGTCACGGTCGGGATAGCCGCGGAGCAGGGTATGGCCCACGATGGCCTCCATGTTCGCGCCGAAAGCCCGGTAGTCCTTGTATGGACCACTGTGGCCAAACCCAGACATCGAGATCATGATGAGGCGCGGGTTCACTTGCGAGAGCACGTCCCAGGTGATGCCCAGCTTGTCGATGACGCCGGCGGAGTTGTTCTCGACGAACATGTCGCACGCCTGAACCAGACGGAGAAAAGCAGCCCTCCCCTCCGGGCGCGTGATGTCTATGGTCACGCTTTTCTTGTTGCGGCCGGTGGTGTTGAAGTTGCTGTTGCGATTCCAGGGCCTGTCGCCCGCCACGTTATCGGGGTACGAGCCGCCGCTCCCCTGGGTGGCGTCGGGCACGATGGCCTGACCGCGGGTGTTGTAGTCCGGGAACTCAAGCGACTCGACCCGGATGAGTTCAGCTCCCATGTCGCTCAACAGCACCGTCGTGAAAGGCCCCGCCCACACCACCGTCATATCGATGACGCGCAGGCCCTGGAGCGGTAACCGGTAGTTGGGGTAGCTCACAGCGCCCCGCCGCTACGCAGTGTCGCGACATCCTCGGCCGAGTAGCCCAGTTCAGCCAACACGGCGGCAGTATGCTCGCCGAGCAGCGGCGCACGGCCTGCCCGCCATGGCGTCTCGCTCATCACGAAGGGGGCGCCGGGGTACCGCAACGGGCCGGTCACTGGATGATCTACCTCGACGAAGTAGTGGTGCGAAGCAAAATGGCCGTCGGCGAACACGTCGGCCATCGACTGCAGCGCGCCGCACGGGTAACCGACGGCTTGCGACGCCTCCATCACCTCTCGCTTGGTACGGGGCAGCAACCACTCGTACAGAACGCCCTCGAACTCTGCCTTCACCGCGGGATTGCCGAAGAAGTTCTCTCGTTTGGTGAAATAGGGGTCATTGACGAGGTCGGGACGCTCGATCATGTGGCAGACGCGCTCCCAATAGTCGGGATTCAGCGTCATGAAGTGCACATAACCGTCGCCGGTGGGGTAAATACCCACAGGCATCAGATTCCGTCCCGATCCGGGCACATTCCGCTTAGGCTCGTTGCCGTTGTACTGATAGGTAGTGTTGGCCTGAACACCGCGGTCCTGGTTTCCCACCTGCAGCTCGAACAACGCCAGGTCCAGATGCTGGCCCACGCCATCCACCAATGCGCCGAGATGTGCACCCATGGTGGCGCTGGCGCAAACCGCCCCGCAGAAAAACTGTTCCACGGTCACACCCAGCTTCACCGGCTCCCGGTCGGCGGTACCGGTGGCGTGCATGGTGCCGCCCATCGCGTACAAGATCAGCTCGGTCATCTTGCAGTCGCGGTAGGGGCCGGTCTGGCCGAAGTTCGAGATGGAGGTCATCACCAGCGCCGGGTTCACCGTGCTCAACACGCCGTACCCCAGCCCCAAACGATCCATGACCCCCGGCGAGAAGCTCTCCACCAAGATGTCGGCACTCCTCACCAAGTCCAGCAAGATGCCACGCCCCGCCCGGCTCTTCAGGTTGAGGGTGACCGACTGCTTGTTGGTGTTGAGGTGCAGAAACAGGCCCGACTTCTCCAGGTGCGGGTCATCGCCCTGGAACGGGC
>SHYD01000096.1 GCA_009692945.1 Dehalococcoidia bacterium | reverse complement strand
TGGCGGACCGGGCGCACCCCTTGACCCCCTCCCCGCCGCAGGAGAAATAAAGAGATGGATGGTGAGGGTACACCCCTCACACTCCCCGCCAGCAGGAGACCCGCTGGACACCCCTGGAGGAGATATCGGTTCCTTGTGAGCCACCGCCTTTTCACAGCCGAATTGAGGCGCTATCGGGCTCAAGAGCGGGAATGCCACGAGGGCGGCAGCCCTCTGCCGGGGGCGTGGGGGTGCCCCCCCCACAGAGAATTCTTCTCTTTTTTCTGGGGTGGGGGGCGTGGCTCATGCGGCCGGCCCTGAGTCTGAACTCATCCTTGCCTTCGCCCCGGCCTGACCGCCGGACCGTCCGGCGGCAGGTTCATGGTACGCATCCAGCCCAGGGCCCACCGGCGCCCGGGGACCGGTCAGGCGGTCGAGAACGGACGTCACATTGCTGCCATTACAGGGATACACGGTGCTGGACCTGACGCTACGGGCTCCAGGCCCCTACTGCACCTGGATACTGGGTGACCTCGGCGCCGACGTTCTGCGGGTCGAGGAGCCACATTCCAGGGCGCGGGAGGATGCGAGGGACCCCGCCGAGGAGGAACAGCGCGCCGCGCACGACGTGTTGGGTCGCAACAAACGAAGCATCGCACTCAACCTCAAGAACGGCGAGGCACGGGATATCTTCCACCGGCTCTGCGAGGGGGCAGACGCCGTCGTCGAGGGCTTCCGCCCGGGCGTGGTGCAACGGCTGGGGGTGGACTACGAGACCCTTCGGTCGATCAACCCACGCATTATCTACTGTTCGCTCTCGGGGTTCGGGCAGACCGGCCCTTACCGGAGCCTGCCCGGGCACGATATCAACTACATCGCCCTCGGTGGAGCGCTCGGGATCACGGGCCACCCCGGCGGCCCACCGGCGATCCCCGGCAACCTGCTGGCGGACTTCGCGGGCGGAGGAATGCAGGCGGCGATCGGGGTGCTGGTCGCCCTGCTGCATCGGGAGCGCACCGGCGAGGGCCAGCAGATCGACGTCGCGATGTCAGACGGCGTGGTGGCGCTGATGGCGACGGCCTTCTCGGAGTACTTCGCCACAGGCGAGGCGCCGCTTCCCGGGGAGACGCGCCTCACCGGCGCCGTGCCGTATTACCAGTCCTATCTGACGAAGGACGGCCGCTATCTCAGTGTGGGCTGCCTGGAGCCTTGGTTTTTCGAAAACCTCTGCCGCCTGCTGGAGTCGGCGGACTTCCTGCCCCACCAGCATGAGCCTGGAGGACTACGGCTTCTGCAAGAAGGGCGAAGGCGGCGCGTATGTCGAGGGCGGACGGCTGGAGTGGCCGGACGGCGCCCTGCCCATCAACACCAGCGGCGGGAACCTGGCGGAAGCGTACCCCCACGGGTTCGAGTTGATCAACGAGGCGGTGCGCCAGGTCCGCGGCACGTCCACCTGCCAGGTGGAAGGAGCCGAGATCTGCCTCGTCGCCAGCGGACCGGGCGTGGCGCCCGTCAGTTCGCTGATCCTGAGGAGGTAGCCAATGCCGGACCCGTTCTTCCCCGAGGGCATGCCGTTGCCGGCGCCCCAGCCGGACGGCGTCGATGCCCCATTCTGGGAGGCGTGCCGCTGGCACGAGCTCACCGTGCAGCGTTGTTCCGACTGTGGCGCGTTCCGCCACCCGCCCGAGGCGATCTGCCACCACTGCCTGTCGTTCAATTCAGTCTGGGAGCCCGTGAGCGACCGGGGCGTTGTCTACAGCCACATGAACGTCGTGTATCCCAGCCACCCCGCGCTGAGAGACCGTGTCCCGGACAACGTCGTTCTGGTGGCGCTTGCCGGTGCGTCAGATGTGCGAATGGTGGGCAACCTGGTGGACTGCCCCTACCCTGAGATTCGCATCGGGATGGAGGTCGAAGTCGTCTTCGAGGACCACCCGGAGAGCGACCTGACCCTGCCGCGCTGGCCGCCGTCCCCCTGAGTCTTCGCCGAAGGCCCCCCCCGCCAGCGCCCGTTCGTTCTCCGCGCCTATACTGAGCGCGTCAAACAACCATTGTAGGAGGCCGATCATGAAAGCGATCCGTATCCATCAGGCAGGTGAGCCCGACGTGCTGCAGTACGAGGATGTGGCCGACCCGGTCGTCGGACCGGGTCAGGTGCTCATCAACCTCACCGCCGCGGGGATCAACTACGCCGACGTCGGCGCCCGCCGCGGCGCGGCGGCGGCCAGCCTGCCGCTGACGCCGGGCAACGAGGGCGCCGGCACCATCGCCGCCGTGGGCGAGGGGGTGACTGAGTTCAAGGCCGGCGACGTGGTGGCCTGCCAGGGCGCGCCCGGCTGCTATGCCGAGAAGGTGGCCGCACCGGTCGCACGCGTCGTCAAGCTGCCCCAGGGCATGGACCCCAAGACCGGAGCCGCCGTCATGTTGCAGGGGCTCACCGCCCACGCCATGGCCTTCGGCGCCTGCCAGATGAAGGCGGGAGACCGCGTGCTGGTGCACGCCGGAGCGGGCGGCGTGGGGCTGCTGCTCATTCAGATGGCCAAGAACGCCGGCGCCCATGTCTTCGCCACCGTCGGCAGCGACGACAAGGTCGAAGCGGCCCGCAGTGCCGGCGCCGATGAGGTGATCAACTACTCCACCAGCGACTTCGACGAGGTGATCAAGAAGTCGACCAACGGCGCGGGGGTGAGCGCGATCTTCGACTCGGTGGGGAAGGCGACCTTCCTTAAGGACGTGAACTGCCTCGGCTCCCGCGGTGTGATCGCGGTGTTCGGCTCCGCCAGCGGAGCGGTGGAAGCCTTCGACATCGCCGCCCTCGCCCGCGTCGGCGGCTACGTGACCCGCACTGGCATGGGCCACTACACCGGCACCCGGGAGGAGTGGCTGCGGCGCAGCAACGAACTCCTGGGATGGGTTCAGGCCGGCAAGCTCAAGGTCCGCTCCACCGATTACCCCCTGGCCCAGGCCGCCCGCGCCCACACCGACCTGCAGGGCCGCAAGACGGTCGGCAAGCTGCTGCTCATCCCGTGACGGAAGCCCACCGCGAGGCGGATCATTGGGCGGGCCTTCAGCCCTCAGGGGCCCGCCGAATGGTTCCTGGGGCGTAGCCCCAGGCTGGTATGGTACGCGCCGTTGGCGCTAGGATCCCGCTGGCGCCAACGGCTGGGCGACGAGCGCGAAGGCCGCGGCAGGGCGACCGACTCGATGCCGGAATCCTCGGCCCAAATGCGGGCGGGGAGAGGGCCAAAGGCCCAGGCTAGCCCAGCCTGGGGCATCACCCATAGGAGTGGGCACCTTTTGAATCCATGCCTGGACAGGGGTTCCAGGCCGGGGGGTGTGCAGAGGGGCGCAGCCCCTTCTGCCGGGGTGTGGGGTGTCCCCACACACAAACGAAATGGGTGGGTGGGTGGGTAGGGAGTACTGCCTTGGAGGTTGTCCGAGGAGAAACCGGCCGACTCCTATGGGCGCCGCCCCAGGGCTTCACCAATGTGGCCCTCCCGCTCCGGCCCCCCTCAGACAGTATCGAAAGGCAGGAGACGAAAGGGCGCGCCGCCCGGCCCAATGACGGCGCGGAAGTGCCGCTGATCCAGCGTGAGGAGATCCAGGCAACGGTACCGCTCGGCCAGCACCATCACCGAACTGTCTGCTAGGCCAAGACGGAGCCCGTCATAGCGGCCGAGGATGCCGATGGCCGCTGCGACATCTGTCGCGGTGAACGCGGCGAGTTCGTACACCCCCCGAGCAACGTCCTCCAGCAATTTGAGCGCCTCAGCCTGTCCGCCATGCGTCAAGATGAGGTAGTCGAGCTCGGCGAGCACGAACGGGGACAGGATGCGCCGCTGCGGTGCGCGCAAGACGCGCGCCGCGGCGGCGTGGTGCGCCTGCCTGGGGTCCACCGCCGCCAGCACCCCGCTGGTATCGACAAGAATCACTCCTGGCCGAATCCCGCAAGATGCTCGTCGACGCGCTCCGCAAAATCCGGGCTGGCGCTGACGAGAATCGGAATCGTCGGCTCCGGGTGCCCGCAGCGCTCCAGTGCCAGCCGGATCCCCTCGCGTATCAGTTCAGCCTCGCTCCGACCGGTCTCGGTAGCCGCTCTCGCAAGCGCGGCCTTCAGGTCATCGGGCAGGTACACCGTCGTTTTCATCATGCCCTACAGGCTACCATATGCCGGGTGCCGACGGACTCGAGGAGGGGGAGGGCAGTACTCTGGTCCTCTGGTGGTAGGTGACAGGTTATGTGGATTCACCACCGCACCGCTCATCCTGAGCTTGTCGAAGGGTGAGCCGTGGTTCGACTGGGCTCACCACGAGCGGTGGCGCCACCCCAATGCGGCAGTCGCGGGCTGCTAGTACCCCCTGGCCCAGGCCGCCCGCGCCCACACCGACCTGAAGGGCCGCAAGACCGTCGGTAAAAGCTGTTGCTGGTCCCGTAGGGCACCGAGGCCGATGATGTGGCGGGCCTTCAGCTCGCCGAATAGATCCTGGGGCAATGCCCCAGGCTGGTATGGAGCGGGCCGTGGGCGCTAGGATTCCGCTAGCGCCCACGGCCCGGGGGAGAGGGGGGAGGGCCCAAGGCCCGGGCTATACCAGCCTGGGGCATCGCCCCAGGGAACGTCGGTAGCCGGCCCGATGCCGCGAATCGCCGCAAAAGGGGTTGGGGGGAAGGGCCAAAGGCCCAGGCCATACCAGCCTGGGGCACCGCCTCAGGGCGACCATCGCACCACCCCAGCCATCCGGGATCCCAGCGCCCCCAGGCTGGCCCGTCCCCCCGCAGCCCGCCCGGCGCATGAGAGCCGAACGAACCGGGGGAGGGCCGCGAAGGGGGGCATTCCAACGGGTTGATAGTCCGCATCCAGCTGGCGGCGCCACGTCGCCGGAGGCATCCGATGCACTCACTGAGAAAGGCATGCGCCTCCTGCTCAAGCGTTAATGGCGCAGTATCTCAGTCATCGTTGACGATCGTCCCCACGCCGATGCTCTTCCGCAACATGGCGCCGCCGGTGGGGTTGCTCAAAACGACCCTGAAGGTTTCGCTGGGTTCAGGGAACGAGTCGTGATACCCGTCAATGGTGACCAACTGGGGGCTGGGCGAATTAGCGCCAAAAGTAACACTGCCGCTGAGCCCTGGATAGTCGGCGGTCCCTAATTCCCGGTCGCTGTAGTCCCCTGCCATTGCGGTGCCATTCTCGGTCGCCCAGTAGACAGTGATTGCTACAGGCCACAGTTTGGAGAGCGAGATTTGGAACTGAAAGAGGGTGCCACCATCCGCCCCGTTGCCTTCGTTGGAGCTCTCGTCAAATCTTGTGTAAATACCCTTCCAGGATCGTCGTCTGATCAGGCCGCGGCTTTGGTGTTTACCTCCTCTGTTTGAAGGATCCCGTCCACGAACCTTCGTCCGGCAAGAACCAGGGTCATGACCGTGCGAGCACCATTTAAGGCCCGCCAGTTCTGCCCCAGCCGGTTCACCAGCTTGAACACCAGGTAGAGCGCAT
>SHYD01000028.1 GCA_009692945.1 Dehalococcoidia bacterium | reverse complement strand
CCCCTCTGCCGGGGTGTGGGGTGTCCCCACACACAAACGAAATGGGTGGGTGGGGGGGAAGTACAGCCGTCGAGGTTGCCCCACCAGAAACCTGCCCACCCCTATGGGTGTTCCCCCAGAAACAACAACCTCTCTTTTCTAGACTAGGGGGGTGGGGGGGAGCGAACGAGCAGCAGCCCCTGATGTCTGAACAGATCCCCGTGTAGCCCAATCCATTGGGCCAAGTCAAAACCATAGTGTACAATCCGGGAGCGGCGGGCACGGAACTGGGCTGGCTGGTGGCAGTCATCGGTGAGAATCCGTGCACATCGGGGGATTTTTTTGCATCGGAGCGCGCTGAATGGATCCTCAAGCTGAACGGCTGGCGATGCCGGCCTCGTACGGCATCGCCAGCGAACTGACCGGAGCGATGGTGCCATGGCCGGAGGTGGTCGACCGGCTCGTCGCCGCCCGCAACTACTGGGTATGCACCACGCGGCCCGGCGGCCGGCCCCATGCAGCGCCGGTGTGGGGCCTCTGGTTCGAGGGCGCCCTGCACTTCTGCACCGACGCCGCGTCGGCCAAGGGCAGGAACTTGGCGGCCATCCCGTCCGTGGCGGTGCATCTGGAGAGCGGCGACGACGCCGTGATGCTGGAGGGGGCCGAGGAGGTGGTGACGGGGGCGGCGGTGTTGGACCAGTTCGTGGCGGCGTATCACCAGAAGTACGGTATCACGCCGGGCCTTTCGTCCGGAACGGCGCCGGTGTACCGGGTGCGGCTCAAGACTGCCCTGGCGTGGCGGGAGCACGACTTCCCGGAATCAGCCACCCGCTGGCGGTTCGGGTAGGTAGGATGGAGGACGGGCGACGCATGCCTCGCCGCTACAGGGGAACTGCCGCCCACGCCGGGTGACGGCCACCGGGTCCCCAAACCCAGCGCTTAGAACCTTGAACTTTCAAAGTGGACCCCCTTGACACTCCGTAGTATTGGAACTATCCTACCGTCGCAAGATAACCCGTTCCTACAGAGTAGCCTGGCAGATCCAGTTGTGGACGGGCCCTAGAGGGACGGGTTGTTAGACGGTGCCACAATGGAACGGCAACTGCCGTTGACGCCCCAGCGGGAGGCAGTGCTCGAAGTGGTGCGTGGCCCGCGACCATCCAATAGCCGGGCAGATTATCAGCGCGTCAGGCGCCGCATGCTTCGCTTGTCTTGCGGCAGCGCGCACGATGCCCTCGCTGCGTTGGCCAAGCAGGGCGAGGTGCCGGCGCCCTCCTTCGGGGACGGGGCAAGCCGGTACGACGGACGGAATGACCGCCACGACCATTCTCGGTGTCTAGGGTGTGGCCCGGCTGGACGACATCAAAAGCCAAAAGCCGGAGATGTCGATCGTCGCAGCGGCAGCACAGCGGGGGTTCCGCTTCACCAGGCAACATACTGAGGTCTACGGCTCTTGCCCGGTGCTCACACACTTGAAGGGACATTACCCTTGTCATAATTAGGCGATAAGTCATTCTGAATCAAACTCGGTTCCGAATGGCGTTGCACTGCGTTCAGCAAATAGTCAGAAGGAGAAACGAAATGGCAATGGCGAACCAAGGATGGTGGCCGAATGCGTTGAACCTGAAGGTTCTCCGCCAGAACTCCCCCCTGTCAGACCCTATGGGCAACGATTTCAGCTACGCTGCGGAGTTCAAGACACTCGATTTGGATGCCCTGAGGAAGGACATCGATCAGGTGATGACGACGTCGCAAGACTGGTGGCCGGCCGACTACGGTCACTATGGCCCGCTCTTCATCCGGATGACGTGGCATAGTGCAGGCACGTACCGCATCAGCGACGGCCGCGGCGGAGGAGGCTCCGGCTACCAACGGTTCGCACCCCTCGGCAGCTGGCCCGACAACGCGAACCTCGACAAGGCGCGCCGGTTGCTCTGGCCGATCAAGCAGAAGTACGGCCGGAAAATCTCGTGGGCCGACCTGATGATCTTTGCCGGCAACTGTGCCCTCGAGTCGATGGGATTCAAGACCTTCGGATTCGGTGGCGGGCGCGAAGATGTCTGGGAGGCCGACGAGACTAACTGGGGGCCTGAGGAAACGTGGCTTGACGACAAGCGCTACAGCGGCGACAGGCAGCTCCAGGAGCCTCTCGGCGCCGTCCAAATGGGCCTGATTTACGTGAACCCGCAGGGGCCGAACGGCAACCCGGATCCGCTCGCCGCGGCCAGGGACATTCGTGAAACGTTCCGCCGCATGGCGATGAACGACGAGGAGACCGTTGCGCTGATTGCCGGCGGACACACGTTCGGCAAAGCACATGGTGCTGCCGATGCGGGCCAGCACGTCGGTCCCGAACCCGAGGGTGCCCCCATGGAGCAGCAAGGCATCGGCTGGAAGAACACCCATGGCAGCGGCAAGGGCAGCGATACCATCACCAGCGGGTTGGAGGGCGCATGGACCACCAACCCGGTGAAATGGGACAACAACTTCCTCGAAAACGTTCACAACTACGAGTGGGAGCAGGTGACGGGTCCTGGCGGCGCGAAGCAGTGGACTCCTAAGGATGCACCTGCGACGGCCACCGTGCCGGATGCACATGATCCGTCGAAGAGGCACGCCGTCATGATGCTCACGACGGACCTCGCACTGAAGGCGGACCCGATCTATGCGCCGATTGCAAAGCGGTTTCTCGAGAACCCGGACCAGTTGGCAGACGCCTTCGCCAGGGCGTGGTACAAGCTGACGCACCGCGACATGGGACCCCGCACGCGGTATCTCGGCCCGTTGGTTCCCGCGGAGCCGCTGTTGTGGCAAGACCCCGTCCCTAGCGTCAATCATGAGTTGATCGGCGCGCAGGATATCGCCGCGCTCAAGGCCAAGATACTCGCAACGGGACTGTCGGTTTCCCAACTGGTCTCCGCCGCTTGGGCGTCGGCGGCATCGTTCCGAGGCACCGACAAGCGCGGGGGGGCGAACGGGGCGCGCGTCCACCTCGCGCCGCAGAAGGATTGGGAAGCGAACAACCCGGCCGAGCTGGCCAAGGTGCTGCAGGCACTGGAGCAGGTCCAGCGGGAGTTCAACAGCACTCAGACCGGTGCGAAGAGGGTCGCCCTCGCCGACCTGATCGTCTTGGGCGGTTGCGCAGCCGTCGAGCAGGCTGCCAGGAACGCCGGGCACAACGTGGCGGTGCCCTTCACGCCGGGGCGCACCGACGCGTCTCAGCAGCAAACCGACGTGGAGTCGTTTGCCGTGCTGGAGCCCACCGCAGACGGGTTCCGCAACTACCGCCGCGCGGAAAGTCAAAAATCATCAGAGGAGTTGCTGGTGGATCGGGCACAGATGCTGACGTTGACCGCCCCGGAGATGACGGTGCTCCTTGGCGGCATGCGCGCCCTGAATGCGAACACCGGGCAGTCCGCACACGGCGTCTTCACCAACCGGCCTGGGACGTTGACCAACGATTTCTTCGTGAACCTGCTCGACATGAACACCGAGTGGAAAGCGTCCTCCGGCTCAGAGGACGTGTTCGAGGGACGCGATCGCCGGTCTGGTGCGCTCAAGTGGACCGGCACCAGGGTAGACCTCGTGTTCGGTTCGAACTCCGAACTCCGGGCGCTCGCGGAAGTCTACGCCTGTGGCGACGCGCAGCAGGCGTTTGCCCGTGAGTTTGTGGCTGCGTGGGACAAGGTGATGAACCTTGATCGCTTCGACCTTGCCTGATCTCAGCGAGGTGCTCGTAACGGTCGTCTCCTGTGCATCCGCCAAGTTGAGGTAGTTGCAGACCGCAAAGGGATCTCTTGAGACCGGGTTGCCAGTGAGCGAGTCCGACCTCGTGGATGCGGAATGCAGCAATGAACAGAGCACCCGCCGCGCTGCACATAATAGCGCCCAGCCAACCACCTGCCCAACGAGGTACCCCCCATGAGCACCGTCCTGCTGGATGTCGACAAGCACATTGCGACCGTGACCCTGAACCGGCCGGAAGCGCTCAACACCATGAACGATGAGTTGCGCGCCGAACTCCTGACCACCTGGGACCGGCTGCGGAACGACGACGACATCCGGGTGTGCATTGTGACCGGGGCCGGCCGGGCGTTCTGCGCCGGGCTCGACATGAAGGAGGCGGCGGCGCGGGTGCAGGAGGGCGGCCCGGCGCAACGGCGGGAAAGTTCGAGGCTGTACGGCGGCCACTACCCTTACGACATTCCCAAGCCGGTCATCGCCGCGATCAACGGCGCGGCCGCGGGCGGCGGGCTGGGTATCGCGCTGGCGTGCGACATTTTGATCGCAGCCGAGGAGGCGGTGTTCGTGGCGCCCTTCGCGATGCGCGGCACCATGAGCAACCCCATCATCACGCTGCTCGGCAAGAAGGTATCCTACGGCTGGGCCGCCTGGATGAGCTTCTCCGGCGTTCGGGTGGATGCGCCGACCGCGCTGCGGATCGGGCTGGTGAACGAGGTGCTGGCCAAGGATGCACTGATGGACCGGGCTACTGAGATGGCGGAAAGGATCGCCGGGAACTCCTTCGCGGCGCTCCAAGCCATCAAGGAGAAGCTGCAGCAGATCAACGAGCACACCATGGATACCGCACTGCGGGAGGACGGCCCCCGGGTCACCGCGTTTGTGGAACGGGCCGAGGCGGCCGAGGGGTTCGTGGCGTTCGCGGAGAAGCGGCGGCCGCAGTTCAGCTAAGGCGGGCGTTTGTGTGTGGAGACACCCCACACACCGGCAGAAGGGGCTCAGGCCCCCTCTGCACTCCCCCGTTCGTCACCGACCCCCACCGCCGCTACATCAGCGGCGTTTCTTCTCCGGCGGGGCGGCGTTCGAGCACCCAGCCGCGGGCGATATCGATCATGACGCTGTCGGGGCCGCGGTACTTCTCTTCGAAGTTGCCGGTCGCCTTGGGGTCCCGCTGGAGGTCGTCGCGGTAGGCAGCGCCCTCCTCCTTCAGCCGTTGCCGGGTCTCGTCCAGGTCGTCGACCGCGAACCCCATGTGGTGCAACCCCAGCACCGGGCCCAGCCCATCGAGGCGGTCGGCGGCGGCGGCCAGCTTGAACTTGAGCACGGCGATGTTCACATGGCCGTCGCTGAGGTAGATTCCCTCGGCCAGATGGTTGTCGGTGCGCCCGACCTCCTCGAGATCGAAGACCCGCTTGTAGAACTCCGCGGTGGCCTCAGGATCGGGGGTGTGCAGGGCGATGTGCCGCAGACGGGCCATGGGAGCCTCCGTGTGGGGTCGAGCTAGGGGTTGGAATTGGTGGCTCAGGTCAGCATCGCCCGTGCGATGTCCTGGCTCTTGATGAGTTCAGGAGAGAACTCCTCGTAGTCCAGATTCAGGTACTTCTTGCCGGAAAGCGGTTCAACGTCCGGGAACAGCGAAGGCACGTCGGTGCGGCGGCTGTTGAGCCCGGAGGCCTTGCTCCAGATGGTGGCGCCCTCTTTGGTCAGCACCCAATTGGCGAAGAGCTTGGCGGCGTTGGGATGGGGGCCGCGGCTGAAGTGGAACAAGACGCCGCTGCTGGAGAGGATGTAGTTGATCTCCTCCATCTCCATCGGTTTGAGGTTCTTGCCCAACCCCTGGGCGAAGAACTCATCGATCACCGAGTCGTTCATCGCTTCGATACCGATGGCATAGCGGCCCCGGAACATCGATTCAGCAAGCTGGCGCAGTTCCCGGAGCAGCACCATCTCCTGGCCCTTGTAGAGTTTGCCGAGGAACTCATCGTTGGTGGCGCGCCGCAGCACGGTAACGAACTTGCCGCCCCCCAGGTTGCGGGGGTCGCCCGCCACCATCTTTCCCTTCCATTTGGGGTTGAGCAGGTCCTGGACGGTGCGGATCTCGTTGGGACCAACCACGTCGGTGTTGATCCAGATGGGACGCTGTTTCGACCAGAAGGATGAGAAACCGAACTGCTTGCCCTTGTCCAGGAAGCCCGCGTCGTAGCCGCCGCGCCACGAGGCATCGGCGAGCACATCGGGCCGAAACAGCAGCGGGCGGACCGGCGACAGGATCCCATCGGCCACCCATCGGAAGCCCGTCACGCCGAACTGATTGGTCGAGATGTCGTAGGTGTAGACCCCGGCCTGCCGCTCCCCCTGCAGCTTGGTGTTGAAGTTGCTAGGGCTGATGGCGGTGAGATCGACACGGATGCCGGGGAAGGCCTGCTCGAAGGCCTCGGCGCCGGCCCGGTAGCTGGAGCTCTCGAAGGTGACCAACGCCAGGGCGCCCTCCCGTTTGGCGGCGGCGACGAGATCGTCCCACTCCTTGCGCCACGGTTCGTTCGGAGCCGGCGCCGGAGCGCTGGGTTGGGTCGAGGGAGACGATGGGGCGGCCGCGGGCGAGCAGGAGGCGGCCAGACCGGCAGCGCCCGCGGTCAAGAGGAAGTCACGACGAGAGGTGGGGTGCAGCAAGGCACGTCCTTTCTAATTGCAACATGGGACGGAGGACAACAGTTGTCCAAAGGATAGCCGTCCGCTCGGAGGTCGTCCAGTGGGTCCCAGCGGCGTAAGAGTTCAGTTTCAGGGGTTCGGGATATGAGCCACTCCCCCCACCCCAGGGGAAATCGGAGCGGGGACATCCATCGCCCAGATCGGGTATCCGGACCTGGCGCTGGCCAGCGTAACGGAGAGGGTAGCGAACGCCGCAGCGATCACCGCGGTAACCACCGTCCCGGTGATCGCCGGCGCCGACACCGGCTACGGCAGCACCCTGAACGTGCGCCGCCCGTTCGTCAGTACGAACGGGCGGGGGTCGCCGCCATCCACATCGAGGACCAGGAGTTCCCCAAATGCTGCGGCCATCTGGACAACAAACGGGTGGTGTCGATCGAGGAGATGGTCCCCAAGATCCGCGCGGCGGTGGACGCCCGCGCCGACGACGATTTTACCCTCATCGTGCGCACCGATGCGCTCGCTGTGACCGGCTAGGACGACACCCTGCGCCGCTGCGACGCCTACGTGGCCGCCGGCGCCCACCTGCTGTTCGTCGAGGCGATCCGGAGCGCAGAGCAGGCGGTCGAGTTGAAACGGCGCTTCGACGTGCCGCTGAGGTACAACTTCGTCGAGACCGGGAAATCGCCGCTCTTGCCCGTGACGGAACTGGAACGGCTGGGGTTCAAGCTGGTGATCTACCCGGTCAGCGCGCTGCTGGCGACGGCGCGCGCGGCCGGCGATACGCTCCGGGAATTGCGGCAGCAGGGCACCACCGCCCACCTGCTGGGGTCGATGGCGACGCTGCACGAGGCATTCGAGACCGTGGGCATGTCAGCGATGCTCGAACTCGACGCGGGGTACGCCGGCGGCTAGCCGTTCGCCGGTCCCCATGCCTCGTCGAATTGAGCCTGGCTCTCCGGGAGTTCCCAGCATTCCACCAAACGGCCTGCTTCGATATGGTAGAGGTGGGCAGTATTGAAGACCCGGCGCACGCCTTCCCGGGTGAACCGGTGGACCGCCAGCACAACGCCATGGGCGTCGTTGGCCAATACGTCGTGGACCTCCTCTTCGAAGGAACCGGCGCACGCCTCCATGACCTTCCCCACCAAGCCGAGGAATTCAGCCCGCCCCACGTAGCGCCCCGCCATGCGGCTCTTGCCGGGCACGTTGAAAGCGAATTCCGGGCTACAGATCGCGAGGTGCGCGTCCACATCCCCGCGGCCGAAATCGCCGTAGCCCTTCCGCAGCAACTCCTCGTTGGGGTGAGCCATCACAATCCTCATGGGTAGCGTCCGGCCCGGTAGGGCAGGAATACCCGTCCGGTCCAACGCCCCTATAATACCGTGTTTGCAATGCCTGGCCGCCGGCCTACGCGCCCGCCCAGAGGTGGGCATCGGAGGCCGCTCCATCCATCGCCTCGATGAGCTTGACCAGAGTGGCGCCGTAGCGGGTCCCGAACAACTCGGCGGCAATCCGGTACACCTGCACCCCAATGTCGGGGCGGGTGAGGCACAGCCGCAGCAGGAACGCGCTGGGTATCGCAAAGGCGCGCACCGTATCCATGGTCACGGCGGTGGTGATGAGTTTGCCCTCGCCGAACAGAATGCTCAGCGGGACCGACTCGCCACCCCGGACGGTGCGCACCCCCAGATAGCCCTTGCTGGTGGGCACCGAGAGTTCGACGCTTCCCTCCAACAGAGAGTACAGCGACTCCCCCCACGCTGCCGTGGACTCCCAGCACGTAGTCGCCGGGGAGCAGGTACTCGTGCCCGAGGTCCGACACCGTCCGCCGCTGCTCCGGGGTGAGCGGCCGGAAGATGTCGATACCGGCAAGGTCGGCGGGGTCGGCCTTGCCGAGGGGCGAAACCTCGGCGGCGGCACCAGTGGACCTGAGCCGGTGCGAGATCGAAGTGACGTTCGAGGTTTCCATGGTGGCCTCCCCAGCGTGAACAACACCCACGGCGTAGCCCCAGTCTGGAATTCTTGACTGCGCCTGTCAACATTGCGAATCTGGTCACAATCGACCGGGAACCGGCGGCGACCGTTCCCCATCGCCCCGGTCACGGTAGCGCCCGAGCCATGGGGAATCCGTGAGGTCCCCTGCTCAGGTGTGAGGATTGTGTGAAGGAACGCGCCCGCGCCATGCCACCCCCCTCCCCCTTGCGACGCCCACGCGCCTCGACTATCCTCACTGAGACATGTACTGCACCTTCTGCGAGATCGTCGCCCGGCGGGAGCCGGCCCGGATTCGGTACGAGGACGACGAAGTTTTGGTATTCGACAACGTGCTGGGCTGGGTGCCGGTGATGCTGCTGGTGATCCCGAAGCTCCACATCTCCCAGGAGGAGTTGTGGAGCGACATCCGCGCCGTGGGCCGGGTGGCGCTGGAGATGGGGCGCACCCACTGCCCCGGCGGTTTCCGGCTGCTCTCCAACCTCGGCCACGACGCCATGCAGAGCCAGCCCCACGGCCACGTGCACGTGCTGGGCGGGGCGCACCTAGGCCTGTACGTGCGTTAACACGGGTGGTTGCCGAGGGACCAAAACAGCATCGAACCAACGCAGCGGCCAGCCAAACCGGCAGTGAGCGGCAGAACTAACCCACAGAAAAGGCGGGCATTACTATGAAAGCCATCCGTTACCACCAACCCGGCGGACCCGAGGTGCTGCGCTACGAGGATGTCCCTGACCCCATTCCCGGCCCCGGCCAGGTGCTCATCGAGGTCATCGCCGCCGGGGTCAACTACTCCGACGTGCGGCGGCGCCTGACCGACAGTTGGTGGTCACCAACTGCAACCTGAACGGGGGCACCACGGCGTTCTGGTTGAATGCCGGTGTGTGGACGCTCGTTTCCCAACAGGTGCTGGCCTTCAACGGTTGCATCACCCTAACGCTCAACACCACCAGCTCCTCCCCATTGATCAGTCAGTTGACCGGGACGGTCGTTTCGGTCCAGCCGAACCCGCCGCAGCCATCCAGCGGTGGCGGCGGCGGTGGCAGCAGCAGCCCGGGGCCCACACCGACTCCGGTGCCCGCGCCGCTGCCGGTGATCGTACCGGCACCGAACCTGTTGGGTCCGGCCGAGGGCGCTCAAATCACCGGGCTCGGCACCCAGCTCACCTGAACCAACCCGGCCGGTACGCTGCAGTACCAGATCCAGGTCACTCCCTTCGGCGCCGACGGCCCCGGTATCAACCTCATCCGCGACGCTTAGGTGTCGTGCAATGTGCTCGCGCCGAACTTCGGCTCCATCGAGGGCAACTACGTGATGTTGCCGGCCATGACCTACTTCTGGCGGATCCGCACCACCACCTCCACCAAGACGGGGTCGGCGCTAGCCGACAGCGACTGGAGCCCGTGGTCGACCCGGACCTTCCGGACCGCGGCGGTGTCCAGCAACACCATCAGCCCGGTGACCACCTCGGTCAGCAGCTTGAACCCGACGCTGGTGTGGAACAACTCGGACCGGCTGGTGTTCTACTACGAGGTCCAGGTGAGCAAGGATGCGACCTTCCGGAACGAACCCGGAGCGGCCTTCCTGTACTGGGAGCTTCGCCACGGCGCGGTGAGCAATCCGCCGAACAGCTCACCATCCCGAATGCCTTCCCGCTGGAGGGCCGCACCGGCTACTTCGGGCGGGTGCGGCCGCGCATCCAGGGCGACTGGCACACCGTTGGCGTGGAGCAGTACCTACAGCTTCACTTCGCCGTAACGCGGTAACGGCTCAGCAAAAAAGGGGGGGGGGCTCGCAGCCAACGAGCCCCCCCTTTTCATGCCTGCCGGTCCGGACAGTGTGGGTTGTATAGGCGAATGATCATTCGCCCATTTCATGGCGGTCGTCGGGGGTAGGGGCGGGTTTGAAACCCGCCCTGGGTGGGCAGTGGAGCGACCGCGCGATCGCGGGAGGGCAGGCCCCCGTGCCTGGCCGGATTTGCGGGCGCCCTCGGTGAGTGGGTGTGGGGCGAGGGGGCGATCGGGTTCCCCTTCCACGGGGGGCGAGCGTTGATTGAGTACCTATTCAAGGTCAGGGGTTCGGCGGCATCAGGCACTCCCTCCACCCCAGAAAAGGAAGAGAATTCTTTGCGGGGGGCACCCCCGCGCCCCCGGCAGAGGGCTGACGCCCTCGTGCGCTCCCGCCCCGGATCCGCAGGTTCCCACCGATTGCACGGATTCCGGATTTTGGGGACACAGCCCGCTCATGGGTGCAAAGCGCGGGCATCAGGGGTAGGGGCGGGTTTCCAACCCGCCCTCGACGCCCCTCGGAGGACCATCCCTCACCAATATCCCCCGAACCCCTGACACTGAACAGCTACCGCCGGACGGTCGAACTTGACCCAACGTGCCCGGCTTACTACACTACTAGAACTGAAGTTCTTATATCGAGGCCCCCACGATGGCCCCTCCAATGGTGCAGGAGATCGAGCCGAAATCGGTGCTCACCCGGGTCCAGGCCGACCGTTATGGCTTTCGCTGGACCATCAACCCGTACCGCGGCTGTCAGCACGCCTGCGTCTATTGTTTCGCCCGCAACACCCACACCTACCTGGGGATGAACGCCGGCAACGACTTCAACAACCGTATCGTGGTCAAGCAGCGTGCGGCCGCCGTGCTGCGGCGCAAACTGCAGCGGCCTGGTTGGAGGCGCGAACTCATCATGCTTGGCACGGCCGTGGACCCGTGGCAGCCGGTGGAGGCGAAGCACCGCATCACCTGCAGCCTGCTGAGGGTGCTAAGGGACTTCGCCAACCCCATCGGCGCGCTCACCAAGTCGGTCCTGGTGACCCGTGACGCCGATTACCTCTCGGAACTCGCCCAGGTTGGTTCGGTGCACGTCAACTTCACCGTCGGCACCCTGGACGAGCGGGTGTGGAAGCTGGCGGAGCCGGGCACCCCCCACCCGCGGCGGCTGGGGGCGCTGACGACGCTGGTGCGGGCGGGCGTCCCCGCCGGCGTGATGCTGGCGCCGCTCATGCCCGGCCTGAACGACAGCCGGGCGAGCATCGAGGCGGTGGTGCGGGCCGCCGCCGAACACGGGGCGCGCAGCGTGACACCGGTGGTGCTCAACCTGCGGCCGGGGTCCAAGGACTGGTTCATGGGGTGGCTGCCGGAGGCATTCCCCCACCTGGTCGAGAGCTACGCCCGCCTCTACCAGGGATCGGGCGCCTACGTCCCGCCGGCCTACGAGGCCGACGTGCGCCGCCGGGTGGAAGACGCCCTGGCCCGCTGGGGTTTCGACGTCACCCCGGTCGATGCCGGGCCGCCCCGCGGCCAACTGGCGCTGGCATTGTGAACATTTGGCCCGCCGCGGAAGCGTCCCCTTGCCCCCGTGCACCCGTCTGGTGCTTGGTGTATGAGTTCACAGTCGCGTAGATCAGTGAGGTGCGACGCAGATTCTCGCTCCGCTCGAACAGTAACGGGACGTCGCGCGACCCGCATCAATACTCTTCGAGCTCCGCGAGAAGTTTCCACCGTATCGGTTGTTCGTTATGCCACCCTGGCTCGCGTGCACTCAAATGTAAACTCTTACTGTTTGGTTAACCTTTCCTGAATCCGTGGGAATCTGTGTTAATCTGTGGATCAATTCGCTCCCGTGAGGCGCCATGCGCTGGGCTTCTGCCGTTTCCGACAACCCCTCGCTGACGTTGGCCATCGAGACCTGCGTGGCCAACGTGCAGGCCGCGCTGGAGGGCGCGCCCGCCGACCTCGCGGTGGTGTTCGTGTCGGCCCAGTTCGCCCCGCAGTTCGGCCGGGTGCCGCAGATGGTGCGGGACCGCCTCGGCCCGGCGGTAGTGTTCGGCTGCGGCGCCGGCGGCGTCATCGGCGGCGGCCACGAGGTGGAGAACCGCTCGGCGGTCTCGCTGACCGTGGCCCACCTGCCCGGCGTCCAGATCACCCCCTTCCGGGTCGAGGATCCGCTGCTGCCCAATCCCGACGCCGGGCCCGACGCCTGGGAAGAACTGGTGAAAGCGCAGCGGGCCGATAACCCCCACTTCCTGGTGATCGCCGACCCCTTCAGCATCCAGGCCGAGGACCTGCTGGCCGGGCTCGATTACGCCTTCCCTGGAGCTGCCAAGATCGGCGGCCTGGCCAGCGCGGCGGACCGAGCCGGCGGCAACGCTCTCTTTCTCGATGCCGAAGCATTCGACAACGGCGCGGTGGGCCTCGCTCTTTCGGGCAACATCACGGTCGACACGGTGGTGGCGCAGGGCTGCCGCCCCATCGGCGCCCCCCTCCCAATCACCCGCTGCGAGCGCAACCAGCTGCTGGAACTGGACGGCCGTCCGCCGTTGGAGGTGCTGCAGCAGCTCTACGCGGGGGCGTCAGAGCGGGACCAGCAGCTGTTCCGCCACTCGCTGTTCCTGGGCGTGGTGATGGACGAACTCCAGGAGCGGCACCGTCTCGGCGATTTCCTGATCCGCAACCTGCTCGGCATCGACCAGGCCACCGGCGCGCTAGCGGTGGGCGCGCTGCTGCGAGAGCACCAGACGGTGCAGTTCCACCTGCGCGATGCCGAAACCGCGGGCGAGGACCTCCGCTCCATGCTGTCCCAGTACCTGTCCGACGCCGACCCCGCCCAGGCCGAGGGCGCGCTGCTGTTCCAGTGCACGGGCCGGGGCTCCTACCTCTACGGCCGCCCCGACCACGACACCGACATCTTCAGGGAACACCTTGGCGCGCTGCCGCTGGGCGGCTTCTTCTGCGCCGGCGAGATCGGGCAGGTGGGCGGCAGCACCTATCTCCACGGCTACACCAGCAGCTTCGGCATTTTCCGCGCGCTGGGCCCGGAGTAGGGACGCCACGAAAGGTTCGACCCTCGAGGGGATGCTCGGCCGCTTGCGCCTTCGAGTGCACTCCCGGACCTCCCCGCCTGAATCACCGTCGGTGAAACCGGCGGAAGGATGTACAGGTAAGAAACGGTGGCCGCCTACCATTGCTGGCATCGCGGCCTCAGGGCTAAGCAATCTGGGTGAACGGTCGGGCGATGAACCGATCGACCCCCCGCCGTGGCGGTGATGATCGCTCTCGATTCGTCCCTGTTCGGTTGCCGGGTTGCGGCTTGAAACCCTCGAATCAAAAAAGGAGACACCACCGAATAGAACGGCAGTATATCAGCGGCAACAGCCCCTGGGAACCGGTGCTCGGGTTCTCCCGCGCCGTGCAGGCCGGTGATCGGGTGCTGGTGTCCGGCACCACCGCCACCGGCGACGACGGCAAGCTGGTGGGCATCGGTGACCCCTACGGCCCAAACGATGCAGGCGCTCCGCAACATCGAGCGGGCCCTGGAGAAGGCCGGCGCCACCCGGGGGGACATCGTCCGCACCCGACTCTACCTTGCCGACATCGGCCAGTGGGAGGCGGTGGGCCGCGCCCACGGCGGGCTCTTCCCGGAGAACCGCCCGGCCTGCACCATGGTGGGCGCCGGCAAGCTCATCGACCCGGCGATGCTGGTCGAGATCGAGGCGGAAGCCATCATCGGTTAGGCCGGAGCCGGAGTTATCCATAGATTGACACAGATTTCCGCGGATTCGGAGGTAGCCCCATGACCACCAAACAACGGCTGCACGAGTTGGTGGACCGGCTACCGGAGGGCGAGACCGGCCTGGCGGAGCGGTTGCTGGAAGACCTGCTGGAGGACCCGGTGGCGGTCGCCCTGCGAAACGCACCGCTAGACGATGAACCCGAAACAGAAGAGGAGCGAGCCGCGGTAGAGGAAGCCAAAGCAGCCTACCGCCGGGGGGAGTACCTGACCGATGAGGACGTGGCCCGCGCGCTGAAGCGGTGACCCTCCACTGGTCACGGGTGGCGTTGCGCTCCCTCCTGCGGCTGGAACCACCAACGGCAGACCGGGTGCGGGCCGCGGTGGCCCGGTTCGCTGCCACGCGTGAAGGGGATATCCGGAAGCTGGCCGGGGGTGAGGGGGAGTACCGCCTCCGGGTGGGAGAGTACCGGGTGCGGTTCACCTACCTGGAGGAGCGGGTCTTGTTGGTGCTGCACGTCCTGCACCGCCGGGACGCCTACCGCTGACGCCTGCGTCGACGGCGCAAGACATCGAGCCGACCTTAGCGGAGGTGGTAGCCTGGCGGCGGGCGTGGGGAATCGAGGAAGGCGCGTGAGGACTTAATGGCCAGGCGGCCACCTCCGCACCCTGCACTTCGGACCTCCTTCAATCTGCGTTCTTCTGCGCCATCTGCGGATGATTCTCACCTTCCCTCACCTTTTCCTCACGGTCTTCCCCGTCCTGCTCACGCTTTCTTCACGGCCCGGTTCCTAAGCTGGCGGGAGCGGCGGGTTGCTGTCCGCCCACACCCATTCGAGGCGCCGGAGGTTGGTCATGGCACGAGCGATGCGCTGCATCTCAGGGGATTCCCACGTCGAGATCGATTCGAAGTTCTGGCTGCCGCGGGTGCCCGCCAAGTTCCGGGACCGGGCGCCCCGCACCGTGCGCACCGCCACCGGCGGCGACGCCTGGATCATCGAGGGCTCGCCCGCCCGGGAGGTGCCCTCGGACCTCTACGGCGGCAAGGGCCGCGACCACTGGCAGCCCTTCGGCCAGCGCTACGAGGACACACCGGGCACCGGCGGGCCGGAGCAGCGGCTGAAGGAGCAGGACATCGAGGGGGTCGACGCCGAGGTGCTCTACCCGCCGCAGGTGGGCGGGCCGGCGCTGTGGCGCAACATCAGGGACGACGAGCCCTACAAGGCCATCGTGCGCGCCTACAACGACTGGCTGGCGCTCGACTACTGCGCCGCGGACCCGGAGCGGCTCATCGGCCTCGGCATTATGCCGATGTCCGGCATCGACGACGCGCTGGCCGAGTTGGAGCACTGCAAGAAGCTGGGCTACAAGGGAGTGCTGCTCAACGCCTTCCCCGACAACAAGGGCTACCCCTCGGCGGTGGACGACCTGTTCTGGGCGGCCTCACTGGACCTGGAGATGCCGGTCACCATCCACGTGGAGCTCAACCGGCAGGGCGTCCGCAGCGGGCCGATCTTCCACTATCCCAAGGAGGACCCGGCCATCATGGACGCCCTCCAGATCAACTTCGCCGAGCAGGTCTCCCGCTTCCATCGGGTGGCGGGCCTGAATGCGGTCCAGATGCTCCTCAGCGGGGTGTTCGACCGCTTCCCCAACTCAACATCTACATGGCCGAGACCCACGCCGGCTGGGTGCCCTTCTTCTATCACATGGCCGACGTGCGCTACGGACGGCATCACTCGTGGGCGGAGCAGTACCTGGGTTTCAAGCCGCTGAAACGGCTCCCCAGCGAGTACATGCGGGAGCATGTCTACTGGGGGTTCATGGACGACCAGGTCGGCGTCGAGAACCGCCACCGCATGGGGGTGGATCGTCTCATTTGGTGCAGCGACTTTCCGCACCAGGAGTCGGACTGGCCCGAATCGCAGGCGCAGCTCGTCCGCATCTTCGAGGGGGTGCCCGCCGAGGACCGCTACAAGATGGTGGCGGGCAACGTCATCGAATTCTTCCGCCTGAACGGCGCTGAGTAGAAGGAGTCCACACCATGGCAAAGATCGTCCTCGGCATCGGCAGTTCCCACAGTCCCATGCTCAGCACGCCGCCCGAGCTGTTCCCGGAGCACGGCAACCGCGATCGTCTGAACCCACAACTCCTCGGCCCGGACGCCCGCTACCACTCGTACGACGAGTTGCTGGCCATGGCGGACCCCAAGTTGGCCGGCGAATTGACGCCGGAGAAACACCGAGCCCGCCACGGCGCCATTCAGCGGGCCATCGACAGCCTGGAGCAGTCGTTGGCCGCGGCGGCGCCCGATGTGCTGGTGGTGGTGGGCGACGACCAGAAGGAGCTGTTCCACGACGACAACATGCCCGCGCTGGCGGTGTACACCGGAGAGGCGATGCTGAACTCGCCCCGGCACTGGTCGGAATCGTCCACCCCGGTGCTCAAGGCGTCGGCCTGGGGCTAAGGCGAGGAGGAGCGGGAGTACCCGATGGACGCCGGGCTGGCGTGCCACATCGTGCAGTCGATGATCAAGCAGGACTTCGACGTGACCAGCGTCGGATGCCTGAAGCCGGGCCAGAGCATGCCCCACGCCTATGCCTTCGTGGTGCGGCGCATCATGAACGCCCGAATCGTACCCATCGTGCCGGTGTTCCTCAACACCTTCTACCCCCCCCCACTCGCCCACCGTGCGGCGCTGCCATGCGGCAGGCCGGGCGCTGGCGAAGGCCATCGAGCAAGTGGCCCGGCGACGCCCGGGTGGCGGTGGTGGCGTCGGGCGGGCTGAGCCATTTCGTGCTCAACGAGAGCTGGGACCGCGAGTTGCTGGATGCGCTGCAGCAGGGCGGACCCGACAAGGTGGGCCGGCTGCCCGAGGAGCGGTTCCAGTCGGGCGACTCCGAGGGCAAGAACTGGATCGCCACCGCGGCGGCCGCGGCGCACCTGAAGATGGAACTGGTGGACTACATTCCCACCCCGCGCACACCCGCGGGCACCGGCGGCGGCTGGGCCTTCGCCCGCTGGCAGTAGGCGAGACAATCCACAGATTACACCTCGGGTCGATTCCGGAAAGGGGAGTGCAGGCGGGCGACGCCCTTGTGCCCTCCCACTCCTGAGTCCGCCGAAGGGCTTGTCGAAGGCACCGCCGGCCGGATATCCACGGGACATCGGCCGCCTGAGACCGCACCTGACCCCTCCTCGGCGTCTTCGAGGGCCCCTTCGGCAAGCTCAGGACGGGCTCAGGCAACGCCCCACCACTCCGATCCACGAGGGGCGGTCCCTTGAAGTCAACCCTAATGCACCGCGCCAGCCTCCCTACTCTACCGCCTTCCACGTTGGACGGCCCATGCGGCCCGTGCCATAGTGGATCAAGACCAACGCCGAGGAGCGGATGTTGCCCACGAGCCGGCTGCAGGAACTGTTGCGCTACTTTGACGACCGCGGCGTCGCGGCCGAGTTCTGCCAGTACGTCCTGGGACGGCTGGTAGCCTACGACCGCGCCCACAACGCCGATCTCTTCCACACCCTCCAGGTGTACTTCCGCTGCGGGGGCAACGCGGTCGAAGCCGCCGAGCGGCTGTGCCTCCACCGCAATAGCCTGCTATACCGGCTGCAGCGCATCGAGACGCTCCTGGGCATCGACCTCAAGGACCCCCACGACCGGCTCACCGCCAACCTCGCGGTGGAGTTCGCCGAGTTACTGCAAAACCTCCCCGCCGCCGAGGAGTCGCTGCGGTGAGGCTCAGCGCTCGCAACCGCCTGCCCGGGGTGGTGACCAGCGTGGTCATCGACGGTCTGCTGGCGCAGGTGGAACTGAAGGTGGGCGATAACCACGTGGTAGCCCTCATCAGCTCCGAGGCCTGCCGCGAGTTGGACCTCAAGGAAGGCGACCCCGCCACCGCAGTGATCAAATCGACATCGGTGATGCTCATCCGGGAGTAACCCCGCTTTCCATTGCTGGGGCGTTGCCGCAGGCTGGGATAGCAAGGGCCTTTGGCCCGCCGGATCGCCAACCCTTCACGGATTCCTCACACCGCTGCCGATCCGCATCACGGATTCTTCACGGCCCCGGCGTTAACATGCACCTACTCTATGGAGTGAGGAGCCTGTTATGCCTTCCCTGCATCTGTTGTCGCTGAGCGTAGTTCTCTCTGTTGCCTTCGCCGGAGCCGCCTGCAACCAGGCTGACCCGTCCGCCGCCACCTCTCCCTCGGGGCGGCCCGCGGTGGCCGAGCCGATCGTCGCCGCCCTCGGCCAACCGCCCGCCGCGGCGCCGGCGGTCAACCGCAAGCAGGCGGCGACCGTGAAGGTCCAACTGGAGACCACCGAGCAGGAGGGGCAGTTGGCGGACGGCGTCCGGTACAAGTTCTGGACCTTCAACGGCACCGTGCCCGGACCCATGGTCCGGGTCCGCCAGGGCGACATGGTCGAGTTGACTTTGAAAAACGCCCCCACCAGCCGGTTCCCCCACTCCATCGATCTCCATGCGGTCACCAGTCCGGGCGGCGGGGCGGTGGCGACGCAGACGTCGCCCGGCGGTGAGACGCGGTTCAGCTTCAAGGCACTGAACCCTGGGGTGTACGTGTATCACTGTGCCACACCCTCCGTGCCGGAACACATCGCCAACGGCATGTACGGGCTTATCGTGGTGGAACCGGAGGGTGGGCTGCCCAAAGTCGACCGGGAGTTCTACGTCATGCAGGGCGACTTCTACACCGCCGGCAAACTCAACGAACCCGGATTGCAGGCCTTTTCCCACGAGAAGATGCTGAATGAAACCCCCGAATACGTCGTATTCAACGGCTCCACCACCGGAGTTGGCGGTGCCAAGTCGCTCAAAGCGAAAGTCGGGGAGACGGTGCGCATCTTCTTCGGGGTGGGCGGACCCAACCTCGCTTCCAGCTTCCACGTCATCGGCGAGATCTTCGACCGAGTCTACCCGGAAGGGGCGTCGGAAGCGCTGCGCAACGTCCAGCGCACCCTCGTTCCCACGGGGGGCGCCACCATCGTTGACTTCAAGCTGGAAGTGCCGGGAAATTACACACTGGTGGACCACAGTCTGAGCCGGGTGTTGCGAGGCGCAGCCGGCACGCTGGAGGTGTCCGCCGAGCCAGTCCCGTCGATCTTTTCCCCCGGTGGTCCGGTGAGCAGCGCGGGGCATTGAACCTGAACGCGGAAGGATCGGGCTATTGTCCGCGTGCTCGAACGTACTTTAAGGAAGCATTCAGCAGAGCGCCCGCCCAAGGATACCTGGGTGGGCGCTTACTACCGTAGCCTGCGGTGTACTTCAGCTTTCGGCGCGGCGCCGCAGCCTCACCCCGAGGAGCAGCATCGCGGCGCCTGCCACCAGCGCCAGCGGGATTGCGCCGGCCGGGTTGTCGCCGGTGTTGGGGAGGGCCGCTGGAGCCGAAGCGCCCCGGCGCACCGCGATGGCGTGAGGATCGCTGGGAGTATCGACCGACTGGTCACCGATAGGCACGAAGTAGAGCCGGGTTCCCGAGGCTCCACCCAAGTCCGGCCGGAACACGGCAAAGCCGGGCGTCTGGCCCTTGGCGGGCGGCCCCCCGGTCAGGTTGTTGGGCCCCCGCAGCGTGGCGAATACTTTCGAGCCGTCGGGAGAGATGTCCATCAGGTCCGGCGCGATGCCGGTGTTAGGGATCACCGCAATGTTGGCGTCGGTGGTGGTATCCACCACGGCAATGTTCGCCGAGGCCCGGTTACCCATCCACAGGTAGCGCCCCATGACCACCATGCCGTGGCCGTCCCTGCCCACCGGAGTGAACGGGATGTGTTTCAAGATCGCATCGGTGCGGGCGTCCAGCACGTAGAGGTCCGAGGAGGTGAGAGTACCGGAGTTGACGTAGATTTTGGAGCCCACCTGCACGCCGCCGCACCCCGCCGGAGCGATCCGGTCTTTGTCGTGACGCTGCAGCACCCGCATCGGCGTCGCCCCAGCGTCCACCGCGTAGAAGCCCCCGCCTCGCAGCGTGACGTAGGACTTCTTGGTCCCCTCGGCAAACATCAGCGGACAGATCGGGGCGTTGTCGGGGAACCCGGGGTTCTCCAACGCCCTGAGGTCCAGGTCATCGGCCGGGTTGTAAGTGAAGGTCTCGGTCCGGAAGTTCGATGTGATGCGGGCCAGCTTCTTCCCGTTCTGGTTGGCCACCAGGATCAGGCTGTCGTCGGGTGCGGCCATTGCGGCGTGGGCCTGATCGCCCACGTCGATACTGGCCACGATCTTCTTATCGCTGGTCCGCATCACCTGCACGTGGCCCGATGCGACGTAGGCGATGAGCGCGTGACTGTGGGTGGAGTTGAACGTGATCAGGTGGGGGCGAACCCCGGGACCGTCGCCGACACCCTGGGCAGCGGCGATCAGGTCCACCACCTGGGGCGTTCCGGCGTATCTGGTGTCGGTGAACTGTGCGCCCTGATACACGTAAAGCTTGGCGCCGCCGCGCTGTGGGTCCGCCTGATCGATGGCCCACACTTCGTACTCGTGGTTGCTGGCCCGGGCGGAGAACAGGGGAATGGCGGCGGCAAGGAGCGTCGCAACCCCGATGACATTGAGCAATCTTCCAAGCAATGGGTGCATGGTTTCTCCGCTTATAAGTAGGTAGGTTTCCCGGAGGGCCGGCCCCTGGTGCACGCATTGGTAAGTTTAGACAAATCCGCAGGCAACAGTCAATCATTACGCTGCCGGCCGGACCCCTCCCACGGTGGGACTCCTGCGAAAGCGGGCCGGGCTGGTGCGACGGTTCCTCAGCGGCAGATCGTGGATGGCGGTGGATGGCGGTGGATGGCCGGAAGAAGGAAGGACCGGAGGCCTTGACGGGGAGTGGCGGCATCCATACACTCTGGCAGGGCAGGGCAGGGCAGGGCAGGGCAGGGCAGGGCAGGGCGGTGAGATGAGGGCCCCATGTACGGAACGGTCGCACGCATGAAGGTGAAGGCTGGGATGGAGGGAAAACTCGTTGAGATCACCCGGTCTTACGAAGGGCTCAAGATCCCAGGACATCGGACGACCCATGTATACAAACTCGACTCCGGCAACAACGAGTACATCCTGACTGCCGTGTTCGACAGCCGGGAGGCGTACCACAAGAACGCGAACGATCCGGCCCAGAATGCCCGCTACCAGGCGATGCGGGCACTCCTCGATGCCGACCCCGAGTGGAACGACGGGGAGATCATCTACAGCGGGCGAAAAACGCCGGGGTCGGTCCCGGCCGTTCATTCGAATATCCGAGGTCACCGGGATGATGCCGGGGCGTGGGCCGCCCTTGAGATGGATAGATCAATCGGGCCGGACTCAGCGTACCCATCGTTGTGCCTCACATTACCCGGCCACCGCATTTTTCGGGCGCCACCGCCGTATCGGCGGACGAATCCGAGGTGTGGAGCGGCCAGGGGCGGCGGTGATGACTCACCCATCCGCTATACTGCGCAGGGTCCGGCATCCCCTTGCGCCGGGCGCCCCTCCCACCACAACTCCACGGACTATCCACGCCTATGGCATCCGCCGATCCGTTACTGAACACCCCGAGCAGCGCGATCTCGCGATGGGCTGCGATGCTCTTCTTCGGGACCTGTGGTTACCCCATCGGCGTGCTTCAGATGTCCACTTTCCTGATCCCGCTGCGGGCGCGGGACCTGGGCGCGTCGCTGGAGATGGTGGGCATCATAGTCGGGGCGGGTTCGCTACTGGGGATGGTGCTGGCGGTTCCGGCGGGGGCGCTGGCGGACCGGATCGGGGCGAAGCACTCCTTTATCATCGGGGCGCTGATCAACGGGGTCACCTTCGCGATATTTGCCGCCACCGACAGCTACTGGGTGATGCTGGTACTCCAGATCATCCGCGGGATCCCTCACAGCATGGCATGGGTGGCCTCTCAGACCTACGCCTCGGCCATGAGCACGCCGGACACCCGTGTCCACGTGATGGGGCGCTTCAGCTTCATGACCAACATCAGTTCGCTGTTCTCTCCGATCCTGGTGGGAGCCGTCGCGGAGATCGTTGGGGTGCAGCCGGCCTTCCTGTTCCTGCTGGTGGTATCCGTGATCCACATGGCGGCATGGTTGCCATTGCCGGACGCCCGCATGCAGGGGAGGGCCACCGGTGGCGGCCAGGGCGCCGGGTATGGGGTGGCGTTGCAACTGATGAAACGGCGCCCGGCGCAGATCGCCATCCTGCTCACTTTCATCCGGCTGTGGCTCGGCAGCGCCTACGGCGCCTTCTTCCCGCTGTTGCTCAAGGAGCACGGCTTCGGGACCGCCGTCATCGGCACCATCATGTCGGGGAACGGCATCATCTCGGCGGTCACCGGCCTCTGGTCGGACCGCCTGGCGCGCCGCTCCAGCAACGAGATGGCCACCGCGATCTCCCTGGGTATCGGCACCCTGGGACTGGCGCTGTGTCCCTACCTGATCTTCATGCCGGTGGTGTACGCCCCGTCGGGGTTGGTGGGGGTCGGGATGGGCCTCAGCATGCCGTTGGTGCTGGCGATCCTGAGCGAGGAGGTGCCCCCCGGTCAGCGGGGGGTGGCCATGGGCATGCGCACCACCGCCAACCAAGGAGGAGCGCTGGTGGCGCCGCCCATCATGGGCTTCCTGTTCGGGGTGGCTGGGACCGGCGGCGGGTTCCTGCTGGGCGCCATCATCTGCTGGGCCATGATCGGCGGCGCGGTGTATCTGCATCTCACCGACCCAGCGCGGAAGGGGCGGGCTGAGGTTCGGCCTCAACGCGGCGGATCTGCGTGATACGAATATAACACGCTTGGTATAAACTAATGATGGACGTTGTCTTGACGGAGGAGGCGGACGTCGAGTTATCCGGGCTCCCGGTCAGAGAATGGCGGGCGATGCAATCGGCTTTCGAGAAGTTGGAGCAGTACGGCGATCGGCTTCCATTCCCTCACAGTAGCAAGGTCATGGGCAGGAACCTGCGCGAACTGCGGCCGCGGGCCGGCAACAGCCCTTGGCGTGCATTCTACCGCCGAATCGGAGAGATAATCGTCATCGGCGGGATTGGACCCGAAGCACAGGTGGTCTCGTTGGGCTTCCAGCGATCAGCAGCGTCGTCCGAGAGCCGCCTGGATCGATTGGAGACTGGAAGGGCAAGATGAAGAACCTGAGGACCACCACTGAACTTCGAAACGAGGCGTTGCAGCGCGACCCGGAGTTCCGTGCCCACTGGGAACGGACGGCGCTGGCCAGGGCGATCGCCAATGCCGTCATTGGGTTCCGGATCGAGCATGGGCTAACCCAAACCGGGCTCGCCCGCCAACTTGGGATGCGCCAGCCTCAGGTGGCCCGCCTTGAGATAGGTGAGCACGCGCCGTCGCTGGACACGCTTCGCAGGCTGGCCCAACTGCTCGGGACCCGCCTCATTGTGGCCATCTCGCCCGCGGGACTCACGGCCACGGCCGGTGAACTCCCGTTACCGCCAAGTGCCCGGGTCTTGGAGGACCTGACTTCCTCGGATGGCAGCCGCCTGTTGGTGGCGGCGGGTTAGCAACCTAGTGGTGGGCTGGAACCCGATACCAGTCGATGAACGTGTCATAGGTTGCAACATACGACATGGAGGCATGAGGTAATGAACTTGCCGAGAAAGGAGTGAGCACCTTGCAGCAAGAACTCAAGTTCGTCGATGTCACCAATGTCCCTGAGTTGCTTCACCTTGCCGAAGAGGTCCAGGCCAGCCGGCAACCCACCGTGCTTACTCGCAACGGTGAGAAGCTGATCGAGGTCACGCCAGTTGGGCCCATCGGAAAGAAGCGGGCTAAGACAGGGATCCTCACCGAGGACGACCCCCTGACACAACTGGTGGGAACGCTCGGCTCGGAGGAATCCACCGATGCTTCGAAGAAACATGAATACCTTGCACAATCGCACCAATCTGTATGACGCAACGGCCTCAATCACCCGGCCCCCACCGGGTGTTCGTCGATTCTTCAGAATTCCTGGCAGCGTTCAACCCGCGCGACGAACATCACCAAGAGGCCAAACTCATCTGGTATGGGCTCATCGCCCGGCGGGCCCGCCTCTATGCCAGCAACTTCATCATCGCCGAGACGCACAACCTCTTCTTGGTACGTGTGGGACACAACCAGGCCAGGGCCTTCCTCCGGACCTTCGCCCTGAGCGCAATGACCCTCATCAGGGTCACAGCCACTGAAGAGGCCCAGGCCAGCGCGATTTTCTTGCAGTTCACTGACAAAGACTATTCCCTGACCGATGGCACCAGCTTCGTCATCATGAAGCGCCTCGGCATCTCTCACGCCTTCACCTTCGACCAGCACTTTGGCCAGTACGGCCTCCAAGCGCTCACACGAGACCACTTCGTCTGACCTGAACTCCGCCGATGGCAGCCGCCTGTTGGTGGCGGCGGGTTAACTCATCAGGTATTTCACGAACCAGTCGTGGGTCTTCTCCCACGCGTCCTTGGCGGCGGCGGCGTGGTAGCGGGCCGGCTCGTTGTCCTCGTTGAACCCGTGCGCCGCGCCGTCGTAGATGACCTTTTCGAAGGTCTTGCCGTTCTGGCGCATCGCCAGTTCGCCGGCAGGGATCCGGGGGTTGACAAAGGTGTCCGTTCCCCCGTTAAAGCCCAACACCGCCGCCTTGAGGTTGGGCGCCTCCGCCGCCAAGATGTCATCTCCCGGGATCGACCCGTAGAACGGCACCGCGGCCCGCAGTTCCGGGGTGCGCAGCGCCACGCGCCAGGTCACGCCACCGCCCAGGCAGAACCCGGTCATGCCGAGACGGTCGCCCCGGACATTGGACAAGCCCTGAAGATATTTATAGCCCGCCTGGAAATCCCCAACGATGGTGTCCATGGGCATAGCTGCGATGGTCCGGGAGATCGTGGTGGGTTCTAGTTTCTCGGTCCCGCCCTCGCGGGACAGCAGGTCGACCGCCAGCGTCGTGAACCCCGCTTTGGCCAGGCGCCGGGTGATGTCCTGAATATGGGCATTGATGCCGCGGTTGGCATGGCACACCAACACGCAGGGGGCCGGCGTACCGGCCTTCGGGCGTGCCACATACCCCATCAGTGTGACGCTCTGTCCGGGGAACTGCACGGCGGCCGCCTCGATCTCGGGGTCGGTGGGGCTCACTCCCGGGCCCACGGCCGTCCTCACCGTGCGCACGGCGGTCGGTGTGGGTGCGGGGGTGGGCCCGGGAGTGAGGCGGCGGGTGGGGGTGGCGCCGGCGCCGAGGGAGCGCATCCGGCAATCAGGGCGGCGGCGGCCGCAACGCTGCCGGTGAGCCCCGCCAGCCGCGTGATCGCGGTGCGGTGGTCCACCCGCGCGAGCGCGTAGTCTTCGACAAACTCGTCGATGAGGTAACCGCGCAGGGTGTCGTCGGTGTTGATGGGGTTCAAGGTGCTCCTTAGGGGATTGCTGAACGCCTGTGATCGGCACGTTAACAAGAATACGGCGGGGGTTACATCCGGCCGTACGGGCGCGATGCCCCGTGCCGATACCCCCGCCCCGTCGGCATCCCCCGGAAGCTGCTCTATGCTTTACCTACGGATCGGGTGCGCCCGTTCCGTTGCCCCACCCATCCCCGAAAAAGAGAGAGAGTTTCGTTCTTGCGGACACCCCCAAATCCCCGGCAGGAGGGCTTCGCCCCCCTGCACTCCCCCAAACTGATTGCAGCAACGCTCCGCAGTATCTGTTGGAGGGATACCAGCGGTCCGGGTCATGGGGGCAAGCCTGATCTCGCAGATCTAGCCGGACGTCACGCCTCGGCGGCGCCTGCGCCCTCCATCATCCGGGAAGCGCTGGTGACGCCGGTGATGCCCTCCAGCTTGGCGAGGATCCGGCTCAACTGGCTCATCCCGGTGGTCTCGAGGGTCAGCAAGAACTGGGCGGTGCCGTCGGGCTGGGCGGCCTGGTACGTCTGGAGGATGTTGATCTTCTCCGCCGAGACGGTGGTGGCGATGTCCCGAAGCAGGCCCACCCGGTCCAGCGCGGTGATGCGGACGGGCACCGAATACATCTGGCTGCCGGAGCCCCAGTCCACCCGGATCATCCGCTCCGGCTCGTCGGAGTTGCGTATGTTGGGGCAGTTGGCCCGGTGCACCGTCACCCCGCGGGTGCGGGTAACGTAGCCGATAATGTCGTCACCGGGCACCGGGTGGCAGCATGCCGCCAACCGGGTGAGCAGGGCCCCGACGCCCATCACCCGCAACCCTTTGGCGGGCTCGCTGGGGGTGGTGACCGCGCCGCCGTGGGCAGGGAGGGGCGCGGCCTGCACCGGCTGCTCGTGGGCCGCCGCCAGCTTGGCCGCGATGGACCCCACGTTCACGTCGCCGTAGCCTAGGGCCGCCAGGAAATCGTCCACCGCCTCGTACTTGAAGAGGCGTGCGATGTCGAGTTCGATCATCGTGATGCCGAGGCGGGCCAGTTCCCGTTTCAGCAGTTCGCGGGCCCGGTCGATGGACTCGTCGCGGTCCCGCCGGCGGAACCAGGAGCGGACCTTCTCGCGGGCGTTCGATGTTTGAATATAGCCGAGGTTGAGATTGAGCCAGTCGAGCCGCGGCGCCCGCTCGCCCTTGCCTGCCATGATTTCGACGACATCACCAGTCTTGAGGGTGTGGCTCAGGGCGACGAGGCGGCCATTGACCTTGGCGCCGATGCAGCGGTGGCCGAGGTCGGTGTGGATGCGGTAGGCGAAGTCCAGCGGGGTTGCCCCGGCGGGCAGGTCTTTGATCTCCCCCTTGGGGGTGTAGACGATGACCCGATCGGCGAAGAGGTCGGTCTTCACCGACTCCACGAACTCCTCGGCGCCCTGGACATCGCGTTGCCAGTCCAGCAGTTGCCGGAGCCAGGCGAGCTTCTCGTCCAGCTTCACGTCCTTGCTGTCGCCCTCTTTGTAGCGCCAGTGGGCCGCAACCCCGTACTCCGCCACCTGGTGCATCTCCTTGGTGCGGATCTGGATCTCCAGCGGCTGGCCCCGCAGCGCCATCACCGAGGTGTGCAGCGACTGGTAGCCGCTCTCGCGCGGCATGGCGATGTAATCGTCGAAAGTGCCGGGCATCGGGCGCCAGAGGTGGTGGACGGTGCCGAGGGCGCTGTAGCAGTCCTGGATGGTGGACACCTGCACCCGCAGCGCCAGGATGTCGTAGATCTGGCTGATGTCTTTGCCCTGCTCGGCGTACTTCAGCTTCTTGCGGTGGATGCTGTAGATATGCTTGGGCCGCCCCGAAACCTCGGTCGCCGTGCCGGTGCGCTGGAGTTCCGCTTCGAGGATCGCCTGGGCCTCCCGCACGTAGGCTTCGCGGGCGGTGCGGCTGGCCGCGATGAAATCGGCGATCTCGCGGTACTCCTCCGGTTCCGTGTACATGAACGAGAGGTCTTCCAGTTCCCACTTGAACTGCCAGATGCCGAGGCGATTGGCCAGCGGGGCATAGATCTCCATGGTCTCGTGGGCGATGGCACGCTGGCGGTCCGGGGGCAGCGCGTCGAGGGTCCGCATGTTGTGCAGCCGGTCCGCCAACTTCACAATCACCACGCGAACGTCCTCCGCCATGGCCAGCAGCATCTTGCGCAGGTTCTCGGCCGGGCTGGCGTTGCGGTACAGGCGGCGTTTTGGCTCCAGCACCCCCGCCGACGCCTCGGTCCATTCGATGCGGCTCAGTTTGGTGACCCCGTCCACCAGCTTGGCCACATCGGGCCCAAAGCGGTGCTCGATGGTCTCCAGCGGGACGCCGCAGTCCTCCACCACGTCGTGCAGCAGGGCGGCGCAGACGGTCGCGGCGTCCAGGCGGAGGTCCGCAACCAGGTACGCGGCGTTGAGAGGGTGGTTCACGTAGGGTTCGCCGGACTTCCGGAGTTGCCCGGCGTGGCTCTTATCGGCGAAGGCATAGGCGGCGGCGATGAGTTCCTGGCGTTCGAGCGACAGGTATTCAGCCACCCGGCGCAGGAGGTCGCCGAGGGTGATGCCGTCTGCGGTACGGTCGTCGCTGACCGCGTGGGCCAAAGCCATAAGTCATCCGCCTGCCTGAAGGGGTTCGGTTATTGTCTCATAGTCAGTATAGAGTTGCTCAGACGGGGTGCGGTTCGTAACTACTCAGATTTGGGGTGTCAGAGACATCGGGACAGGTGTGAACAGGGCGGCCACCCCCACCTGTTTTTGTGGGGGGTGGGGCGCCACAAGGGGCGTGACCTTCTCCCGAACCACGATTCACACCCCGAGGACTGAGTAGTTACTGGCGGTTCGGCGGTCCGGCAGGGTGGGGCATGTCGGCCAGCACCTGGGTCAGCAATGCTCTATGCGGTGTTATCCTTCGCCCTGGCTTCCAGCAGGGCTATTGCTTCGTCGAGGCCGCCCACTGCTTGGCCAGAGGCCTTGAGACTGCCGAAGTCCCGGAGAGCATCCTGCAAGTCGGGTGGGGCCGTGTGCCTGGTCAACCTGTCTCTGATTGCCGTGAGCGCGTCTGCCGTCAACCCCAAGGGCAACATCGCGAGCGCCATCTCGAAATTGAACTCGGTATCGTCCTCGGAGAGGCTCGCTGCCCTCCGGAATCCCATCACCGCTTCACGGTGGTTCCCCTTGGCGGCCTCCAGCTTCGCCCTGCGGCCCGCGGTATAAGGATGGTCTGGCTCCAAGCGCTCTGCCGCCCCGCACGCGGTTTCCGCTTCTGTCAGCCTACCTGCTGTCGCAAGCAGGCTGGCGAGGTTGCGGTGCGCCATAGCCCATTCCGGCCTTATTACCAGCGCCCGTGTGTAGCCGTGGATGGCCAGTTCACTCCTGCCCATCCCTTCGAGGATAACTGCCTCAGAAAAAAGCGCCTCGGCGACCTGCTCTTGGAGCACGGGATCCTGCGATGATCCATACACCTCCACCAGCCGTTCGTACAGGCCAAGCGCCTCCTCGCCGCGCCCCAGCTGCCCCAACCTGACCCCCTTGTAGACCAGCGCCTTCGCCACCTGCTCGGCCAGCGCCGGCTCCTCCCGGTCCCCGAAGCGGTTGCTACGTAATGTAACCTGGGTTGAGAGGTTGGAGGCGCCGTTAAGCCTACCCGCACCTGGCCCCGGGCCGCTCGCATTCCGGCACCGTGCCCCAACGTGCCAGCATGGTCCGGTGGTCCGCGATCCAGCGGTACACGTGCTCCTCGGCCCAACGGACTGGAGGCACGGCGTACGGCGCCGCCAACCAGGCCCAGCGGTCCCCGATGATCCGGAAAATCTGGTTCAGCGCGGCCGCGTCGTCGAGCCGGTCACCGTCCACTTCCATCAGCCAGGCCGAGCGATCGACCTGCTCCCGGGTGAGTCCGTAACGTTCCATGAGTCCGGGGGTCTGGCTGGGCAGCACCTGGATGCGGCGGGAGGAGTCGTGTGCCCGCACCCAGTGAGCCGTGCGGGTGCAGATCCCGCAACTGCCGTCAAACAGCATGACGGCCTGGAAGGAGGTGGGACCGTTCGGTGACTGCGCCATAGCTACTCATCAGAACCCGAGCCGCAGTTCTTTCATGCTCACAAAGCTGGTCTGCCCGATAATGATGTGGTCCAGCACTTCGATGTCGAGCTGTTTGCCAGCAGCAACCAGTTCCTTGGTCAGAGTGATGTCTGGCGTACTGGGGGTGGGGTCGCCCGAGGGGTGGTTGTGGACCACCAACATGGCGGGGCAGTTCTCCCGAACCGCCGGCCGGAGCACCTCGGCCACCCGCACGTGGGCAGAGTTGACGCTGCCGCGGTAGATCTCCGGAGTTCCCACCACCTGATTCCTGGCGTTCAGCAGCACCACCCGCAGCCGCTCCTGCTCGAGCAGCGCCATTTCCCCCTGCAGCAGGTTGAAGACGTCCTGAGGGGAGTGGATGGTGGGGCGGCCCTCTGGCTGCAGCACCTTCATACGTCTGCCCAGTTCCAGCGCCGCCTGCACCTGCGCCGCCTTGGCTTCGCCCAGCCCATACTCGGCCCGCAGTTCTCCGAAGGTCGCCTTGCTGAGCCCGGCCAGCCCACTGAAGCGGGCCAGCAGCCGTTCCCCCAGCCGGACCGCGTTCTCTTTCGCGGTGCCCACCCGCAGGATGATGGCGAGCAGTTCTGCGGTGCGGTGCTGAGCTGCGCGGCGCCGTAGTCCCTCAGGCGCTCGCGCGGCCGCTCTTCAGCGGGTAGCTCCCGGATGCGGAGGATGTACTCGGGGCAGGGAGCCTCGGGTCCGGTCATCGAGAGGCCGGCCCGGTCCGGGGCCAAGTGGAGACGGAGTTGCCAATAGTTCGCATCGTCTTCCGATGTGCCCGGTTAGGGATCGGAGCAGTCACGGGTGTAGCCGCAGTTGCGGCAGATCACCTTGCAGTGGAGTTCGTAGGTCGCCCCGCCACACACGTCGCACGGCGGCGATGCGGGCGGCCGGGGTGGCCTGGGAGGGGTTGGGGTAGCGATGGGGCACCTCGAGTGCCGGGGCGGCGTGGCGCAAGCCTAGCATGCGGGATGGGCGGGGCGCAACGGATTCGGCTTGCCCTGGTTGCCTAGTCTTCGGGTAACCAGATGTCACCGACAGGTCAGTGGCATTGATCTGTTGCCCCACCCCCTCAAACAAAAGGGTAATTTATGCTTGGGGGACACCCCCAAGCACCCCCGGCAAAGGGCCGCTGCCCTCTGCACGCCCGCTTCGTT
>SHYD01000027.1 GCA_009692945.1 Dehalococcoidia bacterium | reverse complement strand
GTGAGGGCGACGCGGCGGCGGGCGCCTGGGTAGGACGCACCGCCGGCGCTGCAGTGGGCTGAGGAGCCGGAGCGGTGGGCGCGCAGGCGAGGGCCAAGGTCGTAAGAGCAGCGAGGGCGAGGGGATGAATGGGGATCAACGGGGCCTCCACAAAGGTTCTCATTCAACTCTAGCCCAAGGCAGCGGCGCTGACAATCGGCGCGCCGGCTGGGTAACTCCTCAGCGTTGAGGGGCCGGAAACCTTGCGAGTAGGCGTGCTACACGGCAGCCCTTTGCCGGGGGTCTTGGGGGGGTGCCCCCATAAGAGTGGGCACCTTTTTGGTTTGTGCCTGAGCGAGCTGTTCGAACACGGGGTGTGCAGAGGGGGCGAAGCCCCTTCTGCCGGGGTGTGGGGTGTCCCCACACACAAACGGAATGGGTGGTTGGGAAGTACAGCCTTGGAAGTCGTCCGAGAAGAAACCTGCCCACTCCTATGGGGTCCCCCCAACAAACAAAATCCTTTTCTTTTTCCTGGGGGTGGACCTGGGGAACAGAGCAGGATCTCAACGCTGTGTGCTCCCGTCAGGAAGGACCATTGCTTCGGCACTCCGACGGCAGGGGGTCTTTGCAAGCCCGCAGTCTGGAATTCCTGCCGCCTGCCGCCCCTCGCGCTGTATAATCTCGGCGTCCGGCACCCAACCCCCCACGACTAGGAGACCTCACGCATGGACTTTGCCCAACGGATGGACCGGCTCGGCACAGAATCGGCCTTCGAGGTGCTGGCGCGCGCCAAGGCGCTGGAACGCCAGGGCCGCAGCATCGTGCACCTCGAGATCGGCGAGCCCGATTTCGACACCCCCACCCACATCAAGGACGCCGCCAAGGCCGCGCTGGACGCCGGCGCCACCCATTACGGCCCCTCCGCGGGGCTGCCCGAGGTGCGGGAGGCCATCGCCGCCCACATCGCCAGCACCCGGGGCATCCCGGTGGCACCCGAGCAGGTGGTGGTGACGCCCGGCGCCAAGCCCATCATGTTCTTCACCATCCTGGCGCTGGTGGGCCGGGGCGACGAGGCCATCTACCCCAACCCAGGCTTCCCCATCTACGAGTCGGTGATCAACTTCGCCGGTGGCGTGCCGGTTCCGATACCGCTGCGGGAGGACTCAGGGTTCCAGTTCGACCTCGACCTCTTCGAGCAGCGGGTGTCTCCAAAGACCAAGCTGATCATCCTCAACTCGCCGCAGAACCCCACCGGCGGCGTGCTCGACCGGAGCCAGATCGAGCGCATCGCCGCCATCGCGGCGGAGCGGCGCATCCCGGTGCTGACCGACGAGATCTACCGCGACTTCCTGTACGAGGGCGACTTCGTTTCCATCACCGCCTTCCCCGGCATGAGCGACCTCACCATCCTGCTGGACGGCTTCTCGAAGTCGTACGCGATGACGGGGTGGCGGCTGGGCTATGGGGTGATGCCGGTACCGCTGGCGGAGCACATGACCAAGCTGATGGTGAACTCCAACTCCTGCACCGCGTCCTTCGTGCAGCTCGCGGGCATTGCGGCGCTCCAGGGCGACCACGCCCCGGTCCACCAGATGGTCTCCGAGTTCCGGCGGCGACGCGACATCATCGTCGAGGGGATCAACCGGCTGCCGGGCGTGTCGTGCGCCCTGCCCCGTGGCGCCTTCTACGTGTTCCCCAACATCACCCAGACCGGCCGTACCGCGGGAGAGATCGCTGACCGCCTGCTCAACGAGGCGGGGGTCGCCGTGCTCTCGGGCTCGGCCTTCGGCGAGTACGGCGAGGGCTACCTGCGCCTCTCCTACGCCAACTCCGAGGCGAACCTCCGGCTGGCGCTGGACCGGATGCGCCCGGTGTTCGAGGAGTTGAGCGGGTGAGGGGGGGCCGAGTCTCCGGCTTCGACCGCGATCGGGAAACGGGCCGTCTCGTTGGCCGTTAGGTATGACGTGAACGACAACCACCCCATCGCCGTTATACTGGGCAGATGAAGCGATCGAACTTAGTCCACCCCAGCAGCTGAGAACAATGGCTCGTAGGGCCGGTCTCCGCAGCCGAAGTCGGCAACGCGGCATCCCGGCCCAAGCAAGCAATGGCCTGTTAGCAGGTCCTCGATACCGCGGCGGAGTTGGCGGAGTGAATACCAGTCGTGGTCACGCCAGAATTGCGACTCCAACCGCTTGTCGCCTCGCGGTTGGGTCAAGTTCCTCAAGGCGCTAACGCTAACATTGAACCTAGTAACCCCCCGCTCCCCACCGAATGGTGGGGCCTCCGTCATCTCGTTGCTCTCGCCCCACCCTCACGCGTACTTGATCACTTCTTTGCACAGCGCGATGGTCTTGTCGACATCGGCCTGGGTGTCGGCGTGGTCGATCTGGACGTACTTCTGGCCGGGGGTCGGGATGTTGTTCTTGGCGTAGGCTGGCACGTCTTTGCGGCGGCTGTTGGGGCTGGCCACCGTCTTCGACCAGAACTCGCTGCCCTCTTTTGTGAGCAGCCAGTTCACGAAGACCGAGGCGGCGTTGGGGTGCGGGGCGCGGTTGGGGTAGAAGGCGACCTCGTTCGACCCGCTGATATACTCAAAACCGATTTCGATGAACTTCAGTTGCTTGCCGACGCCCTGCTGCAAGAACTCCTCCAGCACGAACTCCGTGGGCGCGCTGACGCCGATGGCGTATTTGCCGCGGATCATCTCCTCGGACGCCTGGCGCAGGTCCCGGATCAGCACCGGCTGCTGTTCGGTGAAAATCCGCCGGATGTAGTCGTCGCCGGCCGCCAGGCGGGCGATGGTCCACGGCCAGTAGGAGCCGGCCACCCGCGGGTCCAGGGTGATCATCTTGCCCTTCCATTTCGGGTTCAACAGGTCCTGCAGGGTCTTGATCTCACCCTCGGCCACCTGCTCGGTATTGATCCAGAACGAGCGCGAACGGCTCGAGAATCCGGCGTAGGAGAACTGCTTCTCAGCGTCCAGGAACCCGGCTTCGAAGCCGCCGTTCCACAGGTTGTCGTCGATGACGTCGCCCCGGAAGATCAGCGGGCGGATGGGGTCGAGGGCTTTGGCGGGAATCAGCGACCGCGGGATGCTGCCAAAGGTGGAGATGAACAGGTCCCAGTTGTAGACCCCGGCGTTCCGTTCCGTCTGGATCCTGGGGGTGAGCGCGCTGGCGTTGAGGGTGGTGAGGTCGACCTTGATGTTGGGGTACGCCTGCTGGAAGCCGTCCACCGCGTTCTTGTACACCGAGCCCACGGTGGTGGCCATCACCAGGCTGCCCTCTTTGTTGGCGGCCGCCACGGTCTCATCCCATTTCTTGCGCCAGGGCTCCTGATGGGCGCCCGCGGCCGGGGCCGGAGCGCTGGGTGCCGGTGGGGCCGGCGCCGCGGCGGGAGCGCAGGCGGCGGCCACGCCAGCCGCGCTCGCCAAGCCCGCCACCCGCACGAAAGCCCGGCGGTTCACGGTGGTGTCTGCCAGGTTTTCCATGAATCATCCCCCTTGTGGTGAGGCTCCCGGTGAGCCCGAAGCATTAGGAGAGTATACCACCTCGGCACTCATCCCTCACGGGTTACCTTGTTTCCGTAGGAGTTCACAATTGAGGGCCTGCCGGGCGGGGGTCGCACCTGCGCGTTATCCCTCATTACGCCGGACTTTCCGGCCGGACTTCTAGGACCACCCCACACCCGTTGTGCCCGGCGACAACGGGTGTGGGGTTGAGAGACGCCGCGGGAGGTCCGCTCAATCGGACCGAGGCCGTTGTGTTAGCATGGTGCGTCATGTCCGCCGCCCCTCCAATCTCCTCGATCCCCAAGCTCTGGCCGTTCAAGAAGGTCTACTACGGATGGGCCATCGTCCTGGTGGGACTCGTCGGCGGGTTCGGGTCCGCGTGCATGTTCGGCCCGGTGCTCGCGATCTTCGTCAAGCCCATCGGCGATGAACTGGGCTGGTCGCGCGCCACCATCTCCATCGCGTTCTCGGCAGGCACGCTGGTGGGGTCATTCTCGTCGGCAGGCATCGGGGCGTTCATCGACCGGCACGGCACCCGGGTGGTGGTGGTGGCAACCGGGTTGATCATGGCCGCCGCCATGGTCGGTATCGCGGGGATGAGCGAACCATGGCACTTCTGGCTATTCGTGGGATTGGGACGGGGTGGCGCATCGGCCGGCATCCTCTTTGCCAACTCGGTGAACGTGGCCAAATGGTTCATCCGCCGGCGGGGCCGGGCCCAAGCCATCGCCAGCACCGGACTGCGATTGGGTCAGGTGGTGCTGCCGCTCCTCATCTATGCGGTGATGTCGTTTTCCGACTGGCGGCACGCCTTCCTGGTGTTGGGCGCGATCATGGTCTTGCTGGTGGTATTGCCGGGCGCCATTTTCCTGCGGAGCCACCCCGAGGCGCTCGGCCTGCTGCCCGACGGCGCTGCTCAACCCACCGGCTCGCCCTCCTCTCCCAACCCTGCGGCCACCAGCGACGCTGAAGTCCAATGGACCCTGCACGAGGCGATGCGAACCCGTGCGTTCTGGCTGTTGGTGATGGCCATTTCCGGCACGTTTTTCGTGAACGGGGCGGTCAATCTTCACGCCGTGGCCCACTTCCAAGACCGGGGCATGGATGCTGGTCTGGCCGTCACCATCACCGCCATCTTCGCGGTGACTACCGTGTTCGCGGCCATGGCGTGGGGCTTCATCGCCGAACGTTTTCATGTCCGGTGGGCCACGGTGGGCACCGGCCTCGCCTACTTCCTCGCGTTGGTGGTGATCATTCCGGCCGACACCTACCCCGCGGCGGTGCTGTTCGGCATCCTGTTCGGCGTCGCCAGCGGCGGCTGGACCACGGTCGAGCGGCTGCTCATCCCCAACTATTTCGGGCGCCGGTCCGCCGGCACCATAGGAGGGGTGAAGGAGATGCTGGTCGGCAGCGTGAGCCCCTTCGGACCGATCATGGCGGGCCTGGTGCGCGACCTCACCGGCAGCTACATCCCGTGCTTCTTCGTGTTTGCCGGAGTGGCGCTGCTGATAATGGGCGCCATGGCCGCCGCCCGCCCGCCGAAGCGCGCCGCGAAGGTTGCCGCCGCGTCGTAAGGTTTTTCAGGGGCTCCTTTGCCTATTGGCGCAACGAGCGCAGGCGCCGAGAGCGCAGGCGCCCACTTGGTCATCAAACACTCGACGGTGCGGCCGCCGAGTTCCCGGCCCGGGAGCCGCCAAGATATATAATTGGTGCATGCACAGTCGGCCGCCCCAAGACCACCAATGACCACAACACTCTCTCAACCGGGCACTCCCGCCACAACCCCACCATCACGCCCCAAGGTCGCGGTGGTCTACACCAGGCCGGACCGGGTGCTGGCCGATATCGATCGGGCGCTCCGGCTGGCCGATTACGAAATCCATATGCCCCATGGGCCGGAAACGCTGCTCAAGGTCAACATCTCCTGGCAGCACTTCTTCCCCGCCTGCTCCACCACCCCGTGGCAGTTGGACGGCGCCATCCGGTCGCTGCGCGGCATGGGTTACGACGGCCTGATCCCGGCTCAGAATGGGACGGTGGTGGTGGACTCTCACGAGGGGGAGGTCAAGAACAAGCACAAGGTGGTGCTCGACCGGCACGACTTGACCAGCATCCACCTCAACGAACCGGACATCCCATGGATACCCTTCGAACCCAAACGTCCCCTGCTGGTGCTGGATAAGGTGTATCCCGACGGGATCAGGATCCCTGCGCTGTTTCCCGGGAAGAACGTGTTGCACTTGCCCACCATGAAGACCCACGTCTTCACCACCATCACCGGTTCCATGAAGAACGCCTTTGGCGGCCTGCTCAACTTCGAACGGCACTGGACCCACTCGGTGATCCATGAAACGCTGGTGGACCTGCTGTCGATCCAGCGCGAAATCCACCCGGGCATCTTCACCCTGACCGACGGCGCCTTCGCGGGTGATGGGCCCGGGCCGCGGGCCATGCGTCCTTATGTCAAGAATACCTTCCTGGCGGGTGCCGACCCGGTGGCGGTGGACGCGATTGCCGCCAAGATGATGGGGTTCGACCCGCTGTCCATCAAGTTCATCCGCCTTGCCCATGAGCAGGGGCTGGGATGCGGCGACCCCCGCCAGATCGACGTCGTCGGCGAGGACATTGCTGAGGTGGACTGGGACTTCGACGGCAGCGGCAACACCATAGCCAGCCGGGGGCAGAAGCTGATCTACTGGGGTCCGTTGAAACCCCTGGAGAATATGCTGCTGCGTTCGCCCATCGTGCCCTGGGCGTATTTTGCCTCGAACCTGTACTACAACGGGTTTTGGTTCAACCTCATCGGCAAAGGCCGGGTGCGGCAGATGCTGCGGTCGGATTGGGGCCGGCTTTTCGAGTCTTACTAATGACGCACCATGGACTCGACACAAGGATGTCGATCAGGATGAGTGCTCAAGAAAGGTGGCTCCGGTGAGTCGAGGAAAAACGCCCCGCCCCAAGCCAGCCAGTGAGGCCGTAGTGCCTGCTGTTCCCCTTGATGCCCGTTATGAGCACCGCGAGGACGTGGTGGATTTCCAGGACTTCTTCATCCCAAGAAAGCTGGTCCCGCTCCACGTCAAGATCATGGGGCAAACGGCGGGGGACGAAGTGCCGATCGCTCAACTGCGGTTCTACTGCCTCAGCCGCGACCGTGGAGATTGGGAACGGGCGCAAGACACCCTCTGGGACACCGTGCGCCCCGCCATCGCCCGGCGTTACGCCCAGTGGACCAGAGACGGATGGGAGGCGGCGAAACCGCTGGACCGCGACATCGTGAAACGGGAGTTTGGGCAGGACTCCTTCTTCATCATCACTCAGCTACTGCTGGCCGTCATCACTATGGGCATCACGTTTGCCTTCAGCCATGGCCGCAAGGACTTCTATTTCCGGGCGGTATCGGCAGTCCTGCCCCTGCGTCGCATGAAGCCCACGCTGTGAAACGGACGGCCTCTCCCACGTTGCGCATCGAGCGCAAGCAGCCCCGCTAAGGACAGGACCAGCGATGCTTCCACCGCCAGACGACGGCCAGTCAACCCTCCAAGATACGTTCGATGCAACCGGCGAGTTGGCCGCGCACTCGCGCCGGATGGGCGTCTGCATTGGGATTGGCCTCGGCGCCGGGGCGGCGATGGGAAACGTCCTCGATATCCTGCCGGTCGGAATCCTCTGCGGGGTGGCCGTGGGCTTTGGGGCCATCATCGTTTGGGAGCGCCGGGCCCGGCCCACAGGACCTTGAGCGCCGGACCGCCCCGGACGCTGCTGGGTTCCGGCCGCTGAGGGGATCTGTTCAAGTCACTCCGCACCAAGTTCCTGTTGTCGCTGGCCTTCGGCGTCCTGGTGTTGGGGGCGCTTGGCGCCTACGCCGATGCCGGAAAGGTCGCCACCTCAGTTGCCGGGTTTCAATGGGCGCTGCTGCCCGCCATCCTCGGCCTTACCCTGGCAAACTACTTTCTGCGGTTCGTCAAGTGGCACTACTACTTGGGGCAGATCGGAGTAACCGGCCTCGGCCTCGGCGATAGCTGTGCGTTGTTCTTCTCGGGTTTATCGATGGTGGTGACTCCGGGGAAGGTGGGGGAGTGGCTCAAGAGTTACTTCCTTCGGGAGATGACCGGCACTCCATTCTTTCGTTCCGCTCCGATCATCGTCGCCGAGCGCTTGACGGACGGCCTTGCCATGGTCCTGCTCGCGACGGGTGGCCTGATGCTGCACCAGGTGGGCCGAGAGTTCGTGGTGCTGGCGCTGGGGGGCGCCGGGGTCATCCTGTTGGGGGCATGGTGGCCACCGCTGGCCGAGTTCGCCTTTGGAGTAGCGGCCAAGCTCCCCTTGATCGGAGCACGAATGGCCCACCTCCACGAGTTCTACACCAGCGCCCGTACCATTTTCGGTCCCCGCAACCTGCTGGTGGGGGTGCTGCTGGGGTTCGTTTCCTGGTCCGGCGAGTGTCTGGCCTACTACCTGGTCGTGGTGGGGTTGGGGGGCCCCGAGGGCGTGGGTCCGTTGGTCGACGCGGCGTTCATCCTCGCGGTTTCCTCGTTGGGTGGCTCACTGCTGCTGATGCCGGGCGGCCTGGGGGTGGCAGAGGGTGGCATCACCGGGTTGTCTCAATGGTTGCTCGGGCTCTCGCCCGAAGCGGCCGTGGCCTCGGCCATTCTGATCCGCATCAGCACGTTGTGGTTTGGCATTGGACTCGGCTGGCTGTTTCTGCTGGTGGTCACCCGCCGTATCCATCGTCCGCTAAACGCTTTACCTGCGATAGAAGACCCGACGGTTGCGTCGCCCTAAGGGGCTGGTGGCCAGCGACACCCGGCGCCCGATGGTAACGCCAGTCTACGGGCGGTTTCGTCGTTCGACGGGGCTCCCCACCAACGGTTTCTCACACCACTTCAGCAGCGGTGGCGCCTTACGGCCTTGCCACCCCACCAGTGGTCCCGGCGGCACCGAAGCGAGGGTTGTTCTCCCGCTCGACGATCAACTGGAACAGGGCGCTGGCAGCGCTGGGGAAGGCCGCCATCAACCGCTTGGCGGCGTCCTCATGGAGTGCCAGCAACGCCGTTGGAGCCACCGTGCGGACGGTGGCGTTACGAATACCATTACCCAACGCCGCCATTTCACCCACCACCCCCCTGGTCTTGATGTAGCCGAGGTGGCGCTCCTTGCCGGGAACGGTATCGCGCACACTCACCGCCAGGATGCCTTCCGCCACCACATACATGGTTTCCCCATAGTCGCCATCAAGAAAGATATCGGCCTGAGACCCGTATTTTATCTCGGAGATCGTCCCGGCTGCGCACAGGTCGTCACACAACTCCTGCAGTTGCGCGGCGTCGGCCCGTTTGAACACATCGCAGGCGGTCAGCACTTGGGCGGTGTAGCCTGCGTTCACGTGGGCGGCCGCACCCTTGGTCCCCAGGTATTCCTCTTCCTCCGGCGCCCGGTGTCCCACCGCCGCCGAGTCGTAAATCACCTCAATGCTGCGGCGGTTCACGAGCAGGAACGGAGTCGAGAACCGGACGTTGGCCAGCCGGCGGTGGACCACGGTGCCATCGGTGACCGGCATGAACGCACGGTGGGTCTCATGCACATGCTGCAGCAGGTCCACCCCCGACCCCATGTGGATGGTGCCCTCAACCGCATACGGTCCCGCCTCGATGACCACCTTCAGCACCTCTTTGGGGACGTGCAGGGAGCGCTGTTCGGGGCTGACCTCCCGCCCCACCCGGGTTTCCTGAGAAGCAGCCAGTACCAGCGTCGATTTCCGGATCAACATCCGCGCCAGGGTGGTGGGAATTCCGGACCCCTCGTTGAAGCGGGTGACCACGGTATCCCAGATCGTGACGAAGTCCTGGTCCAGCGAGTTCATCATGTCCGAAAAGCGCCGGTGCGGCGACCTCAACGCTCCTGACAGCTTCGACGAGTCCGTATACAGTTCGCAATCGATCGCTTCGATCCGCCGTGCACCGAATCTGCTATCGACCATTTCGTCAACGCCGTGACAAATTCCACAATTCCCAGATCAAAGCGTGTGGTAACCGCCAAGCTGCAAGGTGGCGCCACCAATCACGACCGGACCGCTCTCCGCGCACCAATTTTAGCACCGGGCGCCGGCGCCCTGCCGAAGGGACTATCGCCGCACAAAACCCCAGCATCACGCTAACATCAACCCTCGGACGAACGCGATAGTATCATAGGAACAATCCGAGGAAGTGCTTGCGATGCGGCTGTTGCTCCTGCGTCACGGCCAGACCGATTGGAACCTCGTTCCACGGTTCCAGGGCCATACCGATACCGAACTCAACGAGACCGGGTATACGCAAGCGGCTGCGCTGGCTCGTGCTCTTGCGCGTCAAACGATCGGCGCAGTCTACGCAAGTCCCCTCAAGCGGGCGTTCGTCACCGCCAGCCTGGTGGCCGCAGCACATGGGCTGACGGTGCAGCCCGACCCCGGACTAAAAGAGCTGCACCACGGGGACTTGGAGGGGCACGGGCCCGATGAACTTCGCCTCCGATGGGGCGACGTCATGAACCGGTGGTACAGTGGAGACGTGGCGATGCGCCTGCCGGGAGGCGAATCCATGCAGGACCTCCAGGAGCGGGCTTGGGTGGCGATCCAACGCATCGTTACCGCCCATCCCGACGGCACGGTGGCCGCCGTCTCGCACAATCTGGCCATCCTGTCCATCGTAAGCCGGGCGCTGAACCTCCCGTTAGAACACTTTCGCCGCCTACGGTGCGACACCGCGTCCATCAGCGTGATCGAGTTCACCCCCGACCGGACCGTCCTGACCCGGTTCAACGACATTTCACATCATTCCCCGTAACAGTCCGTCCGTTATCGCGTTCTTTGTACTATAACGAATATAGAGGATGTGGCCGCTGCCTCGCTTGTCCCTCGCATTTCCGGTTCAGGGCGTGACTGTGCTGATGTTCATCGCCCTGGCGATCTATCTGCTGATGGCCGCGGGCCAGCGCACGGCACAGATTATCCAATTGAGCGACAGTCACACCCGCCTGTCTCGGGAAGTGCGGTTCTTGGACGAAGAGTTCACCCGACTCAAGGCCGAACGTGACCGGTTGCAGTCAACGATCGATATCGAGCGGGTGGCGCGCGAGGAATTGAATTTGATCAAGCCTGGCGAAACCGCCGTCATCGTCATCGCTTCGCCGCGGGGGTCCGAGGCCAAACAGGCGCCTGCCGCCGAGGCCACCGAACCGGCGCCTCCCTGGCGCCAATGGTGGGGCTGGATGTTCGGGAACTGAACTCCCGAGGCGGTGGGCGTCAATGACCAGCCGCAGCCCCCGTTCGGATCGGCAACTCCTGTCCCTCGTCCGGAAAGCGGTGCTTGCATCGCTGGGTGAGGCTCCGTCCCGTGTGCTCCTCGCTGGCGTTTCCGGAGGTCCGGACTCCGTCTGCCTGCTTCACCTTCTGGCCCGGCTGCAGGGAACACTGCCCTCCTCGCTCCACGTCATCCACGTCCAACACGGTCTGCGTCCAGGAGAGGGCCCTGAAGACGCCGCGCTCGTTGCTAACCTTAGCCTCAGCCTCGGCATCGAATGCTCGGTTGAGGAGTGCGACACCGAAGACTACCGCCGCCGCCATCCCGACGTCACGTCGATTGAAGCCGCCGCCCGATTGGTGCGCTACGGGCGCTTCTGCCAGCGTGCAGCTTCCCTGGGCGCATCGACCATCGCCGTGGCCCACACGGCCGGCGACCAGGTTGAGACCGTCCTGATGCATCTGTTCCGTGGATCTGGCATCACGGGCCTGGGGGGCATGCGGTTCATGAGCCGTTGGGAAGACCCGTCCTCCGGCGCGGTAGTCAACGTGCTCCGTCCCCTCCTCGGAGCAACCAAGACCGATACTCTGGCCTATTGTGCCCGCCATGGCCTCGAATTTCGCAACGACCCTTCCAATGAATCCCTCCAGTTCGATCGCAACCGAATGCGCCAGCAGGTGCTTCCGGCCATCCGGTCAGTCTATCCGGGGGTCGATGCGGCGGTGTTGCGTCTCGCCGCAGCAAGCCAGACCGATGGCGATTTCCTCAACGCTGAGGTCGGGCGGTTGCTGCCAGCAACCTCGTCGTCCGAACCAGGAGTCCTCCAATTTCGCCGGCGGGCGATCCTCCAACTCCCGGAAGCCCTCCAACTGCGCGCCCTCCGGCGCCTCTACAACGACCTGCTGCGAGGAGTTCCCGATTCCCGGGTGCTCAATCTGATGATCCATGCACTCAAGTCCGAGTCGCCAAAACATGTCGACCTCCCTGGCGGCGCATCGATGGAAACAAGTCTGGAACTCATGACGCTCCGAAGGCGGCCTCCGGAACCACCACCTCCCCCTGGTCCCGCCGTCGTGTTGTCTGCACCAGGTGAGGCGCATTGGGGCGGATGGACCATTCGAGTCGAGCACCGCGAGCATCCGAAGTCGAGTGTTCAACCAGACCACTGGACCGCCGACTTCGACGCAGCGTCGATACCCCACCCCCTGCTGGTGCGGCAACGCCAACCGGGCGACCGGATGCCGCTATCCGGCATGACAGGATCAAAAAAGGTCCAAGACATCCTGGTGGACGCGCGGGTTCCGCGGCGTTGGCGCGACCTCATCCCCCTGGTGGTGGGTGGCGATGAGGTCCTGTGGGTCGCCGGAGTCCGCCGGTCGGCCCGCGCCAGCCCGACCGGAGCCACCGGGGCAGTGCTGCGGTTCACCGCGTTGCCGGGGGACCCTGTTCTTGCCGAAATCATTGCAGATTCACGACGGCGCTCCCTATAATGAGCACTGCTGACCGTGCCATCAAAGCCAACATCGATGGTTCCGCCGCCGCGTTCGGGTTAGTGTCACGTGCCCACCGAAACCCCTCATAACCGTCATCTCTCCTGTGTCCTGGTCTCCGTGAACGGCAGCGCAGCCGACCCGGACGCTGTCCGGCTCGCCTGCGAATTGGCCCACGACAGCAATGCCAAGGTCTACGCAATGTATGTTATCGAGGTGAAGCGCTCCCTCCCGTTGGATGCCGACCTGGCCCAGGAGACGGCGCGGGGCGAACTGGTGCTTGCTGATGCGGAGCGGCTCGCAAACACCCTCAACTGCGACATCGAAACCGAACTGCTGCAGGCCCGCGAAGTTGGTCCGGCCATCGTGGATCTCGCCCACGAACGCCGCGCCGACGTCCTGGTTATGGGGATCATCTACAAGCGGAAATTCGGCGAGTTCACCATCGGCGAGACGGTTCCTTACGTACTGAAGAATGCCCCGTGCCAGGTTTGCCTGACGCGGCAGCCCGAGTCTGCCTGACGGCGCAGCGGGGAGGAATAGTGCGCGTGTTGATCATGGGATGCGGGAGGGTGGGCTCCACACTGGCCGTCGACCTCGACCGCGACGGCCACGAGGTGACGGTATTGGACCTGAACGCCGCCCAATTCAAGCGGCTGCCGGCCGGTTTCCGGGGCGTTTCGGTGGTCGGCAACGGCATCGATCAGGACACCCTGCGCCGGGCCGGCATAGAGTCAGCCGACGCGTTTGCCGCCGTGACCCAGGGCGACAACCGCAACCTGATGGCTTCCCAGATCGCCAAGCATATTTTCAGGGTCCCAAGGGTCGTCTGCCGCATCTATGACCCCATTCGCGAGGAGTTGTACCGAGGCATGGGACTCGAGACGGTCAGTCCCACTTTGGTGATCAGCGGCCTGCTCAAAGCGTCCATCGAACGGGAATAGGCCATGTACATCATCGTCGTTGGCGGCGGCAAGGTCGGCTATCATCTCACCAAAGCCCTGTTGGCGGACGGCCATGAGATCCTGGTGATCGAGCGCGACCGTAGAAAATGCGATCTTATCTCCGATGAACTTGGCGGAGTGGTGATGCACGGCGACGGCTGCGAAGCCTCGAACTTGGCGGATGCCGGAACCGCCCGCGCCGACATGATCATAGCCGTCACGGGCGACGACGAGGACAACATGGTGGTGTGCCAAGTGGCCAAAGCCAAGTTTCAGGTGCCGCGCGCCATTGCCCGCATCAACAACCCCAAGAACGAAGCAATCTTCAAGCGCTTGGGCATCGACGAAACGGTGAGCAGCACCCAGGTCATTATGGAGCGCATCCAAATGGGGATGCCCACCCATCCCTTGTTGCACCTGCTGGACGTGCGAGCCCACGGCTTGGAAGTGGTCGAATTCAGGGTCCCGGCGGGTGCCCGTTCGGTGGGGCGCCGTCTCCGTGATATTATCCTGCCGCTGCACAGCGTGATACCGCTCATCATCAGCCCCTCGAAAGGCCCCGTCGTTCCGACGGGCGAAACTATCATCGAGGCCGACTCAGAGGTGATGGCGGTCACACGGACCGAGTCCGAAGATCAGTTACGGCTTCTGTTCACCGAGGCGCGCTGATGGCGGGTGCGGCGCCACTACGCATCTCCTTCCTGGGACCAGCCGGGACCTACACCGAACAGGCGGCCCTGCTGTATTGCCCGGATGCCGTCCTGCTACCCTATACCTCTCCAACCGCCATCGCTCAGGCGGTCCTGGACGGTGCGGCTGACGAGGGCGTAGCGGCTATCGAAAACAGCCTCGAGGGCGCCATCACCGAGACGCTGGACGTGCTGATTCGCAACCCGCAACTACGGATTAAACGGGAAATCGCCATCCCCATTGAGCACTTTTTGCTCGCCAAACCGGGCGTCTCCATTGATGAGGTAGACGTGGTGTACTCCCATCCCCAGGCGTTGGGACAGTGCCGGCGCTACCTGGAACAACATCTCCCGAGGGCCCGCGCCGTGGCGGCCCTGAGCACCGCCGCTGCGGTGGAACAGGCCGTCACTCTCGGGCGATCCGCCGCCATCGGCAACCGCCGGGCCGGGGAGTTCTACGGGGCGGCCGTCCTGGCAGAGCGGATCCAGGATGGCGCGAACAATGTCACCAGGTTCGTCGTGCTGGCTTTCTCAGACGCCCCCCCAACGGGCGACGACAAGACCTCGATCTGCTTCCGTTACGCCGATGATCGCCCAGGCATCCTGGTGGATGCGCTCCACGCGCTCGCCAAGCGGGGCATCAATCTCGCTAAGATCGAATCCCGCCCCTCGGGAGAGAGCCTGGGCAGGTATATCTTCCTCGTGGACATGAACGGCCATCGGTTGGATCCGCCGGTGGCCGCCGCGCTTGACGAAATCCGCGCCCAGAGCGATCCCGAGGGGTTCCGCGTCTTCGGATCCTATCAGCGCTTCCCCTTGGACAGCCGGGCCCAGAACAGATGGGCTTCCGGAACCGTCACCGCCTGACCATTGAACCCGCTCCGGCTACCTGCGCTCCGAGAAGTCCTCAGACCAAGGGGTGCACGGGCCCAACAAGCGGTCCAACTCCCATTCGGGGATGAACTTGTGCCACTCATAGCGTAAAGCGATATGCTGGGCCACCACATAGTAGCCGCTGGCCGATGGCATGGTGGGCGGCGCCTTGAGCTTCATACGGGCCTCCTCGGGGGTCCGGGCGGCCTTGCGGTGGTTGCAGGCCTTGCACGCGCTGACCAAGTTATCCCAGGTATGCGGGCCTCCCCGGAAACGGGGCACCACATGATCGATGGTGAGGTCCCTGGTCAGTTTCCCACAGTACTGGCAGGTGTAATTGTCCCGCTGGAACAGTTCACGCCTGGTCAACTTGCGCTGTGGCCGCGGCCGGCGGATCAGGTATACCAGGCGAATGACAGAGGGCACGCAAAACGGGCGGGTGGGCGTGATGATAAAAGAATCGTCCTTGTGTTCCAGGACTTCTGCTTTGCCCCGGTCAACAAGGACGAATGCCCGTCGCGCGTTACAGACGTTGAGCGGCTCGTAGTTTTGGTTCAGCACTAACACAGCGGTCTGTACGACTCTGTCCATGCGCCATTCCTTCTCGCCTTGGACCTCGCCGTACCGCGTGCGCCGAGGTTATCTGGGCGCGGTAGCAGTGGCCACCAATTGCTGAAAAGCTGTTGCGTCTTTCACCGCCAAGTCGGCCAGCATCTTCCGGTTGATATTCACCCCAGCCTCTTTGAGGCCATGCATCAACACGCTGTACGAAACGCCGGCGGCACGCGCCGCGGCGTTGATCCGGGTTATCCACAACCGCCGGAACTGGTTCTTGCGGTCCCGCCGGTCCCGGTACGCATAAGACAGCGCGTGGAGCATCGCCTCATGGGCCCGGCGGTAAAGCCGGTGGCTGGTTCCCCACTGGCCCTTGGTTAGTTCCAGGACTTTTTTATGGCGGCGCCGTGCCGTGACTCCACGCTTGACTCGACTCACAGGGCGATCCTGCCTCTCTTGAAATAACCAGACTACATGTAGGGCATCACCCGCTTGAGGCGGGGAACATCCACGGGGTTGACCACGAGTTTGGAGTCGTACAGGCTCCGCGCTCGGTAGGACTTCTTGCGGCGCAGATGGCTGCTGCCACCCTTCATGCGCATGATCTTGCCGGTCCCGGTAATGTGAAACCGGCTTGCGGCCCCTTTGTGGGTCTTCATTTTCGGCACGGACTATCCCCCTTTTACGGCCGCAACCTTGGGCGGCTTTTGGATGGCGGGCGCCAAGATGATGTTCATATTGCGCCCCTCCATTTCCACCGGCTTTTCCAGGATGGAGATCGTCTTCAACTCATCGGCCACCTTGGCCAGCAAACCCCTGCCCAATTCCGGGTGGGTCATTTCCCGCCCGCGGAAGAGGACGCTTATCTTAACTTTGTCCCCTTCGGTGAGGAGCCGCTGCGCCTGTTTGACCTTGACTTCCAGATCGTGGCCGTCGATTTTCGGATGGAAGCGGACTTCCCGGATCATGACCGTATGCTGATTCTTCCGGGCTTCCCGCTCTTTCTTGGCCTGTTCGTAACGGAACTTGCCGTAGTCCAGCAGGCGGCATACCGGCGGCACCACTGTGGGCGCCACCTCGACCAAGTCGAGACTGCGCTCCCGCGCGTGGCGGACAGCCTCGGCCACCGTCATGATGCCGAGTTGCTCACCAGCGTCCCCAATAACGCGGACTTCCCGCGCCCGAATCTGCTCGTTGATCCGAAAATCTTTAGAGATAGAGTGCTCCTCCAGCTATGCGGCTCTCCCCGAAATATAGCATGCGTGCTCAGGCACCGTCAACGGGCTGGACGGCGGGCTGGCTGCGACTCGGGCGGTGCTCCCGTCAGGGGGCCCGCCCCTCCCGTTCCATCATGCCCACGATTCGATGACGAGCCAACGATGCCAACGAGCCAACGATGCTTGAATCCCGATCAGCCGTGTGCGATCATGCGGTGGTCCAATCCAGGTTTCGGAGGCGCCGCGTGGCCGAAAGCGAACTCATTGCAGAACTCAGGGAAAAGAGCGTCATCTCCCATCAACTCCTCGTGATGACGGGTTCGATGGGCGATATGACCGGACACGTCTTTGTCCGCATCCCCGGGACTGATGAGTTCCTTGCCCGCTGCCGCAACAACATCGACGTCTCACCGGCTTACGTGCATCCCGGCGCCCTCAAACGGGTAAGACTCGACGGTTCGGCCGCGGAGGATTTGGGGGACTACCGGATGGCGCCGGAACGCCACATCGCCACCGCAGTCATGAGCGCCCGCCCCGAGGTGGGATGTGTTATCCACGCCCACCCTCCGGCCCAGGTACTGTGCAGCATGACCGGTGTCGAACTGCGCCCGATCCTTGGCGGCCAGAACATCGGGGGTTCCCTGGCTGTCCTGGGCGGCGTCCCGGTGTATCCCCGCTCGATCCTCATTTCGGATCATGACATCGGCAGCACGATGCTGAGTTTCATGGGGGCACGGGACGTCCTGCTCCTCGCAGCCCACGGCAACGTTGTCGCTGGCCGGACCGTCGAGGAGGCCACCGTACGGGCCATCCAGGTGGAGAACCTGGCCCGCATGGCATGGCAGATAGCGGCAGCAGGCATGAAGGCCGCAGATCTGTCCCCCCAGGATATCGAGTATTTCACCACGTTCTCCCGTTCCAGTTCAAACACCGACGGATCCACGATGTTTTGGCAGTACTACAAGCAGATGTTGGATCACGGACAGCGCATCCCTCGGGAATCGACCGTCCTTCCGATGACCCACAGCTGACCCCGTCTCCACCAAGAACCCCCGACCCTCAGCCAGCAACCCCGTCACTGTTTTAAGGCCTCATGACCACGGACGCAGACCGCCAAGCCCCCAACGACCCGCCGGTCACCCCGTTCAACCTCGGGGAGGTCCTGCAGCGGAGCGTTGAGATAACGCTGCGCCACCGGGTGTTGTGGGTTTACGGGGTCCTGCTTGCCCTATTCTCGGGCGACTGTGCTCGGGTGCCGGGCAACAGTTTCGACATCAACCGGGACCAGGAAGGTCAAATGAGCCAGGCCCTCCAGTCCATCGATTCCCAAACCGCGCTGGTTTGGGGGACAGCGATCGTTGCCGTGGTCCTCGTGGTTTTGATCGGACTGATGCTGCTCGGGAATTGGGCCACCGGCTCCCTCCTGGGCGGGGTCCACATGGTTTCGATGGAAGGCCACACATCATTCCGGTCCGCAACCGAACAGGGGAGGCTCAATTTCTGGCGCCTCCTGTTGCTGGGGCTGATATCGTTGGCCATTGTCACCGCCGTCATCCTCCCGACCGCGGCAACGATAGTCCTTTCGATAGCCGTCAACCCGGTGTTCCTGATAACGCTGTGCCTATGGGGTCCCCTCTTGCTCATCGTTCTGTTGCTGCTCTCCCTCGTTGTGACCATCGCCCAAATCCATGTGGTGCTGGACGAGGCTGGGCCCATCGCGTCGCTTCGTTTCTCGTGGAGCTTCCTGCGGCGGCATGCCGGCGACATCGCGCTCGTCTGGCTGGTGAACGATTTAGCGGTCGGCTGCAGCGTCGGCTGCGCCCTGTCGGCGGTGGCCGGCCTGGCGGCTGTGCCCGCCGTGATCGGGTTCTTGATCAACCCTGCCGTCGGCATGCTGCTGCTCATCCCCGCGGCGTTGGGGGCATTGGTGGTCGTGTTCCTGGCGGGCATCGCCCAAGTGTTCCACCGCGCGGTTTGGGTACTGAGTTACGAACGCCTGCGGGATTGGGACCAACAGGCCGAACTGGGTCCCGTCGTTCCGTGAGGCCTCGCCGGACGCCCGCAGCGGACCGTTGGGGAGGGGGTGAGCGATGCCGCTGGTGAACCTGAGCGTCCTGCTCCGGGCGGCCGAGGAAGGCGGCTACGCCATCGGCGGCTTCAACATCCAAAACCTGGAGATGCTCCAGGCGGTGGCCCGCGCCGCCGCCGAGGAAGGCTCCCCGGTGGTGCTGCAATTCAACCCTGCCAACATCCGGTACATCGGGATGGAATACGCCGCGGCCCTCGGTCTGGTGGCGGCTCGCCTTGCCCGTGTGCCGGTGGCCGTCCACCTGGACCATGGAGCCGACTTCGCCCAGGCAGCCGCCGCGGTCCGTGCGGGCTTCACCTCATTGATGTACGATGGTACCCCGTTCCCTTTGGATCAAAATATCGCCGTCACCCAACGGGTCTGCGAACTCGCCCACGCGGTCGGCGTAGCGGTGGAGGGGGAGTTAGGGCAGATGGGCGGCGTCGAGGAGGGTGTGTTCGTCGCGGAGGGCCTTGGGACCATGACCGATCCGGATGAGGCCGTCCGTTATGCGGCGGAAACCGGGGTCGATGCTCTGGCGGTGGCCGTGGGCAACCAGCATGGTACCTCAGTCGAACGGTTGGATATGGAGCGACTGAGCGCCATCCGGGCCGCCGTTGGGTTACCTATCGTGATCCACGGTGGTTCAGGGCTACCCGACGAGGTGATCCGAGAGGCGGTCCAACGCGGCGTGCGTAAGTTCAACGTGGCGACTCAACTGAACCAGGGCTTTCTGGAGGGGTTTCTGCGGGTTGCTCACGAACGGCCCGGCGAGACCAACCCCAGAGCCCCTTTGGAGGCGGGGCGCGACGGGGTCGTCGCCGCAGTCCGGGCCAAAATGAGGGTGTTCGGCAGCAGCGGACGGGCTTAAGCCGGCGGCGCAACGCAGGTCTGGCAGCCCGGTCGGGGGTGCCCGTGGCAGAGTTGGGAGCCACACTCCGAGACGCCCGGCTACGACGGAACGTCTCCCTCGCCGAAGCCGAGAGGGACACCAGAGTACGCCAGGTATTCCTCGCCGCCCTGGAACAGGAGCGCTTTGACCTGCTGCCGCCCCGCACTTACGCCCAGGGATTGCTGTGGGTATACGCGCGCTACCTGGGCCTGGACCCCAACCCCTTGGTGGAACAGCTTCCCCCAGACCAGGAGGATGGCCGCCACCAACCACCCCAGAGCGGTGGGATGGGATGGATGGCGGCCGTGTTCTTCGTCCTGCTGATCCTCGCGGTGGCTGCCATCGCCGGCGTCTGCAGCGCCCAACGGTTGTTGGACCGCTGACCGGGGCGCGAGGTCAGATCGCCTTGGAGAACTCGTATTCCTCTTTGGTGATGAACTCGACCAGAGCCGGATGCCCCGACTTCACCACCTTCATCGCCCGTTGCAGCGCGGGAACGATCTCGCCGGGTTGCTCCACCCGTTCGCAGGAGTAGCCCAAGCCCTCGGCCACCTTCAGGTAGTTTCCGGTCAGGTACTTGGTCCGGTAATGTTCGGCGGAATACGCCAGATACTTCTCGTAGCCGCCCATGGCCGAGTTGTTGATCAGGACGGTGAGGATCGGGATCCGCTCCCGCACCGCGGTTTCGAAATCCATGCCGCACATGCCAAACGCCGTATCGCCCAACACGTTCACGCACATCTTTTCGGGACGCGCCAGCTTGGCCCCCAGCGTCACTCCCAAGGAGAACCCCAACGGCGTCGAGTTGCCCCACCCGAGGTAGCTGCGCGGGGTGGTCGATTCATAGAACGGCACCAGTTGATCGCGCACGTTGCCCGAATCGTGGGTGACCATGCTGTTCGGACGGTCCAATGTGTTGTTCATGTCCCAGAACACGCGGTACGGATTCAATGGGGTCTCATTGGACGTGAGCTTGGGCATCCACTCCTTGATCCACGCCTGTTTGACCGACGCGACCTCGGCAGCCACCGCCTGGCCTCCGGGCCGGGCGCCCTCACCCAACTGCCGCTTGGCCTCATCGATGAGCTGGCGGAGCACGAGCTTCGCATCGCCGATCACCGCGTGGTCAAGGGCGTACTCCGCGTTCAGGTCACGCTCATCGATGGTGCACTGGATCATCGTCTTCCCGGCGGGGATGGTGCACGAGGCCAGCGTCGTCGAAAGGCTCGCTCCGACGCTGAACAGTAGGTCGGCCTTGCTCAAGAAATGATTCACCATCCCGGTACCGCTGGTGGCTCCGACTCCCAGCGCCAAGGGGTGCGCCTCGGGGAAGGCGCTCTTGCCCAGCGTGGTGGTCATCACCGGCGCCTGCACCAATTCCGCGAACTCCAGCAGTTCCGGCGATGCCTCAGCCCACAGCACGCCCTGCCCGGCGTGCAGGACGGGACGTTTGGCCGCCAGCAGCGCCCGCACCGCCTCCCGCACGTCTGATGGATCGCCCGAGGACCGGGAACCCTTCACGGGCCGGTAGGCCGCCGCGGCGTCGGAAACCTCGTCCTGCACCACGTCAGAGGGCACTTCCAACAGCACAGGCGCTGGGCGGCCCGTCCTCAGGTTGCTGAACGCCCGCCGCAGCATGGCCGCAGCACGCCCGGCGTCGCGGACCGAGTCGAGCCACTTGGTGATCCCACGGTAGTTGTACACGGGGTCGTAGCTGACCGGCAGGCCCAATCGGGAACGCGGCGGGCCGCTGGGCAGGACCAGTAGCGGGATCGAATCGGAGTAGGCCTGGGCGATGCCGCCGTAGGCGTTTTCGATGCCGGGCCCGTATTGCACCATGCAGACGCTGGGCTTGGCGCCGTTGGCAGCGCGGGCATAGCCATCCGCCATATTGATGATGGTGCGCTCCACCCGGCCGATGATGGGGCGGATGCCGGTCTTGGCCGCCTCATCGATCAAGGGGTTGTTTGGAAAGGAGAAGACATACTCGGTCCCCTCCGCCTTCAGGATGTTGGTGATGACCGCGCCACCCTTCATGGTCCCGCCTCCGGTTCAAAGTTGCTCAGACTGAAACTGCGCCGATGCCCGGCGGCTCCAACTATACAACACAACAGGCGCCCTGCCGTCAGAACACCACAGGCGGCGAGCCAGAAACATTGGAAGCAGGCGGGCAGAGGGCGGCAGCCCTTTGCCGGGGGACTTGGGGGTGCCCCCCAAGAACAAAATCCTTCTCTTTTTTCTGGTGGGCAGGAGAACGACGGGCCGTCAGCCCAGCCAGGTCAGACGATTCATCACATCTTGGCCCGGCGGAACCCGGGGAAAAGCGCACCCACTGAACCCATGAAGCACACCAGCAGCCCGCCCGCCGTGATGACAGCGATCCGCACCCCCACCAGGTCGGCGAGGACACTGACCGGCAGCACTCCTACCGGCTGCAGCGCCTGGCTCAACATGTACAGGCTCATCACCCTGCCGCGCATGTTCGCGGGGGCGCTGAGTTGGAACATCGTGCTGTTCAGCGTGGTGTAGATGGCCGACCCAACCCCGACCGTTGCGGCCACGACCACCGCCATCCAGAACACCGGGAGGGCGGCGAACAGCATCAGGGCGACCCCCTCGGCGGCGCCGGCCACCAGCAACAGCAACGGCTTTCGTTGCACTCCACCGGAGGCCGCGATCAGGAATGAGCCAACGATGCCGCCCACACCAACCGCAGAAAGCAACGTACCGAGCCCGGCCGCCCCCACCTCGAACTCCTTCACTGCGAACACCGGCATCAGGTTGAGGGACGAGAAGGAGAAGAACACGATGCCCAGCGCCACGCTCATCAAGATCAGGATGGTGCGTGACTCCAGCGCAAACCGGTAGGTGGAAACCAGGTCCTGCAGGAAACTCGACCCGCTTCGCACAGGCGGCGACGTCTGTTGCTTGACCCGGAACAGCAGGGCCAGCGCCACCAAGTGCGCCACGGCGATGACCACATAGACGCCGGTGACGCTGGCGACCGCGGTCACCATGCCGCCGATGGCGGGCCCGGCCACCCGCATGGTGCTGTTGGCGACGTAATACAGACTGTAGGCGGGAACGAAATCGTCCTTTGAGACCACTTCGCCCACGAACGACAGCCGCGCCGGCAACGACAGCCCCACCGCGACGCCGTTCACCAGCGCCAGTCCCACCACGTGCCAATACTGCGTCAAGTGGAGCAGCAGCAGCCCGCTCTGGGTGACCGCCGCCGCTGCCAGCAGCACCTGCGACGCCACCAGCAACCGCTTCTTGGGAACTCGATCGGCCAGCGTTCCCCCGATGACCGCCAGCAGCGCCTGGGGCACACCCTGGCTCACCACCACGAGGCCGAGGAGCAGCGCCGACCCCGTCATCTCGTAGGCGAGCCAATTACGGGCGAGTTGGTCGCCGAAAAACCCGATGTAGTAAGCGACGGTGGCGATCCAATACCACCGGAAGCTCTCGACCCCGAGGACGCCGAACGGCCGGCCCGCCCTCACACCTCGCTGGACCGCACGAAGAAGATGCCCTCCTCGGTGATTGACAGCACGATGTGCTCGCCGCCTCGTTGCTGCACGAACTGCACCTCGCCCTGATCGAGGTCGGTGGCGATGCTGGTGATGGGGCCGAGCGCCGCATACCCGATGAAGGCGTTGCCGGAGCGGGCATAGACGGAGGCCATGCGGTTTTCCGGCTTGAAGCCAACCAAGATCTTGGTGTTGGCGATGGGGTTTTCGACCTCCCACTGGAGGCTGCCATCGGACCCCTGCACCTCCGGCGTCCCCAACGATGGGGCGATCTCGTCGAGGCTCTCGCGCAGCGTGTCGATCCCAGCCGGAGCGTCCGCCTCCCGCACCCACCGTCCTGGCACCACCGCATCCTCGCCGGTCTCGTCCTTCCGCCGCCGTCCGACGCGGACACTCTGACAGGCCCCGCAGGCTACCTGCAGCACCGCCTGCTCTTCGATGCCCTCACGCTGCGGCGCGTTCTGGTACACCGGCTGGGCCCCGCTCTGGTCCAGGGCACAGACATCGTAGTAGACAACTTGGAACCGGCTGGCGTTGCCGCAATCCATGCAGACCCACGGATCGTGGGCGGCAGCATCCTCGGTGGGGGGGTGGGTCATGACGGCTCCTGGCTAGAAAAAAAGACGCGGCAAACGTCCCGGCTCCACGGGGGAGTATAGGCCACGTCCGAACGTGAGATCAACTTCGGGTCGAACCGGGAGGCATCCGCAGATTGCGCAGATTAAACGCAGATTGGGATGGGTTCCGGACGCGGGCACTCGCTTATCGCATGGCAAAGTTCGTAAGATTTCACTGTTGGGGGGCGGCCGGGCTCAGAAGTGGGAGTGCATCAGGGCGGCAGCCCTCTGCCGGGGGAGTGGGGGTGCCCCCCACATAGACTTCCCTCTTTTTCCTGGGGTGGGGGTCGTGGCTCTACCCCCGAACCCCTGAGACTGCTGTGAAAAGGCATGGCTCACCAGGAACAGAATCTCCGCGAGGGGTGTCCAACGGGTCTCCCGCTGGCGGAGAGCGTGAGGGGTGTACCCTCACCAAACATCTCTTTGTTTCTCCTCCGGCGGGGAGGGGGTCATCCCTGGTCCCCTTGCAAAGGGCCAACCGAAATGTGGGCTCAGCCGACTCAGCGCACTACCGGCAGGCGCTTGAGGTGTGCGAGAAGATCCGCTTCCGTCCCGAGATAGCGCTCACCAGGCTCGGCCTGGCCGAACTGCTGCTGGATAACCACCCGGACCGGGCGGCCGAGGCCCACCTGGACTTCGCCATCGCCGAGTTCCGGGCGATGAAGATGGCGCCGTCGCTGGAACGGGCGCTGCGGAGCCGAGGGGTCGTGGGGGCGTGAGGTGCTAGCGGCGACGCATGCCTCACAACTACGGGACACCGACGACCGCCAAGAGCGCCCGAGGGCGGGTTTCAAACCCGCCCCTACGAGGACAACCCCAATCTGCGGAAATCTGCGTCATCTGCGGATTTTCGGGCATCCCGATGCAGGCATCCCGATGCGTGTTGACGCCCTTCTCGCCGGCCCGTAAGCTTTCCGAAGACACCGCCCCTCCCCAATCCTCTGCCCTGTCCCCGGACCCCTATTGAGGCTGAACGAAACCGGACGCCTGCTGCTGAGTCTGTACATCCCGACCCTGGCGTTGAGTTTTGGCCAGGGGATGGTGGTTCCGGTTATCCCCACGCTGTCCAAGAGTTTTGACATCTCGGTGGGCCTGGCCGCGCAGGTGGTGAGCGTTCAACTGCTGGCGCGGCTGCTGTTCCTGATGCCATCCGGCGCCATCGTCGACCGCTGGGGCCGGCGGCCGGCGCTGCTGGCCGGGCCGCTCATCATCGCGTTGGGCGCCGTGGCCATGGGGCTTGCCCCCAACTTCTGGGCACTGTTGGGCGGGCAACTGATTTCGGGGCTCGGGACCACGCTGTGGCAGTTGGCGCGAGAGGTCTCCGCCATGGACCTGGTGCGGCAGGAGCAACGGGGCCGGCTGATGAGCGGGTTCATGGGGATGGGCTCGGTGGGCGAATCGATGGGGCCCATCGCGGGAGGGTTCATCACCGACCGGGTTGATTTCCACACCGTCTTCTTCGTCTACGCCGGCATCGCCCTGGTCTCCTTCGTGGTCTCGCTGACGGTTCCCGAGACGGGGAAGGTGGTCAAGGGCCCGATGAACCTGTTCAACATCGGCAGGCTGCGGGAGGTGGAGCCGCAGTACCGGCCCACCTTCGTGGTGATCGTCATCAACACCTTCGTCGCGATGATGCGCGGCTCATTACGACGGTCGATCCTGCCGCTGTTCGTGGTAACCCAACTCCAATTGAGCTCCACCGAACTGGGCGTCCTGTTCGGCGTTATCGGGATGGTCGAATTCCTGATGATCGCCCCCACCGGCATCATCTCGGATAAGCTCGGGCGCAAGGCGGCGGTGGTCCCGAGCGCGATCCTCGGCGCCATCGCCTTTCTCACTTACCCCCTGGCGACAACGATGCCGGCGCTGATCATCGTGAGCGCGGCCGGCGCCGTGGCCACCGGGTTGGCCCTCGGCACCATGGCGACCTACACCTACGACGTCATCCCGGTCCACGCCCGCGGCCGCCTCCAGACATTGCGCCGGACCATCGGCGAATTCGGCGGCATGTCGGGGCCGATCATGGGCGGCGCCGTCACCGACCTGATCAGTCCGGCCGCGGCCTTCCTCGCCTTTGTCCCGCTCCAGTTGGTGTCCGGCGTGCTCATCGCTGCCTTCGCCAAGGAAACCATCAAGCGCCCGAGGCGGGAGGACGTCTGAGCCGATGAGCGTCCGGCTGACCGATACCACCCGGCTGCTGCTGAGTCTGTACATCCCTTCGATGGTGATGAGTTTCGGGCAGGGGATGGTGGTGCCAACCATCCCGATGCTGGCCACCCATTTCGAGGTGAGCGTGGGCGTGGCGGCTCAGATCGTGACCGCCCAACTCATCGGGCGGGTCCTCATCCTCATACCGGCGGGCGTACTGATCGACCGGCTGGGACGGCGCCCAATGCTCATCGCCGGACCGGTGGTCATCGCCGCGGGGGCGCTGATCACGGCGGTGAGCCCCAATTTCTGGGTGCTGCTGGCGGCCCAGGTGGTGATTGGGGCGGGCAACAACCTGTGGCAAACGGCCCGGGAGATCGCCGCCATCGACCTAGTTCGCCCGGAACAACGCGGGCGGCTCCTCAGCGGATTCATGGGAATGGGCTCGGTGGGGATGTCCATCGGCCCGCTGTTGGGGGGTTGGATGACCCAGAGCTTCGGCTTCCACACGGTGTTCTGGGCCTACGCCGTCATGGCGGTGGCGACACTGTTCATCTCGTTCACCATCCCCGAGACGGCGGCGCGGGTGCGCTCGCTCAAGCCCCCGGCCTTCAGCATCGGCGGGCTGAAAGACATCGACCCCTACTGGCGCCCGACCTTCGTGGCCTTGATCTTCAATTCTTTCGCCGCCTTCATGCGGGGCAGCCTGGCCAACGCTATGCTCCCGCTCTACGCCGGCAGCATGCTCGGCTATTCGCCGGTCGAGGTGGGCACCCTGTTCACCGCCATGGGCATCGTGAACTTCATCATGATCGTGCCCACCGGCGTTATCTCGGATAGCTGGGGACGCAAGGCGGTGGTGGTCCCCAGTGCGGTGTTCGGGACGTTGGCCTTCCTGGGAATCCCGCTTTTTCAGGAACTGCTGCCGCTGGTGTTGCTATCGGGTCTGCTGGGACTCTCGAATGGGCTTGGGCTGGGGACCATGGCCAGCTACAGCTACGACGTCATCCCGCCCGAGGCCCGCGGGCGCATGCAGGCCTTCCGCCGCACCATCGGCGAGACCGGCGGCGTGCTCGGGCCGATGGCGGGCGGGCTGATCGCCGACCTGTACAACCCGGCGCTGGCATTCCTCTGCTTCGTGCCGCTCCAGGCCGCCGCAGCGGTGAGCATCGGCTTCTTCGCCCGGGAGTCGCTCCGTAACCCGCGGGTTACGGAGCGACGATAGCGGGGCCCTCCGCCGTAGGGGTGGGTTTCAAACCCACCCCTACGGCGGAGGGCCCCCTGCCACCTCACTCAAGGATTTCGGTAGTGCTGTTGGACGCCGTGAGCGAAATGTGGGAGAAGGCGGAGTGCTCGGTGGCGCCATGCCAGTGCTTCTCGGTGGCGGGCACCAGAATGATCTCGCCCTGGTGCACCTCGATCTTCTCGGTGTCGGTGACCACATAGCCCGCGCCGTAGGTGACGAACAACACCTGGTCGTGAGTGTGGCGGTGGAACTTGTTGCGGGCGCCGGGAGCAAAGTTCACCACGGCGAGGTTGTAGTCCTTACTGTCCCCTCCCCCCAGCAGCGCTTGCCGGGTCACGGGTCCAATAAAGATGGGGGAGCTATCGCTCACAGGAGCAACTTCGGAAGAACGGATCAGGCGCACGGAGACCTCCAGGGTTGGGTGATGCCACCTACTATACACAATGGCGCGCCGCCACCCCCGGACGTATAATGGGGCATCTTTCGGAAGGCGAGTCAGCAGAAGGAGGAGCCATGCCATCGTTGATGTACCTGGGGACCAACCAGGGCGTGATGACCCTGAAGAGCGGCGACGGCCGCACCTGGGAGCAGGCGGCGCAGGGCCTGCGGGACTGGCAGGTGACCGAAGTGGCCGCTGTGCCCGGAGCGCCGGAGCGCGTGTACGCCGCCACCCGGGGCGACGGCGTCTGGCTGAGTCAGGACGCCGGGAAATCCTGGAAGAAGCCGAGCTACGGCCGCCGCGGCCCCGGCAAGGTGCGATGCCTCGCCATCGACCCCCAGGACACCAACACCATCTATGCCGGCGGCGAGCCCATCGATCTGTTCGTTAGCCACGACGGCGGCAAGAACTGGGAGGCGATGGACAGCCTCCACAACATGCCATCGGTCTCCTCGGTGGACTACCCGGTCCCCTCAGTGGAGCCTCACCTCCGGGACATCACCATCGACCCGCTGGACCACCGCAATATGACGGTGGCGCTCCAGGTGGGCCACATGCTGCGCACCACCGATGGCGGCAAGACCTGGAAGCTGCTGAACCGCGACGTCGACGCCGATGTCCACACCATCGTGGTCGACCCCAAGCAGCCCGCCCGGATGTTCGTCGCCACCGGCGGCCACGAGTGCCGGGGCGGCAAGGTGAAGGGCCGGGCGCTGTACCGCAGTCTCGACGGCGGCGCCTCGTGGCAGCCCACCGCCATGGAGTTCACCCAGGAGTACTCCGTGCCGCTGGTCATCCACCCGCAGGACAGCAACGTCCTCTTCTCCGCCGTGGCCAACAGCAACCCCGGCGATTGGAAGCGAGCCACCGGCGCCGAATCACTCATGATCCGCACCACCGACGGCGGCGACACCTGGCGCCAGTTGACCAAGGGCCTCGAAGGCGCAGGCCGGGACTTCCCCCAGGCCATCGTCATCGACGACGAGCAGGCCGATACGCTGTACATGACCCCTCGCAGCGGCGACCTCTACGCCAGCTTCGACCGGGGCGATTCCTGGACAACGCTGAGCCCCAAACTGCCCGAGGTCCAGGATATGAAGCTGGTGCACGTTTAGCAGTATCGATCGAATCGGGAGTCGAGTCATGACCAGCGTTGCTGTCATCGAGGTGTTGGACCCCACCGGAAAGGCGATCCTCAGGGAGTACCCCCTGGCGCCCCGTCTCGCCTCGCTGGAAGGGAAGGTGGCGGGGTTCCTGGACAACACCAAACCCAACGCCGATCTGTTCTTGGAGCGGGTCCAGGAACTGCTGGTCGCCAAGTACCGGTTCAGCCGGGTGGTGGCCGAATCAAAAGCGGCGGCAAGCAGCCCTACGGCCGGCGACCAGATCGAACGGTTGATCGAGCAGTGCGACCTGGTCATCAGCGCCTGGGGCGACTGAGGGTCGTGCACGTCGTGGAGTGTCCACGACAGCATCTCGCTGGAGCGGGCAGGCGTGCCCACCGCCACCATCTGCACCGAGGAGTTCGGGTCGCTGGCGCGCGCTGAGGCGGAGGCGCTGGGGATACCAGGCCTGCCGACCCCCATCGTGCCGCACCCCATGGGAGGGCTGCGGGCGGACGAGGTGCGCGCCGTGGCGGACCAGGCGATCGCATCCATCGAATACGTGTTGGTCACCCCGGCCGAGGTGCTCGACCGGGAATTCCGCGGCTTCTTCCCCGGCCCCCGCAGCGCCTTCCGCGCCAAGCCGCTGTTCGTCTAACGCCGGCAACCGGACTTATGGCAGAGCCCGAACTGGTCTCAACACGCTCCCGGGTTGCCGACTCCCTGGAGGCGGTCAACAACCTGTACTACGCCCGGGGCTGGAGCGACGGCCTCCCCATCGTGCCACCCACCGAGGCGCGGGTGCTCGCGATGCTGCGCTACGCCGGCCGGGACGCTCAGGACGTGGTGGCGGATATTCCACCCAAGGGCGGACAGGCCACAATCGAGAAGCTGGCCATCAACGCCGTGATGGCGGGCTGCCTACCACAATACCTGCCCGTCATCATCACCGCGATCCAGGCGCTGACCGAAGCGCCCTTCAACCTCTACGGCATCCAGGCCACCACCCACATGGCCGCGCCCCTCGCCATCGTGAACGGACCGATCGCGAGGGAACTGGAGATGAACGCCGGCTACAACGCGTTCGGCCAGGGGACCAGAGCCAATGCCACCATCGGACGGGCCATCCGGCTGGCGCTGATGAACATCGGCGGCGGCCGGCCGGGGGTGCTGGACCGGGCCACCTTCGGCCACCCCGGCAAGTACACCTACTGCGTGGCGGAGAACCAGGCGGAGAGCCCCTGGGAGCCCTTGCACGTGGAGTTGGGCTATGCCCTCGACGATAGCACCGTCACCATGGTCGGCGCCGAGGCCCCCCACAACGTGAACGACCACGGCAGCACCGAAGGCAGGGGCATCCTGATCACCTGCGCCGGCGCGATGGCCAGTCCCAGCACCAACAACGTCTACCTTGGCGGCAAACAGGTGCTGGTGCTGGGACCGGAGCATGCCGCCACCGTGGCCCGTGACGGCTATTCGAAGGCGGACGTACGGCAGTTCATCTGGGAGCACGCCACTCTGCCCCTGGGCCGCTTCCACCCCGAGAACGTCGACCGTTTCCTCCGCATCCGCCCTGACTGGTGCCCTCCGGACCGGGACCCAAACCACCTGATCCACGCCCTGAAGTCGCCCGACAACCTCATGGTGGTTGTGATCGGCGGCGCCGGGAAACACTCCGCCGTCATCCCCACTTTCGGCGATACCCAACCGGTGACCCGCCGCATCGAACGGAGAGACGGAACTCCGGTCCGTTCGATCGAGGAACTGAAGCAGTAGCCGCTCCAGCGCCCCACATTTCACTGCCAAACTGAAACAGAAACGGCCCTCCGACCGATGATTACCATGATGAAGGTGATTTTTCGGTATGGAGCGTGACATGTGGCGTGAAGACTGTCCCAAGTGCGGCGCCGGTATCCTCATCGAGGAGTACTACCCCAGCGCCATCGGACTCACCTGCCCCCAGTGCGGGTGCGCATTGACCCCGACCGAGACCTGGGTGCCCCGAGATCAGGAAGGACCGGTGCGGACACAGCGGCCTCGCCGCCACGCTCACGCCATCCACCCCGCAGCCTGAACCGCACCAGGCGGGCCAAGCCCGCGTCTTCCGTCGGTGTTGACCCCTCATGGTGACGCCCCCCCTTTTGCAGCGACTCGGAACCTCGTGCTACGATGCCGCCGCAGGGTGAATTCGACATTTCCCGCCGTTAGTGCCGCTGTCAGGCTTTGGTAAGAACGTCGCTCTTGCTGAACTCGCAGCCCCGGCGGCCCCCGTTTACCAGAAACCCCGACTGAACATGCAGGCCCTTGAGAACCTGGCGGTACTGGATCTGACCCGAATTGGTCCGGGGCCGCTCTGCACCATGCTGCTCGGTGATATGGGCGCCGACGTGCTGCGGGTCCAGGCCCCGGAGCAGGTCTCGCAACAATCGAGGCTGCATCGCCTGGATGCAGAGGAAGACCAGCGGAGCCTCGCCTACTACGCGATGGGCCGCAATAAGCGGAGCCTGGCCCTCGACCTCAAGAACCCCGACGCCCGCAGTATTTTTCACCAACTCGCGAGGACCGCTGACGTGGTGATCGAGGGATTCCGGCCGGGCGTCGTGAAACGCCTGGGGGTCGGCTACGAACAGTTGCGGGAACTGAACCCGCGCCTCGTGTACTGTTCACTGTCGGGATATGGCCAGACAGGCCCCTATGCTGGCATCCCCGGCCACGACATCAACTACATCGCCATGGCCGGGGCGCTCTCGCTCTTCGGCGGCGCCGATGGGCGGCCCGCCATCCCGCTCAACCTCGTCGCCGACTACGGCGGCGGCGCCATGATGGCCGCATTCGGCATCCTCTGTGCGTTGCGGGCCCGAGACCTGACCGGCGCCGGCCAGCAGGTCGATATCTCGATGATGGACGGGGTGCTGCACCTGCTCACCCGGGAATGGTCCAGCCATCTGGAGACCGGTGAGGCGCCGCAGCGAGGACAACACCGGCTGGGTGGTGGGCGGTGGGAGTACAACGTCTACGAATGCAGCGATGGCAGGTGGATCAGCGTTGTAGCGCTCCCAGTCTCCGGGCGGGTGCTCCATCCATTGGTCTCGCACCGCCGGCGGTATGGACCACCTCGACCGCTCATCCGTCACCCAGAACGCCAGTCCGGCGGCCTCGTCCAGCACGAGGGCCGGTTCGTGATGCTT
>SHYD01000026.1 GCA_009692945.1 Dehalococcoidia bacterium | reverse complement strand
ATGGTGCTCGCACGGTCATGACCCTGGTTCTTGCCGGACGAAGGTTCGTGGACGGGATCCTTCAAACAGAGGAGGTAAACACCGAAGCCGCGGCCTGATCAGACGACGATCCTGGAAGGGTATTTACACAAGATTTGACGAGAGCTCCGAACCGATCCAGCGAGGAGTCAAGAAGGAATAAGAAGTCATCAAGCGGCGACGGTGTCCTCCCACCTGAGAGCGGCGTTGATTTCTTCCTCGGTCAGTCGAAATGAACGAGCCACACGTTCCCGTGAGTCGCCAGCTGCTAGCATGCCCCAAATGGTACGGGTGGGTACGCGCGTCCCCTTTACGCACGGTGCGCCGAATTGAATCTCAGGGTCAAGCAGCACACCTACGGAGGGCTCCCAGGCGGCTGCGATTTCCTCATCGAAGGTCAGCCCATGAATCGGGATGATGTAGTCTCGGAAAACATCAAGGGCCATCTGACCAGCACGACCGGCAGCCACGAGGCGGTTCTTGAACTCAGCGAGCACATCAGTATTTTCAGTCCATATTGCCTCAACGGCGAAGGGTCGAGCACGCCCGGTGTGCTTTCGAAGCCAATTTTCCGCTTCGTAAATCTTTGGGAAGCTAACGCCTGCTGCTCGAAGTGCAGCGATAACCCTCATGGAGATCAAGTCCTCAAAGGTCACTAGCATGTCACGGCCTGGCATGCTGCGCAAACCGGGAAGGGAGAGGCCTAGGCGTATCCACCTTATCAGTGAGCGTGACGTGATCTTGTATTCTCCCCGGCGCGTCTGTTCGGCGGCCACCAGGTACTTCTGCCGCTCCGCCGCAGCGATGTAGCGCGCCGCCTCGGGAACCTCATAGATGCCTTCGTATCGCTGGAAGTCGATTGGGTATGCAATAGCCATATGACGCCCTTAGAACACCGGCGTCTCGACGTAGCGTCCGAACACCCGCTCCAGCGTCTTCACGATCTCGCCCATCGTGGCCGAGGCCTTCACCGCGGCGAGGGTGGGCGGCACCAGGTTGTCGTCGGTGCGGGCGGCCGCTTCCAACACGGCGAGGTGTTGCGCCACCAGGGTATTGTCCCGCTTGGCTTTCACCGCCTGCAGCCGGTCGATCTGGCGCTGCTGGGTGTCGCGGTGGACCTTATGCAGGGCGAAGGGCAGGCCCAAGTCGACCTCGTCCCGGTACTTGTTCACGCCCACCACGGTGATCTCGCCCGATTCCTTCTGCCGCTGGTAACGGTAGGCCGATTCGGCGATCTCCAGTTGGAAGTAGTTCTGCCCCGCGGCCGCCACCGCACCGCCGCGCAGATCGATCTCCTTGAAGTAGGCCCAGATCTGGCGCTCGATCTCGTCGGTGAGGCTCTCCAGCATGTAGCTGCCGCCCATGGGGTCGATGGAGCCGGCGGCGCCGGTCTCCTCCAAGATGATCTGCTGGGTGCGGAGCGCCACCTTCATCGCCTCTTCGGAGGGGATGGCCAGCGCCTCGTCCATGCCGTTGGCGTGCAGGCTCTGAGCCCCGCCCATCACCGCCGAAAGCGCCTGCATCGCGGTGCGGGCGATGTTGTTCAGCGGTTCCCGGGAGGTCAGGCTGGAACCGGCGGTCTGGCAGTGGAAACGCAGCCGCATCGACTCCGCCTTCTGGGCGCCGAACCGCTCCTTCATCACGCGGGCCCACACGCGGCGGGCCGCCCGGAACTTGGCGACCTCTTCAAAGAAATCGCGTTCAGCAATGAAATAGAAGGCCAGCCGCGGGGCGAAGTCATCGACGTCGATGCCCAGTTTCCGGACTTCCTCAACGTAGGCGATGCCGTTGGCCAGGGTGAAGGCGGCCTCCTGGGCGGCGGTGGAGCCGGCCTCGCGGATGTGGTAGCCGCTCACGTTGATGGGGTTGTAGTGGGGCAGGTGCTTGACGCTGTGGGCGATGGTATCCCGCACCAGCCGGACCCCAACCGGAATGGGGTAGATCCACTCCTTCTGGGCGATGTACTCCTTGAGGATGTCCGCTTGCACCGTGCCCGACAGCCGGTCGTAGGGGATGCCCCGCTCCTCGGCCACTGCGATGTACATGGCGTACAGGATCCAGGCGGTGGGATTGATGGTCATCGACACGCTGATCGCGCCGATATCGATGCCGTCCAGCACGCTCAGCAGGTCTTGGTAGGTGTCCACCGCCACGCCCTCACGGCCCACCTCGCCATTGGAGCGGGGATCGTCGGAGTCGTAGCCCATGAGGGTCGGCATGTCGAAGTCGATGGAGATGCCGGTCTGGCCTTGGGCGATGAGGAACTTCAACCGCTGGTTGGTGTCGTCGGGCGTGCCGAACCCCGCGATCTGCCGCATGGTCCACGGCCGGGAGCGGTACATGGTGGGGTAGGGGCCCCGGGTGTAGGGGTACTGGCCGGGGAAGGAGAGGTCCTCGATGTAGCTCACCGAGGCGGTGTCCTCGGGGGTGTACAGCCGCTGCACCGGGATCCCCGAGAGGGTGGTGAACTCCTGCTGGCGCTCGGGGATGCGGGAGAGGAACCGGGCGACCTCGCCGGTCTCCCATTCAGCTTTGGCCTGACGCAGCGCCTCAAGGTCGGCGCGGTCGTCCTGGACCGCCGTGGGGTCGGATCGGGATCGGCTGGTGAGCGTCATGACGGTTCCTCCAGGGGCTTGGGGCTGGCTGGAACATGGCTCAGCAGCGCCAGTCTTCGCGGGCAAGTTTATCACAGCCACGAAGGTGAAGGCCGGAGGTAGCTGCCGTGACCGGCCTCATCAGTTCGGTCCGCTTAACGGCGAGCACCAGGTAGTGGTGACGCATGCGTCGCCACTTAACCCACGAACGATCCCATCAAGCCGTGCGCTGCCAGCTCCCGGAGGTAGGGCGCCAAGTCGGGGGCATTGCTTGGCCTTTGGGTCAACAGCCGCACCACGGCGATGCCGTTTTCTTTCAGGAAACCCGGTGGCGGAAAGACGTGGGGCGTGTATAGATAGCGATTGTCGAAGCGCGAGGGGTGGTGGCGGCGGTCGCGCAGCGAGGGCCGGCCGGAACGCTGCCCGTCCAGGATGAACATCACCCCCACCGCGGGCGAAGGGACCGCGAGGCTCAGCGGTGATCCGTAGAGGGCGCTCGCGAGCGGTTCAGCGGGCAGCACGGCGCCGGTTACGAGCCAACGCTGGATCAGTGGGACCACCCAGAACCCCGCCGCTGCCAGTCCTGCCGCCATTTCGAGCAGTGGGGCGGCGGGCACATCGGTGATCACGGCGACCAGGCCGTGAGGCGTGGGGGTGAGCAACCGGCCGGCACGAGGGGCGACCGGCCTACGTTCCGGCGCGGTGGTTGCCGGAATGTACGGGCTGATGAAAGGCGTGGCGCCCACGTAAGGCCAGAACGGCCCGGCCAGCCGGTGCCATCGCAGCAGGCTGCGGGCGGACGATCTCCGGAAGCGCTGGAGCGGGTCAGGACCGGCTGGCTTGGTCACCAGGCGGTTCCTCGGCCTCAGCGCTGAGGATCTCGAACAGGCGCTGCCGCTGGGATGGCAGTAGGCGGTCGAGCACCATCAGCCAGTGTTTGCGGGTGGAGGCGTCCATGGCGCGGCTGGAGCGAATCAGGCGCACCAGTCGGTCGCGATCGGTATCCTGGAACGCGGTTCCCGACTGCATCATGGCCACGCCACCGGGCCCCGAAAATGCTAGGACGGCGACCTCCCCCAAGAGCACTCAGGCGTACTGGGCACGTCCCTTGACCCCCTCCCCGCCGGAGGAGAAATAAAGAGATGGATAGTGAGGGTACACCCCTCACGCTCCCCGCCAGCGGGAGACCCGCTGGACACCCCAGGCGGAGAGACACCTTCCCCGCATCAACTGCTGCTAGATGACGAAGAGGAACTGGACCCCGAGGAGAAGCCCGACGATTTCGCACTGGCCACGCCGACGCTGCTCGAAACACCGCTGGCGGCCAGCGTTCCAGAGACGCCGCCGGACGAAACACCCAGTTTAGACGATGCCGCCGTGCCGCTCCCGGTCCCTCCGGCCTTGCCGCTGGCGGCCGGGACCGATGCCGTCCGTTCAGTTGTGCTGCGGGGCGCCTCGCTGGGGCGGGATTCGCGCAGCGCAGTGGCGCCGCCGGACACCGTGCGCGGCGGATCGTAGTAGGACGGCCCGAACACGCCGTGATACAGCGGATACCAGGGCGTGCCGTAATGGACGACGGTGTTCCCTGCGGTGGGGGTGGAGACCGGGTTGCCCCCGGCAGCGCTGAGCATGACCGGCGTGTCGGACTTCAACTTGAGGATCGGGTCGCCGGAGGTGGGGACCTCCAGGATGTCGGAGTCACCAGACTGGAGCCGCACCAAGCTGGACCGGGCGTTACGCCATGCGGTGGCGGAACCATCGGGTTCTCGCCAACTGAAGAAGTACACACCCTGAGGGTCCCTGCGCACTTCATCGCCCTTCAGCGGATAGGAGCCGGGCTTGGTTGGCAGTCCAAACTTGATCTCCTGGGTTAGCGGCCGAACGTCCTGGGCCTGCTCCCCAGGCGAGGTGGTGATCGCGTCGGGCGGGTCCATTTCGACGCACGCCGCCATGGAGCCCGCCAGCAGCAGCGCGGCGGCCACCCGCATCCCGGGCTCAACGGATAGCCGGAGGTGCGAACGCACGTCTTGAGCCAGTTCCAGGAGGCGGCTGCGCGCCTCCCTCAACCGCTGCCGTGGTTCAGCTAGGGCCGCTTTGGCGGCCTGCACATGATCTTTCCGTCGTTTTGCCCGTGTCATGGAACGACCCTATCCGGGGATCAACCCCTCTCCGGTGAAGAGGCCTCTGGCCTCCTCCAGACTCAGGTCTGGGTCGGGAAGCACGATATCGGAGGATACCAATTCGCTTGCCCCGACCGGTTTCCCCTGGGATTTTACTAAGGAGATCATGGCCTGCAAGCCTTTGGTGAACCCGTCGCCGTCGGAACGGGCCACCGCGGCCACCACCTGATTGTCCAGTTCATTCAGCCGGTCCAGTTCAGCCGAACCGAGGCTGAACTGACCCTCTCCCATGATTCGCACAATCATCGGCCACCCTCCAATTGTTTGGGCGCCGAGCCCGCCCCGAGTTGCCCTTTGAGTTTTGCCAACTCGTCGTCCACGCTGCGGGTCCCCTGGAGTTGCGCCAGCTCGCGGCTGAGCGCGTCCCCGCCGGGGTTGGTGGGGTCCACCAACATGCCGCTGTCGGCCAGTTCGTCGATAGCTGAAGCCCGCGCCCGCATCTTCTCGGTCTTCTGCTCGGCCCGCTCGACCGCCATGCCGAGGTCCGCCATCTCCTCGGAAAGGCCGTGGACGGCTTCGCCGATCTTCACCTGGGCCTCTGCGGCGGTGTACTGGGCTTTCAGCGTCTCCTTCTGAGTGCGGAAGGCGTTCACCTTGGCGCTGAGCCGCTGCTCGGCCAGGGTCAGCTTTTGCTGTTCCTTCTCCAGATCGGACTGCTGGCGCTCCAGGCCCTCCAGTTGCTGGACGGCCACCTGCTTGCGCTCCAGGGCCAAGCGGGCCAGGTCATCCCGGCCGCCGTTGATGGCCTGGGCGGCCTGCGCCTCTAAAGTCGTCACCTGCTCCCGGACCTTCCCGGCCTGAAGCTCGATGCGGCGTTTGGAGGTGACCACCTCCACCACGCCCTGTTTGACCTTTTTGAGCAGTTCCAACTGCTTTTCGTACGAGTAATCCAGCGTTTCGGTGGGGTTTTCGCTGTTCTCCAGGAAGGTGTTCATCTTCGCTTTGAACAGCGTCCCAATGCGATCCAACATCCCCATGGTTGACCTCCAGCCAAACCGGCTTCAGATGTGTGAGCCTACGCTTCATTGTAGCAAGGATCGAGGGGGGACAGGGAAGGAGTGAAGGAGGATGGGGCGCTGGGGGTTCAGACACCGCGACCGAACTCATCGGCTTCTCGATAGGGAATTCTGCCCGGTGCAGCCTGACCCGCAGCAGCTCCCGCCGCCAGCACACTTCGGCTGCCAGGCCATACTCCGCCGCGAGGGCGTGGACGCAGCCGGCTGCCCCGGCCCGGTGTGGCCCAGGGGAGCACGTAGGAGATGGTGCGCAGGGTGGAGCCCGGCTGGAGCAAACGGCATCCAATTCGGAGCCGGCGCATCACATCCGGCAGCGAGCCGGTTTGGGGTTGGGGCGCTTGCATCCCATTTACGGTAGCGCCGGCCGGCTCAATTTCAGGTCAACAAAACGGCCCCTACGCTCAAACAACCTCTCAAGATTCACCCACGAGCCGGTAACCCACCCCCGGTTCGGTCTTGAGTTACTGGGGCCGCTGGGGGTCCGCTTCCAATTTCTTTCGCAGACGCGCCATGTAGACGTGGAGGTAGTGGTGCTCCGATGCGAACTCCACGCCCCAAACCCGCTGCAACAGCATACGGTCGGTCAGCACGCGGTCCGGTAGTCCCACGAACGCCTTCAGCAGTTCGTATTCGGTGGGGGTGAGCCGGACCTCCTGCCCGGCCAGGGTCACCCGCCGGCATCACGTAGCGGATGTCGGGCGTGAGCAGGTCGAGCCACTCCAGGAAGCGGCCGGTATCCAGCAGGTCGGCCTCGTGGTACAGGAACTCGAGCGCGTCGGCGTAGCGCTGGTCGGAGGGGCTAAGTGGGCTGGCCATACAACATCTCGTGCCAGCGCTGATAGAACACCCGCTCGTTGATCTCCGACATCGCTCGGTCGGTGTTGTAGGCGGGCGGGGGGCCGGGCCAATCGGGGGCGGGCGAGGGCGTCTGCCCCATGCCATAGTGCAGCCACAACCGGTTCGCCATTGCCCCACGCAGGCCCCGGGTGATCTCGGACCAGTTCTCCGGGTCGTCCTGCTCGAAGACGCCCGCGGCGCCGAAGGTGCGCTGGTAGCAGGTCTTCGAGTCTCGCTTCCACTCCTCGGAGGCGTTCTTCTCCACCAAGCCCCAGGACCACATCTCCATCTTGTCGTGACCCAGCGGCTGCCACTGGCGGAGGGTGACGAAGGAGACCTCCTTTTCGGGCGGCGCACCCCACTCGCTGGGGCGGTGGGACGACGTGTTGAGGTAGCTCAGATTTGGGAACACCGTTCCTGCCATGGTCTGGATGCGCTCCATGAAGCTGAACTGTTCTGGAGAGAGGTTGCGCTGGTACTCGGGCATCAGGTCGCGCGGCAGGCCAAGATAGGGCTTGGGATGCGGCATATCGAGGTGGCACCCCACGCTGACGATGTGCCCAAACCGGGTGGTGACGTAGTACGACTGCCGCCGCGACCGGGTGGCCTTGAGCCCCAGCGCGGTGGTGAAGCCGTGGGTGACGGGCACGTGGTGCAGGTTGCCCCCGAAGTTGCCCGACCCCAGCTTCCAATTGCAGTCCACCACCCAGCGCTGCGGCGGACCGGTGACCTCGAAGGCGTCGGCGCGCCCAAAGATGAGGTCCATCGTCCACTTCATGCTGCCCAGATAGTCGCCCAGCGAGGGGGCGGCGGCATCCCAGCAGGCGAAGATCAGGCCGCGGTAGCTATCCACGTGGGGGGCTTCCTGCAGGCCCCACTCGCCCTTCACCAGCCGCCCCTGATACGACTCGAAGTACGGCACCCCGGTCAGTTCGCCGGTGTTGGAGTAGGTCCAGCCGTGGTAGGGACACATGAAATGCGAGGCGTTGCCGCCGTCGACCGAGCAGAGCATGCGGGCGCGGTGGCGGCACACGTTCAACAGCACGCGAACGACGCCGTCGGGCCCGCGGGTCACCAGCACCGGGTCCTCGCCCATGGTGCGGGTCACGAAATCGCCCGGCTGGGGGATCTCCGATTCGTGGGCGACGAACAGCCAGCTCCGGGTGAACAGCCGCTCCCGCTCCATGTCGTACACCCGGGGGTCCGAGAAGCAGCGGGCGCTGACCAGGCCCTCGCCGGTCCGCACCAGCGCGTCGGTGGGTTGTTGGGTCAGTTGTTGCGTCATGGGTGTTGTCCTTGTTGTCCAGTTACCCGCCGGCCCGTGAGCGACCGTTGATGTTTCCCAATCAGTGGGTTCAGCCTGCCAGGTGGGGCCCCAGAAACCCCGCCCCACCCCAAAAAAGAGAGGAGGATATCCTCCTGTGGGGGACACCCCCACGCCCCCGGCAGAGGGCTACCGCCCTCGTGCACTCCCGCTCCCGGACTCCCCACTCCCCCGGCAGAGGGCTGCCGCCCTCGTGCACTCCCCCTTCTGCGCCCCGCCGCCCCTCAACAGTGAACTCTTACTCTAAGGGCGAAGCTTTGACAGTTGGGGACGGGGAGATTAGTCTGCCAGCAAGACCACGCAGAGAGGTGAAAGTCATGGCTGTTACATTGGACCACACCATCGTGCCGGCTTACGATAAGCTGGCGTCGGCCCAGTTCTTCGCCCATATCTTCGGGCTCACCGTCAAAGCGGGCCAAGGCCGCTTTGCTCAGGTGCGGGCAAACGACACCCTCACCATGGACTTCGATGAGCAGCGACCGGTCGTGGAGAGTATCCACTACGCCTTTCACATCACGGAGGCCGAGTTCGATGCCATCTTCGGGCGGGTAACGGCCGCAGGAATCGCCTACGGCAGCGGCCCGTTCGACAATGAGAACGGCGCCATCAACACCAGGCGGGCAGGGCGCGGCTTCTACTTCAAAGACCCCAATGGGCATCTCCTGGAAGTGATGACGACGCCGGAAACCGGTAGTTGATGGGGGAAATCAAACTCGGCGTCACGCTCCCCTACGACCACACCACGCTCGACCCGCGCGCGCTGCGGGACTTCGTCCAGGCAGTCGAAGGGCTGGGGTGGGGCTTCCTGGCGGTGCCCGACCACATCCTGGCGGTGGACATGTCGCTGCGGGGCACCGGCATCGCCTCCAGCCAGCGGATGGGTTTCCGGGACCCCTTCGTCACGCTGGGCTACATCGCCGCCTGCACCAGCCGCATCGAGCTGGCCACCGCGGTGCTGGTGCTTCCGCAGCGGCAGACCGCGCTGGTGGCCAAGCAGTCGGCTGAGGTGGACGTCCTCAGCGGCGGGCGGTTGCGGCTGGGCATCGGCGTCGGGTGGAACGCCCAGGAGTTCGCCCAACTGGAGCAGAGCTTCCACGACCGCGGCGCACGTATGGAGGAGCAGGTTCAAGTGCTCCAAGCGCTCTGGACCCAGGAGACCGTCACCTTCCACGGCCGTTGGCACCACATCACCGAGGCCGGCATCAACCCGCTGCCGACGCAGCGGCCCATTCCGCTGTGGATGGGCGGCAGCGCCGAGGCCGCGCTGCGGCGAACGGGCCGCCTGGCGAACGCCTGGCTCCCCGAGGAACCGCCCGGCGATGCCCTGCGGACCATGATGGAACGGCTACGGGGCTACAGCATCGACGCTGGGCGGGGCCCGGCGAGCGTCGACGTCTACGGCCGGCTGAGCCTCCGGTCCGGCGCGCCGGCGGACTGGGCGAAGACGGCGGGGGAGTGGCAGACCATCGGCGCGACTGGTGTGATGGTGACCACATCCGGCGTCGCCTGCGCCACCATCGCAGATCACCTGGACCTGCTGCGCCGTTTCAAGGACGCGTTGCCCGCGTAGAGTCCGACCAACATGGTTCAGACTCCTATTCGGGGGCGAGTAAGCAGATCCATCGTCTTGCACCCCCGTTCTCGCCGCGTTTATGATAGGCACACTCCGCCCGGCTGAGCCGTTCGGGCGGGCCTGGGGGCATCTCCCCCGACCCCAGACCCGCAACCATCGCTTCCCTGGAGGCCGCTTCATGGACTATTCCGTCATCGCTAAGCCGGACATCTCCCAACTCAAGGCCCACCCCAACCTGGACGACTACGCGGGCGCCCGCGCCTCCTTCCAGTGGGACAGCATCAGGAAGGAACTCGATGGGCTGCCCGGCGGCGGGCTGAACCTGGCCTACGAGGCGGTGGACCGCCATTTGAAGACGGCCCGACGCACCAAGACCGCGTTGATCTGGGAGGGCAAGAACGGCGAGGAGGAGCGCTACACCTTCGAGCAGATGGCCCAGCAGAGCAACCGTTTCGCCAACGTGCTGACGGGCCTGGGCATCCAGAAGGGCGACCGGGTCTTCATCTTCGCTGAGCGGTTCCCCGAGCTCTACTTCGCCGTGTTCGGCACCCTCAAGCGGGGCGCGGTGATCGGGCCGCTGTTCTCGGCTTTCGGGCCCGACCCGGTGAAGGACCGGCTGGAGGACTCCGGGGCCAAGGTGCTCATCACCACGCCGGACCTGCGGGAGCGGGTGAAGGACATCCTGCCCCAACTGCCCGAACTCAAACACATCGTCATCATGAACAAGAACGGGCGCTTTAAGGACGCGCTCCAGCCGGGCGACCTCAACTTCGAGGACCTTATGGCGAAGGCCTCGGACCAGTTCCAGATCGAGGCTACCCAGGAGACCGATTACTCCATCATGCACTACACCTCGGGCACCACCGGCAAGCCCAAGGGGGCGGTCCACTGCCACCGGGCGGTGCTGGGGCATTACGCCACCGGCAAATGGGCGCTAGACCTGCAGGACCAGGATATCTACTGGTGCACCGCCGATCCCGGCTGGGTCACCGGCACTTCCTACGGTATTTCGGCGCCCTGGACCAACGGCGCCACCCAGCTCATCTACGAGGGCGGCTTCTCCGCCAACCGCTGGTACTCGCTGATCGACAAGTACAAGGTGACGGTGTGGTACACCGCGCCCACCGCCATCCGTCTGCTGATGAAGGCGGGCGAAGCGGCAGTGAAGCGGCACGACGTGTCCAGCCTGCGTCACATCTGCTCGGTGGGCGAACCGCTGAACCCCGAGGCGGTGGTCTGGGGCACCCGCGTGTTCGACCAGGCGATCCACGACAACTGGTGGCAGACCGAAACCGGCCACATCCTGGTGGCCAACTACCCCGCCATGGACGTGCGTCCCGGCTCGATGGGACGCCCCATTCCGGGCGTGGAGGTGGCCATCGTCAACGTGGAGACCGGCGAGACGCTGCCACCGGGTACCGACGGCGACCTCGCCGTGAAGCCCCCGTGGCCGGGGATGTTCCAGGGATACTGGCGCAACGAAGCCATGTACAACTCCAAGTTCAAGAACGGCTGGTACATCACCGGCGACCGCGCCCACATGGACGCCGACGGCTACTTCTGGTTCGTGGGCCGCACCGACGATGTGATCAACACCGCCGGTCACCTGGTGGGCCCCTTCGAGGTCGAGAGCGCGCTCATCGAGCATCCGGCGGTGGCCGAGGCGGGCGTCATCGGCAAGCCGGACCCCATCGCTATGGAGGTCGTCAAGGCCTTCGTGTCGCTGAAGGACGGCTACGAGCCCAGCGAACAACTGCGCCAGGAGCTGATGCGTTTCGCCCGCAAGAAGCTGGCCGCCGCGGTGGCCCCGCGCGAGATCGACTTCCTGCCGTCACTGCCCAAGACGCGCAGCGGCAAGATCATGCGGCGATTGCTCAAGGCGCGCGAACTCGGACTCCCCGAGGGCGACACCAGCACGCTGGAGGAAGATTAGGGAGGAGGGACGGGAGAGGGATATCATGCCCACCTACGAAGAGGAAGAATCCCGCAACCTGGCGGCTTACGATGATCTGAAGGACATGATCCGCAGTCAGTACCGCGGGCAGTATGTCGCCATTGCGGACGGCCGCATCATGTGCGTCGCCCCAACGATTGAGGAGGCCCGAGCCTCGGTTACCGGGTTCCAGCACAGGCTCGTGTTCGACGCTGAAGCGGAAGTGCATCGGGGAACAGTGTGGATCCGATAGCACCGTCGATCATCATTCGTGCAAATCCGGCTCAAGAGTATGTTATTCGTGCCATCGTAGCGGGAGTGCAGATGGATCTAGTAGTCGATACAGGTTTCACCGATGACCGTGGGGCGGTGAGCGTTTCCCTCGACCAGAGTTCATTCGGCACAGTTCGACAGCATCTCACTGAGATGCAGGAAATCAGAATCCAGGGCATCGGCATTCGTGCAGATTTTGTCGCGAGTGGCGTTGGTTCGGTGTCGTTGCCAGGCCTTCCCGAAAGTGAGATCGACACGCAGATCGTTGCGGCAGGAGCTAATTTATTGGGCGTCTGCTACTTCCATCGTTTGCCCAACCACCGGTTGGAGTGGGACTTCGAGCGACGTACGATGACGATTTCTGAACGATGACCTCCGCGCTCACCGGCCTGCGGGTGGTCGATTTCTCCCACGGGTTGTCCGGCCCCTACGTGACCAAGCTCTTCGCCGACAACGGCGCCGACGTGGTCAAGATCGAGCGCCCGGGCACGGGCGACTATGCCCGCCGCCTGGGCCCGTTCCCAGATGACCTCCCCCACCCAGAGACGGGTGGGATGTTCCTGGACCTCAACACCAGCAAACAGAGCCTCACCCTCAACCTCAAATCGGCCACCGGGCGACGCATCGCCGAACGGCTCATCGCCGATGCGGACCTGGTGGTGGAGAGCTTCCGGCCCGGGGTGGTGGAGCGGCTGGGGCTGGATTACGCCCGGGTTGCCGCCATCAGCCCGCACGCGGTCATGCTCTCCATATCGAACTTCGGGCAGTCCGGCCCCTATCGCGACTATCTCGGGAACGATATGCTGCTGTACGCCATGGCCAGCACCCTCTCGGTGACCGGCCAGCCCGACCGTGAACCGGTGAAGATCGGGTTGTACACGCCGCTGTTCCTGGCGGCGGGCACCGCCGCGGCGCTCACCAACGGCGCCCTGTGGGGGGCGCAGCGGGACGGCATCGGTCAGCACATCGACCTCGCCCTGATGGAGGTGCTCACCGGCACGCTGGACCGCGCCGCCAACAACATCATGGCGGTGGCTTACAGCGGCGACGTGATGTTCCGCCGCAGCAAGGAGTACCGGCGGTCCATCCTGCCCAGCGGTGTGTACCCCTGCGCCGACGGCTATGTGCACATGGTGGCCCAGCCCTTCTGGTGGGACCGCTTCTGCCGGACCATCGACCGGCCTGATCTCATCGACGACGCTCATTTCAAAGACAACCTGTTCAATATGGCGGTGGTCGACGAACTCGATGTGATCCTTTACGAGTGGCTGATGCGCCACACCAAACAGCAGATCATGGAGAAGGCTCAGGGGTTGGGCCTGCCGGTGACTGCGCTGAGCACCATGGAAGACGTGTTCCACGACCCGCAGTTCCGGAGCCGGGACTACTTCATACGGCTGGACCACCCCTTTGCCGGGGAGTTGGAGTACCCCGGGCCGCCCTTCCGGCTCACCGAAAGCCCGTCTGAAATCCGGCGAGCTCCCACACTCGGCGAGCACAACGAGCCGATCCTCTGCGGGCGGCTGGGCTACACCCGCCAAGAGTTGGTGGTGCTGCGCCAGAGCGGGGTGATCTGATGAGAACCCGGGACGAACGAGGTGTCCAGCGGGGCGGACCCGCTGGCGGGGCGGAGGGGTGTCCCGTCACCAGTCTTTATTGTTTTGACCCTCTTCAAGAAGGCTATTCGTTACCCACAATTCGGGTGCACCCGTTCTGTTGCCCCACCACCCGGAGAAAGAGAGAGAGTTTCGTTCTTGGGGGACACCCCCAAGCCCCCGGCAGGAAGGCTTCGCCCCCCTTCACTCCCCTGGTACCAACGCTCTCATACGGGAACCATAGGGGTGTCCAGCGGGGTGGCCCTGCTGGCGGGGTGGGTGAGGGGTGTCCCCTCACCATGCTGTTTTGTTTTCCCCCTCTCCTTTTAGGAGAGAGGGAGCAAGGGGGAGAGGTTTCGGCGGCAACGAGAGGTGCCGACGGGCGCCAAGCCGCGTCAGGAGCCCCATGCCGCTGCCGCTAGAAGGGATCCGCGTCCTCTCACAAGGGCTGGTATGGGCCGGGCCCTCCGCCACGCTGCTGCTCGCCGACATGGGCGCCGAGGTCATCGAGGTCGAGACCATCCAGCACCTGAACCCCACCCGCACGAATTACCGGTTCCCGCCCAAGGCGCTGATGGAGGGGCCGGGCGGCACGGTCTACGTGGACCGCCGCGCCGAGGGGCGGTTCTGGGACCGCTGCGGCGTGTTCAACTACGGCAAGCGCAACTGCAAGGCCGTCACCATCAACCTGAACCATCCCAAGGGCCACGACCTGTTCATCCGTCTCGCGGCTCAGAGCGATGCGTTCCTGGAGAACAACGCCGCCCACGTGGTGGAGAAGCTGGGCATCGATTACCCCGATCTGGCGGCGGTGAACCCCCGGATCATCATGCTGCGGTTCCCCGGCTACGGGCTCACCGGCCCCTACAAGTACTACAAGGGCTACGGGGCCAACGTCGAGGCCATCGCCGGGCACACCTCGCTGCGGGGCTACCGCGACCTCGACCCCTCGATGACGCCCCCCATCTACCACGCCGACCCCACCGCGGCGAGCCACGGCGTGTTCGCCATCATCAGCGCACTGCGCCACCGGGAGCGTACCGGGCGTGGCCAACTGATCGACATGTCCCAGGCCGAGAGCGTCATCAACCACCTGCCCCACGCCTTCATGGACTACTCCATGAACCGGCGGACCCAGGAGCACTGGGGCAACCGTCACCCCTCTATGGCGCCCCACGCCGTGCTCCCGTGCCGTGGCGACGACGAGTGGATCGCCATCGCCGTGGCGGGCGATGACGCCTTCGCTCGTCTCTCCCGGGCCATGGGCCGCTCTGATCTCACCGAAGACGACCGGTTCGCCGACGTGGTGAGCCGGCACCGCAACCAGGACGAACTGGAGTCGATCATCGGCGCGTGGACGGCGACGCAAGAGAAGGTGGCGTTGATGGAGACGCTGCAGGCGGCGGGAGTGGCGGCGGCGGCCGTGTTCAAGTCCGACGAAATGCACGGCAACCGCCACCTGGCCGAGCGGGGCTTCTTCGAGACGGTAACCCACCCCGAGGCCGGCACCCACCCCTACCCCGGTGGGCTGGCCAAGTTCTCCGCCACGCCGCTGCACATCCGGCAGCCCGCCCCCATGCTCGGCCAGCACAACGAGGCTGTCTTCAAGGGCATCGTCGGGGTCAGCGACGACGAGTACGAGGAACTGCTGCGGGAGCAGATCATCGGCGACAGCTACCTGGAAGCGGCGAAGTAGAGGTGTGTTGTAGCGGCGACGCATGCGTCGCCCCTATCCGTGGTCCGACGCCCTATCGACCGGCACCCCCAAAGGCAGCACGATCTGACCTTCCTCCTTCAGGCCCAGCGTCTCGGTGCGGCCCCTGGCGTGGAGCCAGGCGGTGTAGGCCGCCAGCAGTGCGTCCGCCTCGTCGTGGGTCAGCGACTCTACCCGCTGGCCGAGGCTTGGCAGCAGTTGTGCCATTCGTGCCCTCAGCCAGGCGAGCCCCTCAGGCCGGGTCTTGGGCGGCATGCCGCGGCCCCACAAGTGGACCTTGGTCCCGTAAGGGTACACCTCCAGCACCTGGACCCTGCGCTTTTCCAGGTGGTAGCGCAGTTCCATGCCGCGGTACACCATCTCCCGGATGATGGAGCGCCGCGTGGTCCAGTAGCAGGGGATACGCCGCGCCGCCAGTTCAACCTCGCAGCGGCGGCGCCGGTCCTCGGTGGGGCAATCACACTGGCCGCAGGAGCACTCGAGGTCGAGGCAGTCCCACCCCAGCGGCAGCCCCAGCGGGCAATCGATGCTCACCACCACGGGTTGCGCCCCCGCCACCAGAGTCAGCAGGTCGGCGTCTGTCCGCAACGTCCCGGCGTGCAGCACCTCCAGGCCCTCGCTCAGGAGGGCGACGCCCGAGGGCCGCTTCGCCGATGCCGTGAGGTCGATACCGAGGTAGGTAGCGGTCATCGACCTTCACCACGCCCCAAACTCAGTACGGGTACACGCCACCATCAACGTTGATCGCCGCGCCGGTGATGAAGTCGCTGTCCGATGAGGAGAGAAAGATAATCGTGCCCACCAGGTCCTCCGGCTTCTGCACCCGCTTCAGCGGCTTGGATGCCACCGCCCGGTCGAAGAACTCCTGCCCGTAGGCGATGATGGTGCCCTCGCTGGCGGTACTGCCGGGCATCACGCTGTTGACACAGATGTTGTCGTCGCCCAGCGCGCGCGCCATTGAGCGGCTGAAGCCGATGATGCCGGCCTTCGAGGTCACGTAGTGGATGCGCTTGGGGTTGCCCGGCAGGATGCTGCTGGAGGAGATATTGACGATTTTGCCGTACTTCTGCCGCCGCATCTGCGGCACCACCGCCTTGCAGCACAGGAACGGCCCCTTCAGGTTGACCGCCATCACGCGGTCCCAGGTGGCCACGTCCATCTCGTCGAAGTCCTGTAGCGGGAGCGTGGCGAAATACGCAGCGTTGTTCACCAATATGTCGATCCGGCCGAACCGGTCGATCGCCGCCTTGGCCATCGCCTCGGTGCTGGCCTGGTCCGAGACGTCGGTGTGGACGGCAAGGGCCTCTCCCCCGGCGCTGGTGATGGCGTGCTGGGTGGCCATCGACCCCTCGTCGTTGATGTCGGCGATAACCACCTTCGCGCCCTCACGCGCCAGCCCCTCGGAGTAGGCCCGGCCGATGCCGTAGCCGCCGCCGGTGACGATGGCCACCCGGTTTTCCAATCGCATGGTGTGTCTCCTGGTGTGATTTTAGGTGTCAGTGGGGGGGCTGCACCGTCGTGTCGAAACTCGGCTCAGCCCACGCCCGCAGTCTAGGGAGCGGGCGGGTGGGTGTCAAGGAAGGGGGTGTTTCGGGATCTGCTGCGCTGCTATGAAGCCTTCGCCTAGCCACACTGCTAATGCCATGGGACTCACCCGATTGGAGGCGTCGCCCGAACAGATACCCACCGCGGCGTCAGCCCAGGCGCCATCCATGGTTGCCACCCCAAGAAACCTCAAGAGCGCGTCCACCAGCTTCAACGGGCCCCTGGTGTTGGGCAGCAGGCACCTTTTTTGCGGGCCCGTACCCGGCGGTGGCCCCTCCTCCGAAAACTGCTGTGCAAAGGCGGTGGCACACCAGGAACAGCATCTCCTCCAGGGGTGTCCAGCGGGTCTCCCGCTGGCGGGGACGGTGAGGGTACACCCCTCACCGTCCATCTCTTTATTTCTCCTCCGGCGGGGAGGGGGTCAAGGGGCGCGCCCCGTCCGCCATGAGTGGTCTTAGGGGGAGGTCGCCGTCCTAGCCTCTTCATGAACCGGTGGTGTCCCCATGGTCATGGGCGTCTGAGTAGTGACGCGCGAAGTGCAGAATTGGGGTCATGCTTCGGGGGCGATGGGGTGGGTTTGACTTCGGGACCGCGTTTGTTACGATCGATGCAGGAGAATCGAGCACGGTTATCAGGGGGGGTCTGATGAAGTGGCGCTCGGGGTGGTTGACTGGTAGGGCGGCGTTGCTGCTGTTGACGCTTGTGTTGGCGGGGTTGGTGGCGGTCTGCGAAAGCCAGCAAACACCGGGCGCCGCCAAGTTGCAAACGGGTGGCGAATTCCGCATCAACATGAGAAGTGAACCCGACACTATCAATCCGAACCGGTCCAACTTCTCGACGTCGTTGCTGGTTGCCGCTCAGGTGTTCGAAGGTCTGTTCGTCTAAGACAAGGACCTGAACCACGCCCCTCACCCCGGAAAAAAAGGAGGAGAATTCTCTGTGTGGGACACCCCCACACCCCCGGCAGAGGGCTGCCGCCCTCATGCACTCCCGCTCCTGAGCCCGATAGTGCCTCAATTGTGAACTCCTACCGAGCCCGTGGTTGCCCTCGGTGTCACTGGTGAGGATAGATGACGGCCTTCACCACCTTGAAGCTCGCCATCGCCTCCAACGCTTCATTCACCTGATCCAGCTTGTAACTGGCGGTGATCATCTCCTCGAAGGGATAACGGTCCTTCCGGGTGGAGAGAAAGTCGATGGCCTGGAGCCAGTGGCGGGGCTCGCCAGACAGGATGGTGTGGAAGGTCATCTCATAAGGCAGGCCGTTTACCGGGATATTGCCGGTGCCGCCCGCACCAATGTTCATGAACCGGCCGCCGCGGCGCAGCAAAGTGAGCCCCTCAGGCGTCGCCGCGCCGGTGGCGGTTTGAAAGACAACGTCCGCACCCCGGCCATCGGTGTGGTCGAGCACCCATGCCTGACGGTCCTTGGCGTCGGTCACTTCCTCCAGGTTCAGCACGGCATCGGCGCCCATCCGCTTGGTCACTTCCAGCCGGGCCGCCGGAGCCCCGATGACCAGCACCTGTTTTGCGCCATGATCCCGGGCGACCGCGGTGGCGAAGTTCCCCAATGGCCCACTGCCTTGGATGACCACCGTCTCGTGACTCTTGATGGCCCCCAACTTGTCGAAGCCGTGCATGATGGTGCGGTAGGCGCAGGCGGACGCCGCCGCGGACGCCGAAGTCACGGTCTCAGGGACCTTGATGAAGTGGCAGGGCGCGGGCACGTACATGTACTGGGAAACGCTGCCGAGCAGGTAGGGGAATTGATCGCTGCGGTTGTGGCCCCAGGACGCCCGGCCCGGACAGATACAGGGCTGCTGGGCGACGGTACACCAATAACACTGGCCGCAAGCGACGTAACTCCACACGACGCGGTCGCCCACCTTCAGCGGGTTCCCCAGGATGTCCTTTCGCTCGCCGTTCATCGCCTCGACGAAGCCGCAGGGCTCATGGCCGGTGACGATGGGCAGGCTGTCGCCGCCCCCGAGCGGGCCGTGCCAGCGGTGAACGTCGGTCCCACAGAGGGTGGATGCCTCGATCCGGACGAGAACGGCGCCCGGATCCAGGTCCGGGATGGGCAACGATTGGATCTCGAGCGGCTGGTTGTGAGCGGTGATGACGGCGGCGCGGCTCTGGGTCATAGCTGGTTCCTTTTTTTCGTCAACGTATCCCGTCAAGTAGTGGAATAGTCGGTAAGATACACCTTTCGGAAGCTGAGATCAAAAGCGGGCGCGCCACTCCCCCCAGCCCAGGGAAAAAGAGAGACTCTATATGGGGGACACCCCATAGGAGTGGGCAGGTTTCTCGTCGGACAACCTCGAAGCCTGTACTTCCCACCCACCCACTCCGTTTGTGTGTGGGGACACCCCACACCCCGGCAGAAGGGGCGCTGCCCCCTCTGCACACCCCTTGTCCTGGAACCCACATCCACACGAATTTAAAAGGTGCCCACTCGTATGGGGACACCCCCACTCCCCCGGCCCTTCGACCAGCTCAGGACAAGCAGGAGGGCTGCCGCCCTCGTGCACTCCCACTCCTGAACCCGGCCGCCCCTCAACAGTGAATTCTTACTGGGCGCCGTGCCACATCCAATGGCGCCGGCGAGCGTTGCCTGCATCCCGTACCCGGTGCTAGTATTAGAGCGTCGACGCCGTTCTTCCGCGGCGCCTGTTCGTGGTGGGCGTAGCCGAGTGGTTAAGGCGCCAGGTTGTGGCCCTGGAGATCGAGGGTTCAATCCCCTCCGTCCACCCCAATCCCAGATTTCTTGGAGCAGTAGTGAAGGGTTTTCTCTCGGTCTTCCTGATCTTCGGCCTGTTGAGCCTCTTCTTCATCGGCGTTGCCATGTCGATGCGCGTCTGGTAGTCGTGCGCCCGTGGCGCAAACAACAAGGTCAGCGGTTTTCCGCTGGCCTTGTTGTTTTTACCAGATTGAATTCGCACCAGATGAGCACCGAACCCAGGACCACACCGAAGCGTTTCTCCGCCCTGCGCCACCGCAACTTCATGTTGCTGTGGGTGGGCAGCGTCATTTCCAACTCCGGGTCGTGGATGCAGATCGTGGCCCAGGGGTGGCTGGTGTACGACCTCACCCACTCCGCGTTCCAGCTCGGCCTCGTCAGCATGGCCCGGGCGGTGCCCATGATCGTGCTGCCGCCGCTGGGGGGCGTGGTGGCCGATCGCATGCCCCGGCTCCGCCTGATGAAGGTCAGCCAGGCCGCCAGCGCTATCGCAGCGCTTGCGTTGGCGGTGCTGGTCGGGCAGCGTATGGCCGGTGTCCCGGAACTGGTGTTGTTCAGCGTCATTTCAGGGGTCATCGCCGCGTTCGATGCCCCCACCCGGCAGGCGGTGCTCCCCGACCTGGTTCCACCGGAAGACGTGGCGAGCGCGGTGGCCTTGAACTCGGCATCCTGGCAGGGAGCGGCCATGGTGGGACCGGCGTTGGCGGGCGTGCTGGTCGGCCTCATCGGGATCGCCGGGGCGTTCTACGCCAACGCCGCCAGCTTCCTCGCGGTGGTGTTTGCTCTGTACTTGATGCGAGATGTGCCCGAGCGCTCCCGACCGCGGGGATCGGCGGGCTTCGTGACCGACTTCTTCGATGGCCTCCGTCTGGTGCGCCGGACCCCGGTGCTGTGGACGCTGCTGCTGCTGGCAACAGTAACCAGCCTGTTCGGCCGGGCCTACCAACAACTGCTTCCGGTGTTCGCGGGCGAGGTGCTGGACGTGGGCGCCACCGGCCTCGGACTGATGCTGGCCGCCCCCGGCCTGGGCACCGTGATCGGAGCGGTGGTGCTGGGCTATCTGGGCGATGTCGAGCGCAAAGGGCTGGTGCAGGTGGTGGGAATGGTGCTGTTCAGCGGGTTGCTGCTGCTGTTCACCCTGAGTTCGAACTTTCCGGTATCGCTGGGTCTGCTCACCCTGATGGGCGCATGCTTCCTCGTGTTGACCAGCATGAACACCACCATGCTCCAACTGTCCGCCCCGCCTGCGATGCGGGGACGCATCATGAGCTACCTGACCGTGATCATGCAGGGGTTCGCCCCGCTCGGCGCGGTGCTGGCCGGCGGCGCCGGGGTGGTGATCGGCACTCCCACTGCGGTCGCCATCTCGGCGCTGGTGGTGGCCGCCGCGGCGCTGCTCAGCGTCCCCCTGGCGCCCGTGGTCTTCCGGTATTCGGGCCGGCGAACCCAGGGAGCCCGTTCCGGTTGAGGTCCTGCGCCAAGGCTCCCGCTCGGTTAGGCGCCGGTAACAGTGGAGCCAGGTCTCCCGGGATAAGCGCCCGTTCTTTCGCACCGCTCCTGCCGGATTCACCCAAGGCCGGACTTGGAAATCACGGGTTCGCTGTCTCGTGCCAGTTCGCCAACCGCCCCAGGTCTACTATCCGGTTTCTGTTCGTCAGGTCGTGGCTGTGGCCCCGGCTTCAGACTCTGCCTCACGGCGCCGCCCTTGCCCTCCCATAAGGTCCCGATTCCCTGGGCCGCAGAGGAAATTGACCTCCGAAAACGGGCACATGCCCGGCGTACCCAAAGCAGGGAGGGCTGGGCAGCCTCCCCTGCTGGTAGGGTATGTGAGATGGTTGTGCGCTAGACGCCCAGTACCTGCTTGGCGATGTCTTGCGTCTTGATGCGCTCGTTCTCCATCTGCTGGGTATCGATAACGTTGTACTTGAATCCCGGCGTGGGCACATTGTCCGGCGCGCCGATCGGCACGTCCTTGCGGCGGCTGTTGGAACGCCCCACATTCGACCAACCGGCGCCGCCTTCCTTGCTGAGCAGCCAGTTGGCGAACAGCTTGGAGGCGTAGGGGTGCGGCGCCTTGGGGAAATGGAACAGCACCTCGCTGCCGCCGCTAATGTTCTCCACCCCCGGCACCTCTAGGTGCTTCAGGTTCTTGCCCAGGCCCTGCGCAGCGAACTCGGGATAGATGAATTCGATGGGCGCATCCAGGCCCAGTGCGTAGTCCTTGCTCCGAATCATCATCTCCGTGATTTGGCGCAGGTCCCGCAGCATCACGGCTTCCTGATCCTTCCAGAACTTCTGGATGATGGAATCACCGTAGGAGAGGCGCATGTTGATGGCGGGCTGGTAGCCGCCGGTGTAGCGGGGATCCAGCGCCAGCACCTTCCCCTTCCAGCGGGGGTTGATCATGTCGTCGATCGACTTGATGTCGCCGTCTTTCACGTGATCGGTGTTGATCCAGAAGTGGCGGGAGCGGGTAACGAAGGGGGCGTAGCCGTACTGCTTGGCGTTGTCCTTCCAACCAGCCTCAAAACCATTGGCCCACAGCGTATCGTCGGTATGCATGCCCTGTATGAACAGCGGCTTGACCGGGGCCAGGCCGTCCACCTGCAGAAGCGCCAGCGGTAGGCTGCCATAGGTGGAGGTTGCCACATCGTAGTTGAAGATGCCGCCCTTCTGTTCCGTGACAACTTTGGGGGCGAAGGCGCTGGCGTTCAGCGTGGTGAGCTCCACCTGCACATCCGGGTAGGCCTGTTGGAACACATCCACCGCCTTGCGGTAGGTTTCGCCCACGCTGGTCACGATCACCAGCTTGCCTTCCTTCTTCGCACCGGCCAGAGTGTCGTCCCACTCCTTCTGCCAGGCGGGGGCAGCGCCGCCGGCCGGGGCTCCCGCAGTAGCGGGCGCCCCGGGAGCGCTAGGAGCGGCAGCGGGGGAGCAAGCGGCGACCAAGGCTGCTGCGCTGGTGAGCCCGCCCACCCGGATGAAGAGTCGTCGCGTTGGTTGCGTCATAAAGGTCTCCTGCATTCCCGAAGATTAGGAGAGCATAGTTGACCCGCTGCAATACGGTCAACTCGCTCTTCGTATTCAAATTCAATTCACTCACCTAGAATGTGACTGAGGGAACCCTGCCGATGGACGAAAAGATGAAAACGCCCTTTCACAACTCGTACAAGAACCCCTTGACCTTCCAGCCACGGGAACCTTTACCCTGAGCGAGGAGAGGTGGCCCATGACGACCCGCACCATCGGTGAGCTTGCGGACGCCGCCGGCGTGACGGCGAAAACCATCCGGTTCCACGAGGAGAAGGGGATGCTGCCCCCCGCCCGGCGCTCCGGCTCCGGCTACCGCCTCTACGGCGATGCGGACATCCGGCGGTTGCGCTTGATCCGCTGAGCCCGCGGCCTGGGTTCACGCTGGCCGAGGCAAAAGGGCTGGTGAGGGGGGCGGAACACGAGCCCTGCGCTTCGTTCCAGGACCAACTCGCCCGCGACGTGGCGCAGAAGCTCATCGCCGTCGACCGGCTCCTCGCCGATCTCGAGCGCACGAGGGCTGAACTGGCCGAACTCTCGGGCCGCCTCTCAACCGACGATTGCGGCGACTGCCAGGAGCCTGCGCTCCAGTGCTGCCCCAGCCTGGACTGCTCCGGCGCGTAGCATCCCTGCCGCGGGAAGGAGGCGAACTGCATGCCTGCGAAACACATCGAGGGCTGTCCGTGTCCGGACTGCTGCCCATGTCCGGATGAGGGGTGCTGCTGATGCAGTAAGCTGGCGGGAGCGCCTGAGCGCTCCCGCCAGCCCCGGCGTCCATTGACAAGCCCTCGGGGGAGGGGTAGCGTGGGCGCACCGGCGAACCGCCGGTCATCCCACCGCTAGGAGACGCCCATGGCTACTGTCGAGATCTCTCAGGCCCTGCTGGACCGGTTCAAAAAGCTGGCCACTCCCACCGTCTACACCGCGGTCCGCAACCGCGGCGCCACCCTCTGCTTCATGGAGGACGTGAACCCCTTCACGCCGGGCAAGAAGCTGGCCGCCCGCGCCCGCACTCTGCGCAGCGTGCCGCCGCGGCCCGACATCCACGCCGATGTGACCCGAGGCGAGGACTCCCCCGAGTACCACGCGATGGGGTCCTGCGGCCCCGGCGACGTGCTGGTGGTGGACTGCATGCGCCGCGCCTACTCCACGGTGCTGGGCGACATCCGGCTGACCCAACTCATGATGCAAAAAGCCGACGGACTGGTGACTGATGGCGCGGTGCGCGACCTGGACGTGGTTTCCACCTACGGCCTCGCCATCTTCGCCCAGAAGCGCACTCCCACCGCTCGGGAGTACGGCGAGGGTTGGGAAGCCAACGTGGTGGTCCAGTGCGCCGGCGTGGCGGTTCGGCCGGGCGACGTGATCGTGGGTGACGACGATGGGGTGGTGGTGGTGCCCGCCTACATGGCGGAGGAAGTCGCCACCTGGTGCGAGATCCACGAGGCGGCCGAGGAGTTGGTGAAGGAGAAGATCCTGGCCGAACGGGCGGTTCCCGGCCGCTACTACCCCCCCACCGACGCCTTCAAGCAGGAGATGCTGAAGGCGAGGGGCGGGAAGGTGTAAGCGAACCGAACTACTGGTTCAGCCAGACATAGGCCCAGGCCAAGGGATCACTGGAATCGCCGCCCTGGTGGTAATCCATCACCGCAGGCCACATCAGTTCCGGCTGGGTGTTGCCGTTGACCACCACCAGGTAGGCATTGTCCAGAATCCGGCGCTGGGCCTCCCACAAAAGCTGCTTCCGCTTTTCGGTGTCCTGCGTAGCCTGCTGGTCCTTGGACATCTGCAACATGTTACGGGACAGGAGTGGCTGTTCAGTGTTGGGGATTCAGGCGGCCTGAGCCACTCCCCCCGCCCCAGGAAAGGAGGAGGATTCTTTGTGGGGCACCCCCACGCCCCCGGCAGAGGGCTGCCGCCCTCGTGCACTCCCGCGCCCAGGCCCCGACAGCCCCTGCTACTGTGAACTCATACGGACAGGACACCCCCCTTGGTCCGGCGATTCAGGTCAGGCTATAATGCCACCGCGCAATCTCCACCAGAAGCGAGGACGCGTCCGTGATCTACACCTTTGAGGGCAAGACCCCCACCGTGCATCCCAGCGCATTTATCGCGCCGACCGCTGTGCTCATCGGCGATGTGACGGTCGAAGCGAACGCCAGCGTGTGGTTCGGGGCGGTGCTGCGGGGCGACGCCGGGGCCATCGTTATCGGCGAGGGCACCAACATACAGGACAACGCCGTGCTCCACGAGGGCGCCATCATCGGCAAGAATTGTGTGGTGGCGCACCACGCGCTGGTGCACGCCGCGGTGCTGGGCGACCGGGTGCTGGTGGCCAACGGGGCCATGGTGTTCCAACAGGCCAAGCTCGGCGACGACGTGATCATCGGCGCGGGCGCCATGCTGATCGGTCCGGTGGAAGCGCCGCCGAGGACGCTGTGGCTGGGGGTGCCGGCCAAGCAGGTGCGGGAGGTGAACGACAACCTCGTCGCGATGACCAAGCGCCTCAACGACGCGTACATCCGCAACCGGGCGCGCTACCTGGCAGACTTCCAACCGGCGGACGACACCGCCCGGATCTTGGCGGGGGGGTAGGGGCACGTTGCAACTGGCCCCTACGACAGAACGCAGGGCCGGACCGGTCCCGTGATGCATTGCTACCCGTAGTTCAGATAACAAAGGACGTGCCATGAAAGTCATTCGCCTTCACCAGACCGGCGGCCCCGAGGTCCTGCAGTACGAGGACGCGCCCGACCCGGCCCCAGCCGCCGGGCAGGCCATTGTCAAGACCACCGCGATCGGCGTGAACTTCGCCGATATCTACAACCGCAGCGGCCTGTACCCCAACCCCATGCCCTACATCCCCGGCATGGAAGCGGCCGGGACCGTGGCTGCGGTGGCCGAGGGCGTTACCGAGGTGAAGGTGGGCGACCGGGTGGTCTTCACCGGGGCCGCGGCGGGCTATGCCGAACTGGTGGCCGTGCCCGCAGCACGCCTTGTCCCCATCCCCGCCGGCATCAGCGATCAGACTGCGGCGGCGGTGCTGCTGCAAGGTCTCACTGCCCACGCCCTGGCCACCGGCGTGTACCCACTGAAGACCGGCGACCGCACGCTGATGCACGCCGGCGCCGGAGGAGTGGGGCTGCTGCTCATTCAGATCGGCAAGCGGCTGGGGGCCGAGATCTACACCACGGTGTCCACCGAAGCGAAAGCGGCGCTGGCAAAGGGCGCTGGGGCTGATCATGTCATCAACTACAGCACCGATGACTTCGAGGAGGCCGTGAAACAGGGCACCGGCGGCAAGGGCGTCCAGGTGGTGTACGACGCGGTGGGCAAGACCACCTTCGTGAAGAGCCTGAACTGCCTCGCCCCCCGGGGTTACCTGGTGTTGTATGGGCAGGCCAGCGGACCGGTGGACCCCATCAGCCCCCAGATACTGGCCAAGGGTTCCAATTTCCTGACCCGGGCCGGGATGGGGTTCTACACCTCCACTCGCGAAGAACTGCTGTCTCGGGCCAACGACATCCTGGGCTGGACCCAATCCGGCGAGCTGAAGGTGCGCATCTTCGACACCTACCCCCTGGCCAAAGCGGCCGAGGCGCACCGCGCGCTGGAGGGCCGCCTCACCACCGGGAAGCTTTTGCTGACCCCGTAAGGAGCGACCTTGGGAGCTGGGGTGGCAGCCGCCCTTTGCTGATGCGGGCTTTAGGATGGGGGAGTGCAGAGGGGGCGAAGCCCCTTCTGCCGGGGCGTGGGGGTGTCCCCCAAGAAATAATATCTTCTTTTTCTGCTCTGGGATGGGGCACAAAAAGCGGCCGCGCGATAGTTTTGGCGGCCACCGGCGGCCCCACCGTGCGGAGGGCGCGCGCTGAGGACTGGGTTCCCCGCCTCAGCCCTTGTGCTCTGCCTCTCGTTCTTTCTTTGAATGCTCAATGATCTTGCCCGCCATGTGAGCGGGCACCTCCTCGTAGTGGCTGAACTCCATCTTGAAGGTGCCGCGCCCATGGGTGATCGACCGGAGGTCGGTAGCGTAGCGCAGGACCTCTGCCAGCGGGACCAGCGCCTCCACAATGGTTGTCCCATCATCGGGCGTCATGCCGAGCACCTTGCCCCGTTTGGTGTTGAGGTCGCTGATGGTGTCGCCGGTAGCCTTATCCGGCACAAACACGGTCAGTGACATCACCGGCTCCAGCAGCGCCGGCCTTTATCTCGCCCACGAAGTCGGCGTAACCGGGGGCCTCCAGCAGGTTCACCTTCCGGCCCTGCCATTCAAAGGGAAGCAGCGAAACGTTGGTGCTGATCTTCCGCTTCTGCTCGTCCGGATCCCAGTCCGAGGTGGTGGAGCCGTCCTCCACCCTGCCCAGCCGGTTGATCACCCCGGCATTGAACAACAACGCCTCGGACAATGAAGTCTTGCCGGCACCACCGTGAGAGAGAAGGACGATGTTCCTGATCTGCTCCGTCCGATAGCTCGGCATCAAGACCCTCCTTAGACAGAATTGGAAAGTGCCCGCATTCTACCGGGTGATCGAAGGCAATGCAAGAAGAAAACGAATGAATGCCGTGCAGGGTGCCCTTCCTGGATGGGGTCATTCCAAAGGCGCCGCAAGCAAATCCGCCAAACGGCCGATGGTGCTACCATGACCGCGTCAAATTCTGCACAGGGGTTCACCGTGACATTGTTGGCAGGACAACCATTCCCGGCTTTTACAGGCACATCCCACGAAGGAGAGAGCATCGATTTCTCCAAGTATGCCGAGGGGAAGAGTCTCGTGGTGTTTTTCTATCCGAAGGCGACCACGAACGGCTGCGTGCGGGAGACCACGGAGTTTGGGGCCCGCCGGGGTGAACTTGATGCTTTGAACGCCGCGGTCGTGGGCGTCAGCATCGATGAGCAGGAAGCCCAGAAGCAGCACGCCATCCAGTGCGCCGCGAACTTTCCGGTGATCACCGACGCCGGCGGCAAGCTGATCACCGAGTTGGGCATCATGAGCGAGCGGGGCTCGGCGATGCGCACCACCTACGTGCTCAGTCCCGACCGGACGGTGCGCGAGGTCTTCGAAAAGGTCAACATCGACGGCCACGTGGACGCTGTGCTAGCAGCCCTGAAGGGCTAGCGCACGCCCCCGCGCCGACCGGAGTCTCAGATGCGAAAGATACTGCCGGGCCTGCCGCTGATCCTGATCGGCGGCGTCTGGCTGCTCCAGGGGGTCGGCGTGCTGCCGGGCAGCTTCATGACGGGGCAGTGGTTCTGGGCAGCGGTGGGCGCAGTCTGCCTGGCGGCGGGGCTGGCGATCGTGTTCCGCGGGCTGCGGCCGCGGTGAGCGAGAAGTGAGGTGGGGTTAAGTAGGCATTTCAAGGCGCCCCATAGCCCAGCCATCCCGCTGCAGGGCACGGATGACCTCAGAATAGGAGAGGCTGGGCAAGGAGTTCACAGGGCTAGCTCCACCACCTCGGCTTCCGCCTGAGGTTGGGTGTCATCCTCCGTAGGCTCCAGGTAGAGCTCTATGGCCTCCCGGATATTGGCCATTGCCTCTGTCGCCCTCACTGACGCAGCCAGGGAGGGATGGCGCATAGACCGTGTAGCCTCCCTCATCGCAGGGTTCCAGGACTATTTTTAGCTTCATCTCTTCTCCTTCTCTCAATTCCTTACTGACACATTGAACACCTACCGCACGTAACCGTCGTGCAGGCCGCCGTCCACGCCGAGGACGGCGGCGGTGGTGGCGCGGGAGCGGTCTGAGGCGAAGAAGCGGGCCGCCTCGGGAGGATCGGGGCCCGTCGTTCGGTCAACGATAGACCTCACGGAGGTGGCCGATCTTAACGATTTCGACGACCCGTTCGGTGTCCAACACGATATACAACATCCGGCAGTTGCCGATGCGGACGCGATAGCGGTCCTGAATCCAAAGCTTCTCGGCGCCCTGGGCCCGCGGCTCATCCCGCAGGGCGTCAATCCGGGCCAGGATCCGCCTGACCTCCGCTGGAGGCAAACCGCGAAGGTCATTCAGAACGGAAGGTTTGAACCGGAGTTCATATCGTGCCATCAGCTTTCAGTTGGGCCAGAAACGCCTCGTAGCTGATGGACGCTTCGCCCGCACGCTCGGCGACAGCCGCCAAGTCTTCCTCGTCCTCTTGCAGCGAGACGCGGACGGCATCATTCACAATGTCCGACATGCTGCGGTGGGACGTCGCTGCCTTCAGCCGGAGCGCCTGGTGCAGCGCCGGATCGAGGTACAGTGTTGACCGGATGGTTTCGCTGCCCATGAGGCCTCCTCGGTTGGGGTCATAAAAACATTATAGCGTTATAACGTCGTCACCGGGACAGCCACCGTAGCCCCCACCCCCTACCGCACGTAGCCGTCGTGCAGGCCGCCGTCCACGCTGAGGATGGCTCCGGTGGTGGCGCAGGAGCGGTCCGAGGCGAAGAAGCGGGCCGCCTCCGCCACGTCGGCGCCGGTCACCGAGCGCTGGAGCATGTTGCGGCCGCGGTAGAACTCGGCCAGCGCCGCGGGGTCAACGCCGTGGGCCTGAGCCCGCGCCTGGCCCCACTGGCCGGCCCACAAGCCCGAACCCTCGATGATGGCGTCGGGCGCCAGGCTGTTCACCCGGATGCTGTCCTCCGCCACCTCCTCGGCCAGGCAGCGGGCCAGGTGCAGCACCGCCGCCTTGGCGGTGGCGTAGGCCGCCGCGTTCTTAGCGGCGGCCAGCCCGGCCTTCGAGGCGACGAAGATGATGCTGCCGCCCAGGGCGCGGCCGTCGGGGGTGCGCTGCTGCCGCATCAGCTTCACCCCCTCCCGCGCCGTGAGGAAATAGCCGGTGCTGAGCACGTCCATGGTGCGCTGCCACTCCTCCAGGGTGGTGTCCTCAATCGAGTGGGATGAGGCGACGCCGGCGTTGCACACCAGCACATCGAGTCCGCCGTAGGTGCGGACCGTGGCGGCCAGCGCCGCCCTGATGCTGGCCTCGCTGGTGACGTCGGCGTGGACCGCGGCCGCCATCCCCTGGCCGTAACGGGCCGTAAGGTCCTCGGCGATGGCGGACGCGCCTTGGTGGTTGATGTCCGCCAAGGCGACGTGGCAGCCGTCCTGCACGAACCGCTCGGCGATGGCGCGCCCCAGCGCCCCCGCGCCGCCAGTGATGAAGGCCACCCGCCGTGAGAGCTCCTTCTCCGGCGGCAGCAGCGTGAGCTTGTAGAGTTCCAGGGGCCAGTACTCGATGTCGTAGGCCTCCTTGGCGGTGAGCGAGACGAAGCGGTCGATGCCGGTGGCGCCCCGCATGATGGCGACGGCGCGGTGGTAGAAATCGGCGGTGATGGTCGCCGCCCGCTTGTCCTTGCCGGCCGTGATCATGCCGAGGCCGGGAGTGAGCAGGATCTTGGGCAGCGGATCGGCTGGGGTGTCCCAGGACTCCTTGTTCTCCTCGAAGAAGCGTCCGTAGGCCTGAACATACGCCGCCAGGTCGCGCCGGACGCCAGCGACGATTCCCTCGGCTCCCGCCTCGGCCCCCGCGCCGACCCACATGGGCTTCACCTTGGTGTACAGCACGTGGTCGGGGCAGGCCAGCCCCGCCTCCGCCAGCGACTGTCCCTCCGCCGACGAGACGAATTCCAGGATGTCGGGCGCATCGTCGAAATGGAGCACCACCCGCTGGTTGCGGCTCAACTCGCCCCGCAGTGCGGGCATCACCGCGGCGGCCAGTTCAGCGCGGGCGGTTTCGTTGGCCGGCCCCACCTTGAGCCCGCCGAACACCCGCTTGCCGCGCGACTCATCTGAGACAAAAGCGGCGCCGCGGTCGAGGAACTCCACGTTGCGGCGGTAGCACTCCCGTGCGTCGTCGGCCCAAGTGATGAGACCGTGCTTCTGGAGCACCACGAAGCGGGCGGACGGGTTGGCATCCAGCGCGTCCACCGTCATCTTGGCCATGGTGAAGCCGGGGCGGATGTAGGGCACCCACACCATCTCGTTCCCAAACAGCCGCCGGGCGATCTCCTCGCCACGGACCGAGGTGGCGATGGCCCCGGAAATGTCGGCGTGGGTGTGGTCGATGTGCTTGGCGGGAAGGAAGCCGTGGAGCAGCGTCTCGATGGAGGGACGGGGCGCGGTGGGGTCGATCATGCAGTGGCTGAGGTACTCCACCATGGCCTCGTCGGTCATGGCGTGGTGGGAGCGCAACGGCAGGATGTCCTCCATCACCACGTCGGCGAACCCTTTGCCGGTGATGGTGCGGAGGTCGTAGCCGGTGCCCTTGACGGTGAGCACATCCACCTCGCGGCCGCGGAAATCGGTCACCCGGCGCTTGACCGAAGTGTTGCCACCGCCGCGGTTCACCACGGTCTGGTCGGACCCCAACAGGTTGGAGCGGTACACCAGCAGGCCGAACTCATCCAGGCTGCGGGCACGCTCATCAGACCAACGGTTCTCCATAGTGGCACCCCTCGAACGGCAGATTGAGGACGGGTGGAAGGTGGACCGGACACCCGACGCACTATCCTACCGTTCGAGGGGGGTGGAGGGAAAGGCGCGGGGGGGAAGCAGTTGGTCGAGCAGCAGCGGCGCCGCCGCGGGAATCAGGCCCCTGTCCCGGCCCAACCGGAGAAGGCCGATGGTGCCCAGAACTGGCAGTCCTTCCCGTTGCGCGTGCGTTCGCCCGCGGCGCTCGCCCATCAAGAGCGCATCAGCCGTCACTTCACGCGCGAGCATAATGGCTTCGGACTCCCCCGGGTCAAGATCGGCTTGAAGCCTCGCCGCTCCCGAGGTGGCACTGACCGCGTGCACTCTCAGCCAGCCCGCATCAACGGCCTGCCGGAGTGCGGCAAGATCGGGTACGTCGATGTCATCCGGTGAGACTTCTTGCCACACAGCAACGGGAATTAAGACCTCGTCGAACAGGGCGGGAAGCAGGTGCAGATGGTTGATCCGGGCGAGGTGGATGAGCGGACCGGCGTTTGAAACCGCTCTCACGACTCGCGACGCCGCCGCTCAAGCTGCGCGACAGTGCGGAGGTCCGCGTCATAGTCAGGGACATCGTAGTGCACAGTCGGGATGCCCAACTCGACCAGGAAGTCCTCGAAGCCGACGCGCGGCACTCCAGCCAGCTCGGCCGCCTTGCCGATGGAGATGACGCCTTCCTCGAACAGGTGGACCGCCAGGGCCACCCGGACCCGATCAGCTTCCGGCCGATTGGCGAGCCGGGATCCCTGGAGAAGCTGGAGGATCTCCTCGGGGCTCTCCACCTTTCGTGTTTGCATGCCGCGCTCTCCTCGCCTCTTATCGCGTTCATTATTGACTCTAGCGCAGTTAGCGGTGGTTCGCATCTGCCGTCACCGGCCACCCATGTCAGGTGGGGAACGTTCCAGCGGGGCGACCGGTGACGGGGCCAATCTGAAACACGGATTTAACCCATCCGAAACATTCTGGAAAAGTGGGGGAAACAAACCGCGCGTATGGTGATGGTAGCAAGCCGCTAGGTGGCTGGTGTCAAATGGACCCACCCGGTAACATTTTTGCGTGAGTTGACACGACGGACCTGGTGAACTGAGCGGCGAAGCCCGACCTGGGCCGACCCCAGCCGACCCGCTGTGGGTGTCCCCGTGCTTGGGTGCGGTCCC
>SHYD01000025.1 GCA_009692945.1 Dehalococcoidia bacterium | reverse complement strand
CACTCCCAACCCGCACATCCAGCGAAAGGACAACCAACCATGAACGAGACCCCCCGCAACCAGCCAGCCGTAAACCGGCGGGCCTTTCTCTCCGTGACCGCGGCAGGCGCAGGCGCCGCGCTGGCCGCTGCCTGCGCACCCGCCGCCGCGCCTGCCCCGGTGCAGGCGCCCGCCGCCGCCGCACCCCCTGCGGCGGCGCCCGCGCAGGACGCAAAATTCAAGGCCGATTGGGAGGCCCTGGTTGCGGCGGCCAAGAAGGAAGGGAAGGTCAACGTCTTCTTCTCCGGCTCCGGCGCTTTCGCCAAGATCGGCCTCGACTTCGAAGCCGCCTACCCCGGCATCAAAGCCGAGGTGACGGCCATATCCACTGCCAGTCTGTTCCTCCCCAAGATCGCTCAGGAGCGGGAGGCCGGACTCTATAACTGGGATGTGGTGGCGGTCCAAGCGCCATTCTCCCTGACCAAAGGAACCCTTCGAGACCTGGGCACCTTGGAACCGGTTCGCCCGCTGTTGATCCATCCTGATGTGGTGAACGACAAAGCGTGGCCGGGCGGCTTCGACAAGTCGTGGGTGGACAACGACAAGAAGTGGGCGTTCGCGTTCTCCTGGCAGCTCATCGGCCTGCTGTGGATCAATACCGACATGGTCAAGGAAGGGGAGATCAAGAGCGTCAAAGATTTGACCGATCCCAAGTGGAAGGGCAAGATCATGTCGGCCGACCCCCGCAACCACGGCCAGGGGTTCATTCCCGCCACCATCATCGCCGGCCGCTACGACAACGACATTCTGAAAAAGATCTGGGTGGACCAGGAAGCCGCGTTGAGCCGGGACACCCGCCAGATCACCGAGGCACTGGTACGCGGGAAATATGCAATGGGGTTCGGCGTCACCCCCTCTGATTTGCAGCCGTTCCTGGACCAGGGCCTCGGGAAGAACGTGAAGGGTCTTCCCATCGACTCCGCCGCTCCGTTGATGCGCGGCATCCAGTATGTCAGCAAGGCCCCCAACCCCAACGCAGCCAAATTGTTCCTCAACTGGTTCCTGAGCAAAGACGGACAGACGTCGTGGGTGAACAATGCGCTGTTGAACAGCCGCCGCAACGATGTGCCGGTGGTGGACAAGCTCACCTGGGTCGACCCGGCGGTGAATCACCCGCTGTTGATGGACACCGAGGAGATGATGAACAAGCCGTTGGAGACCGCAGAGTACTTCAAGAAGATCATTCCCTAGACGGGGATAACCTGCTCACGCCGTTGCTGGGGCTCGATGCCAAGCTGGGGATCATAAGGAAAACACATCATGCCAATCGACAATGGGACCAGTAGCCCGCCCGTCAACCGCCGGTCCTTCCTGTCAGTAGCGGCAACGGCCGCAGTTGCCGCGGCCTGCGCACCCGCCGCGGCGCTGGCGCCCGCGGGCGCACCAGCGCAAGGTGGCGGGGCCGCGCCCCAAACTGATGCAAAGTTCAAGGCCGAGTGGGACGCCCTGGTTGCGGCGGCGAAGAAAGAGGGGAAGGTCAACGTCTTCTTCTCCGGCGCCGGGCCGGGCTTTACCAAGATCGGCCAGGACTTCGAAGCCGAATTCCCCGGCATGAAGGTGGAGGTCACCGCGCTCTCCACGGCCAGCCTCTTTCTTCCCAAGATTTTCCAGGAGCGGGAAGCTGGCATCTTCAACTGGGACTTGGCCACAGTCCAAGCGCCCTACGCCTTCAGCAAGGCCACCTTGCGCGACCTGGGCGCGCTCGAACCCATCCGCCCGCTGCTCATCCACCCTGATGTCCTCAACGACAAGGCGTGGCCGGGAGGCATCGAGAACTCCTGGGTGGACAATGATAAGAAATGGGCGTTCGCCTACTCCTGGCAGCTCGTCGGCCTGCTGTGGATCAACACCGACCTGGTCAAAGAGGGGGAGATCAAGAGCGCCAAAGACCTGACGGATCCTAAGTGGAAGGGAAAGATCACGTCCGCCGATCCCCGCACCCATGGCGGGGGATGGATCCCCGCCACCGTCATTTCGTTGAAATACGGCAATGACATACTGAAGCAGATCTGGGTCGATCAGGAGCCGGCGTTAAGCCGTGACACCCGTCTGATCACCGAGTCGCTGGTGCGCGGGAAGTACGCCATGGCCTTCGGCGCAACCAACGCGGAACTACAGCCGTTCCTTGATCAGGGGTTGGGCAAAAACGTGAAGGCCCTCGCCATCGACTCGGCGGCCCCCCTGATGCGGCCGCTGGAGTTCATCAGCAAGGCGCCCCACCCCAACGCAGCCAAGCTCTTCGCCAACTGGTTCCTCCTGAAGCAGGGGGCAACGTCGTGGGCCAACAATACGCTGCTCAACAGCCGCCGCAACGACGCTCCCGTGGTGGATAAACTCTCCTGGGTCGACCCCGCGGTCAACCATCCCGTCATCATGGACAGCGAGAAGATGATGGACAAGCCGCTGGAGGTTTCCGAGTACTTCAAGAAAATTATCATCTAACCAGTGGCCTCGGTAACGGGGTTGGGCTATGCTATTCGCGGCTGAACCCAGCCCAGCAATGTCGCATACCTTTACGAGGAGAACCCGATGACCACGCTGGTTGCCACCAAGAAAGTCGACGTCGATACGCATTTCTTCCCGCGTATCGACCTCCACAACTTCAAAGACCTGCTGCCGCGGGGCATGGTCCGCGAGGCGATGGACATGTACCTCAAAGACACCGAGCGGGCCACCGATGGCGACCGCATCCGCGCCATCGCCAAAGGCAGGCCCGTGCCGGACACCAGTGCCCCTGACCCCCATCGGGACCCGGAGGAACGCATGCGGTTCCTGCCGAGCACCGGATTCGACGCCCAAGTGCTGCTGCCCGACCGCATATTCGGCAACCTCTACGGCGCTTCGCCCACCGGCGGCGACCTCGCCAAGCCCATCCGGGTGGCGTTGTGCAAGCTGTTCAACGACGAGTCCGCCAAGGCCCAGAAGGACTACCCGGCGAACTTCGTCGGCATCATCACGGTCCCCTGGGACGATATCGACGAGACCGTCGCCGAGGTCAAACGGGGCGCCAAGCTAGGGCTCAACGCCGTGTTTATGCCCGCCAACTGGATCGGCAAGAGTCTCGACACCATCGAGTTGTACCCCTTCTGGGAAGCGGTCAACGACCTAAAACTCCCGTTGTTCGTACACCACATTCCTCAGGGCTGCACCGGCCGCACCACCATCGACCATCAGCCGCTGTACCACATGGTCGGGATGGAGCGGATGCGCCGGCTGCACATCGGCACCTACCTGGGCTTCGGGCTCGAATACACCCTGGCGGTGGCCGCGCTCACTTTGGGCGGGGTGATGGACGAGTTCCCCAACCTCAAATTCGCCTTCTTCGAGGCCGGCGCGTCGTGGTTGCCCTACGCCCGGCTGGGCTGTGAGCGCTCCTCGTTCATCGAGCCCCAGTGCTCCCGCAACACCACCCCGCCTGACGAATTGATCCGGACCCGCATGCTCACCGCCATCGAGCCGGTGGAGCACATGGAAGCGTTGGTCGCGACCCTCGGCAGCGAATCGTTCTTCTTCGGGACGGACTTCCCCCACCCCGAATACCTGGCTTATGAAAACACCGCGTCCTCCGTCATGGACCGCCAGGGCCTCAACAACCAGGACAAAGAACTGATCCTCGGCGGCAATATCGGGCGCATGCTCGGCATCTGACCCAACCTGCTTCGAGTCAGAGAGTGGGGGCCGGCGCAAGTGCCGGCCCCCACTTATTGATCGCTCCCTCGTGTCACAACTTAGTAACATGGTCGTAATGAATGTGTAATAACGGCGAAACGTGCACACCCTAAACTCCGACTTGTCTGGCAGGCACGCTGGCTCATCGGTTTAAGGGTTTAGTCACAAGGAGGGAAACGGTTGAAGGCTTCACACGTGTTCAGATTCATCGCCGGGCCCGCACTGAGCTTGGCTCTGGTGGCGGGCTGCGCTCCGGCGGCGGGGACCGGCGGCGGGAGTGGGTCTACTATCAAGGTCGGCGTCCTGCACTCGCTGTCGGGGACCATGGCCATCAGCGAAACGTCGGTGCGGGACGCCACGTTGCTGGCCATCGAGGAGATCAACGCCAAGGGTGGCGTGCTTGGAAAGAAGATCGAGCCGGTCATCGAGGACGGCGCGTCGGACTGGCCGACCTTCGCCGAGAAGGCGAAGAAACTGATCCAGAAAGACCAGGTGGCCGTGGTGTTCGGCTGCTGGACCAGCGCCAGCCGCAAGGCCGTGCTGCCGGTGTTCGAGAGCCTGAAGAGCCTGCTGTTCTACCCGGTGCAGTACGAAGGGTTGGAGAAATCCCCCAACATCTTCTACACCGGCGCCACCACCAACCAGCAGATCGTCCCCGCCGTGGAATACCTGCTGGCCCAGGGCAAGAAAAAAATGTACCTGCTCGGGTCCGACTATGTGTTCCCCCGGACCTCGAACAAGATCATCAAGCTGCAGTTGGAGGCGCAGGGCGGCCAGTTGGTGGGCGAGGAATACACCCCGCTGGGCCATACTGACTACACCACTGTGGTTTCTAAAATCCTGGCGGCCAAGCCCGATGTGGTGTTCAACACCTTGAACGGCGACTCCAACGTGGCCTTCTTCAAGCAGCTCAAGAGTGCCGGCAACACCCCGGATAAGATCCAGACCATGTCGGTCAGCATTGCCGAGGAGGAGACTCGCGGCATCGGCCCCGAAAACCTGGTGGGCCACCTGGTGGCGTGGAACTACTACCAGACCACCGACACCCCGGAGAACAAGAAGTTCGTCGCCGCCTACAAGGCCAAATACGGCCAGAACCGGGTGACCGACGACCCCATCGAGGCCGGCTACCTCGGCGTCTACCTCTGGGCCAAGGCGGTGGAGAAGGCGGGCAGCACCGACGTGGAGAAGGTGCGGGCCGCCGCCAAGGGCATCGAGTTCGCCGCACCCGGCGGCATGGTGACGGTCGACGGCGATAACCAGCACATCTACAAGACCGTACGCATGGGCAGGGTGCGGGCCGATGGCCTGATCGACGAGATATCGGCGTCACCGAAGCCGGTGAAGCCGGACCCCTACCTGGAGGGCAAAAACTACCCCTGGGCCAAGAGCCTCAAGCCCTAACCGGGACAGAATGACACCGCGTAGCGGGCCGTCGCCCGGAGTGGCGGCCCGCTACGCTATACCCCATCGTGTTACAAAACTCGGAAGGGACCCGACCACATGGAGTTTGCCGTCCTCCAGGCCTTCAACGCGATAAGCGTCAGCTCGATCCTGCTCCTCATTGCGTTGGGGTTGGCCTTCTCCTTCGGGCTGATGGGGGTCATCAATATGGCCCACGGCGAGTTCATCATGATCGGCGCCTACACCGCCTACGCCATCCAGAACCTCGCGGCGCCCGCAATGGTGAACGGTGTTGAAACCCAGAACGATCTGATGTTCCTGCTGGCCCTTCCGGTGGCGTTCTTGGTGGCCGGAGCCGGCGGAATGGTTCTGGAGCGGCTGCTGATCCGGCACCTCTACGAGCGGGCACTGGATACCCTTCTTGCCACCTGGGGCGTGGGCCTCATGTTGCAGCAGTTGGCCCGCTTCATTTTTGGAGCGCCCAACGTCCAGGTGGTGACGCCCAGTTGGTTGACGGGCGGCCTGGTCATTTCCGATGATGTGACCCTGCCCGCCAAGCGGATGTTCATCGTTGCCCTCGTGACGGTGTGCATCGCGGCGATCACGTTCTTCCTCTACCGAACCGCGGCGGGACGGCGGCTGCGGGCGGTGATGCAGAACCGGGATATGGCCTCGTCCCTCGGCGTGGCGACCCGGCAGGTGGACAGTCTGACATTCGCCCTGGGATCGGGATTAGCCGGGGTCGCCGGATGCGCGGTGGCACTCATCGGACCCATCGGTCCCGCCCTGGGCACTTATTACATCGTGGACGCATTCATGGTGGTCATCTTCGGCGGGGTGGGACAGCTCCTCGGCACCGTCATCGCGGCGCTGGGCATCGGTTCGCTCAACGTGGCCTTCGAACTCGGCAGCACCGCCGTGGTGGGCAAGGTGATGGTGTTCGTCATGGTCATTCTGTTCCTGCAATGGAAGCCCTCGGGCCTGCTGGCACTGCGTACCCGATAACCGATCCTCCCTCAAGGACTCACGATGAAAGTAGCACGCTCCATCGCGATCGAGGCGCCGCCGGCCCAGAATCCCAGCAGTGGGATCGGCTGGATCGGCCCGATCACCCGGTGGGCGCCCTTAGCCGTCGTGGTGGCCATTCTGGTCGTGGCGCCTGCGTTCCTGTCCGAATTCCGCATGTCGCTGCTGGCCAAGTTCCTCACCTTTGCTATTGTGGCACTGGCCATCGACCTCGTTTGGGGTTACGCCGGGATGCTCAGTCTGGGGCATGGTGTGTTCTTCGGCCTGGGCGGCTACGCGATGGCGATGTACCTCAAACAGGAGTCGTCCCAGGGCAGCCTGCCGGACTTCATGTCGTGGAGTGGTCTGAGCACGCTGCCGGTGTTTTGGGAGCCCTTCGCCCACCCCTGGTTTGCCATCCCGATGGCCGCCATCATCCCCGCGGCGTTGGCGGGCGGGCTCTGTTACCTGGTGGTGCGCAGCCGCATCACGGGGGTGTACTTCTCACTGATCACCCAGGCGCTCTCCCTCATCGTGAGCATCCTCTTCATCGGAGCCCAGCCGTTCACCGGCGGGACCAATGGCATCACGAATTTTCAGACCATCTTCGGGTTTCCGCTGATCCTTGATGAAACGCGGATGGGGTTGTACTACGCCACCATCGTCGTGTTCGTGATGGCATACCTGCTGTGCCGGTGGACCGTCACCTCCCGCTTTGGCACCCTGCTGGTGGCGCTGCGGGACGACGAGAACCGGGTCCGCTTCTTCGGCTACGACCCGGTGCAGCTCAAGGTGTTCGTGTTCGCGCTGTCGGCCGGCATTTCGGGCATGGCGGGGGCCCTGTTTACGGCCCAGGTGGGCATCATCTCTCCGGCTATGATGGGCATCGTGCCCTCCATCGAGATGGTGGTGTGGGTGGCGGTGGGCGGCCGCGGCACGCTCATGGGCGCGGTCATCGGCGCCATCCTGGTCAACAGCGCCAAGAGCGGCTTCAGCGAAGCTTTCCCGGACCTCTGGCAGGCGGTGTTCGGCGCAATGCTGGTGGGTTCGGTGGTGTTCCTCCCCCAGGGCGTGGCCGGCGCCATGAAAAGCGCCGTACTGCTGGTCCGAAGCCGGCTGAAGCAAGCCTGACCTGCTTATCTATCAAGAGAGCAAGAGAGGGAGAACCGCACCGGTGAACCAGACTGAAAATATCCTGATCGTGCAGGACGTGACGGTGTCGTTTGATGGCTTCGTGGTGCTGGACCACCTGGATTTTTCGGTTGACTACGGGGAACTGCGCTTCCTCATCGGGCCCAACGGGGCGGGCAAGACCACCCTGCTCGACGTTATCACCGGGAAGACGAAACCAGCCAGCGGCAGTATCATCTTCGACGGGGCAGGAGAAGGCGCCGATATGCTGCGCCACCCAGAACAGCAGTTGATCCGGCACGGCGTGCACCTGAACCAACGCCAGTCGGCCGAGGACGTGGCGACGCGGGCGGAGCACAGCCTGGTCCGCAACGGCATCAGCCGCAAGTTTCAGACGCCCTCCGTCTTCCCCAGCCTCTCGGTGTACGACAACGTGGGAGTTGCCGCATGTTTCCGGCGCCCGCCGCTCTCCCTCTACCGCGGTATGCCGCCCAGGGAGACCGGGATGGTGGAGCACACGTTGGAACAGGTCGGCATCATCGACCGCCGCGATGACAAAGCCGGAACCCTGTCCCACGGGGAGAAGCAGTGGCTTGAAATCGCGATGCTGCTGGTGCAGCAGCCGCAACTGCTGTTGCTGGACGAGCCCGTGGCCGGCATGACCCGGCGGGAGCGCGACCGCACCGGCTACCTGCTCGAGGACATCGTCAAAGACCGGTCGGTGGTGGTGGTGGAGCACGATATGCAGTTCGTCCGGCAGTTCGCCAAGGTCGTCACCGTGCTCCACCTCGGCCGGGTGCTCAGCGAGGGCCCGATGGAGCTGGTGCAGCAGGACCCGCAGGTGGTGGAGGCTTATCTCGGCCACAACAAGGCGCGCGCCTCGGCCGAGCCGGCGCCGGTCCAGAACTGAACGCCAGAACGGAACGAAAGGGAGCCCAATGCTCAGCGTCCACCAGCTATCGGTCGCCTATGGCGAAAGTCAGGTATTGACCGACGTCGAATTGAACGTGCCGGACGGACAGGTGGTCACCCTGATGGGACGCAACGGCGTCGGCAAAACGACCCTGTTGAAATCGATCATGGGGCTCATGCGGCCGCGGGGCGGCGAGGTCCACCTCGACGCCGCCAACATCACGAAAAAAGCCCCTTATGAGCGGGCCCGCGCCGGGATCGGCTATGTCCCCCAGGGTCGCGGCATCTTCCCGTTCCTCTCGGTGGAGGACAACTTGATGCTGGGGTTGGAGGCGCTGCCCGCCGTCAAACGCTCCCGTGCAGCGTTGGACGAGATGTACGGCGAGTTCCCGGCCCTGTTCACCTACCGCGCCAAAGTGGCAGGCACGCTGAGCGGCGGCCAGCAGCAGCAACTCGCGCTGGCGCGTGCGCTCATCCGCAAGCCCACCGTCCTGTTGCTGGACGAACCGACCGAGGGCATTCAGCCGTCCATCGTGGACGACATCGAGCAGTTCATCCAAAACTTGCGGCGCCAGCGGACTATAGCTATCCTCCTGGTGGAGCAGTTCTTCGACTTCGCCATGAACGTCTCTGACTACTGCTACGTCATGGAAAAGGGCTCCATCGTGCTCCACGGGGCCGCGGGAGACCTGTCGCAAGACGATGTCCGGGAGTACCTGGCGCTCTAGCGCCGGGCCGCCGAGAAACACCGGATCCAGTCACAGGCACTCCACCATGATGCTCACCCCGCGGGAACAAGAGAAGCTCCTGATTTACGTGGCGGCCGATGTGGCCCGCCGCCGCCGAGCCCGCGGACTGAAACTGAACGTGCCCGAATCGGTGGCGCTGATCACCGAGGCGCTGCTCGAGGGAGCACGGGACGGAAAGTCCGTTCCCGAGGTGATGGCCCTGGGCCGGGAGGTGCTCACCCGGGACGAGGTGATGGAACACGTCCCGGAACTGGTCCCTCTGGTGCAGGTAGAGGCCACCTTCCCCGACGGCACCAAGCTCGTTTCCTGCCACGATCCCATCGTCTGACGGGACCATTCGTTCGCACTTGGCTGCGCCAGGAGGCCCATCTGAGCACCGAGACCTACCACTACCTGCTGGCAGCCGAACCTGTCGAGATCAACGCGGGACGTGCCACCGCGCTGCTGAACGTTTGGAACACCGGAGACCGGGCCATCCAGGTCGGTTCGCATTTCCATTTCTTCGAGGCGAACAAGGCGTTGCGTTTCAACCGCACGGCCGCCTACGGCATGCGGCTCGATATTCCGGCGGGGACGGCGGTCCGGTTCGAGCCGGGCGACCGCCGGGAAGTCCCGCTGGTGGCTATCGGCGGGGGCCGCCGGGTGGTGGGGCTGAACGGACTGGTGAACGGCGTCCTCGATGATCCCGAGGTGCGGGCCGCCGCCATCTCGGCCGCCCGCGACCGGGGCTTCGCAGACACCGGGGCTGACACGCCGGGCGGTGGACGCTGATGGCCCGCCTGAGCCGGCGCCAGTACGCCGAACTCTATGGACCAACCGTGGGCGACCGCTTCCGTCTCGCGGATACCGCGCTGGTGTGCGCCATCGAACGGGACCTGCTGACCCACGGCGATGAGCTGGTGTTCGGCGGCGGCAAGACGGCACGGGAGGGCATGGGCCAGGCCACCTCGCAACGGAACCGGGATGGGGCGCTCGACCTCGTCATTACCAACGCCATCGTGATGGACCCCGTGCTCGGCATCTTCAAGGCCGACATCGGCGTCAAGGACGGCCGCATCGCAGGCTTGGGCAAGGCGGGCAACCCTGACATCATGGATGGAGTCGACCTCATTGTCGGGCCGGGCACCGAGATCATCGCGGGCGAACACCTGATCGCCACGCCGGGCGGTATCGACACCCACATCCATATGATCACGCCGCAGCAGGCCTACGATGCGCTGTCCAACGGCATCACCACCCTGCTGGGCGGCGGCACCGGCCCGGCCGACGGCACCCGCGCCACCACCTGCACTCCCGGCCCGTGGAACATCCACCGCATGCTGGAGGCGGCCGAGGCGCTGCCGGTGAACTGGGGACTGCTCGGCAAGGGCAACGGCAGCGAACCGGGGCCCCTGGAGGAGCAGATCCAGGCGGGCGCCTGCGGCCTGAAGCTCCACGAGGACTGGGGCACCACACCGGCCGCGATCGACTGCTGCCTCAGTGTCGCCGACGCCATGGACGTACAGGTGGCGATCCACACCGACACCCTGAACGAGGCGGGCTTCATCGAAGACACCATCGCCGCAATCCGCGGCCGCGCCATCCACACCTATCACACCGAGGGCGCCGGCGGCGGCCACGCTCCCGACATCATCCGTATCGCGGCGGAACTCAACGTGCTGCCGTCCTCGACGAACCCAACCCGCCCCTACACCGTGAACACTTTAGCTGAGCACCTCGACATGCTGATGGTCTGCCACCACCTGAACCCCGGCGTCCCCGAGGATGTCGCCTTCGCCGGCAGCCGTATCCGCAAGGAGACGATGGCGGCGGAGGATGTGCTCCACGACCTCGGTGTCATCAGCATGTACTCGTCGGACTCGCAGGCCATGGGCCGGGTGGGCGAGAGTTTCACCCGGCTGTTCCAGACTGCGGACAAGATGCGCAAGATGAAGGGTTCACTGGCGGAAGATGCGCCCGAGCACGACAACTTCCGGGTGTTGCGTTACCTGGCCAAGCTCACCATCAACCCTGCCGTGACCCACGGTATCAGCCACCTGGTTGGGTCGCTGGAGCCGGGCAAACTGGCCGACATTGTGCTGTGGCCGGTGGGGTTCTTCGGCGCCAAGCCCAAGATGGTGATCAAGGGCGGCATGATCAACTGGGCGCTGATGGGCGACCCCAATGCCTCGATTCCCACCGCCGAACCCCAGATCTACCGGCCCATGTTCGGCGCGCTGAACAGCCCGGCGCTGTCCCGCACCTGCCATACCTTCGTCTCCCAGGCGGCGCTGGACCTCGGTGTGCCGGGGATGCTCGGCCTGCGGCGGCAGATAACAGCGGTGAAGAACACCCGCACCATCACCAAGAAGCACATGGTCCGCAACCAGGAGACCCCGCGGATCGACGTCGATCCGGACACCTACGAGGTGCGTGTCAACGGCGAACTGGCGACGGTCGCACCGGCGGAGCGGCTGAGCCTCGCGCAACTTTACTTCCTCGTGTAGCAGCGGCACACCAAACCGGACGGCCACCGGCGCCTCGCAATGCTTGCCCATCTCCGCTCGCTCCAACTGGCCGATTCGGCGTTTCCCCTCGGGATGTTCGCCCACTCCCACGGACTGGAAGCCATGGTGCGGCGCAACCTGGTGACCAATGCGGACGAACTGGAGCGGTTGGTGCGGGTTCAACTGGAGTGGTCGGTGGTCCCCTCAGATGGGGTGGCTCTACTCAACGCCCGCGCGGCAGCGGAGGCAGGTTGCCTTCAGGACCTGGTCGCGATGGACCGCCTGTTGTTTGCGATGCGCTGGGCTTCGGAGTTGCGGGCCGCATCGGTCCAGGCGGGCCGAAGGCTGCTGGCGGAGAGCGCCGCCTTTCCCCGTGGTTCTGTGATGGCCGGCTATCGGGAGGCAGCAGCGGGCGGGTCGACACCGGGCTGTGGCGCCGTTGCCCTGGGCGTCGTTGCATGGGAATCGGGAATCCCGGGCGACGTCGCACTGGCTGGCTATCTGCACAGCCTCACCCTTGGGACCCTCAACGCGGGGCAGCGCCTGCTCTCCATCACCCACAGCCAGTCGCAGCAGATGCTGGCACGGGCACAGCCGCTGATGATGGACCTGATCCGATCAGTCGAGGACCGAAGCTGGCAGGACATGTGCTGTTTCACCCCCGAGCTGGACATCGCAGCAGCCGGGCATGAGATCGACGAAGTTCGCATGTTCGCAAGTTGATCCTGGCACAGAGAACAACAGGAGACCCAGTGAACCGGAAAATCCCCCACATCGGCTTCGGCGGGCCCGTCGGCTCGGGTAAGACTTCGTTGGTCGAGGCGCTGGTCCCGCTGCTGCTGGCCCGGGGCGTCCGCCCGCTGGTCATCACCAACGATATTTTCACCCGGGAGGACGGCGAACACGTGCGCCGGGCCTTGGCGGGCGTGTTGGAGCCGGACCGCATCAGGCCGGTGGAAACGGGCGCCTGCCCCCACACCGCGGTTCGGGAGGATCCCAGCATGAACCTTCTGGCCGCTGAGGAACTCGAAGCACAGTTCCCCGACGCCGGTGTGCTGCTCATCGAGAGCGGGGGCGACAACCTGACCCTCACCTTCAGCCCGGCGTTGGTGGACTACCAGCTCTACATCATCGACGTGGCGGCCGGAGACAAGATCCCCCGCAAACGTGGTCAGGGGATCACCAGCACCGACCTGCTTGTGATCAATAAGACCGATCTCGCTCCCCACGTCGGCGCTGACCTGGACGTCATGCGGCGGGATGCAGCGATCGTGCGCAACGGCCGCCCTTTCCTGTTCACAAATTGCCGCACCGGCGTGGGTCTCGACCTCGTGCTCGGCCACGTCATGGACGCCATCAGCGCCTATGGCCGTGGGGCTAAACCCGAGGATGAGTCTCCCCTCCTTCAAGCGGCGCAAGGGCATGACCATAGCCATCGAGCCACACACCCTCCCCGTTAGCCCGGCAAAGGACCCGGGCGGCCTGGCACGGCTGGACTTTGCTGTGCGTGGCGGTGTCACCCGGCTCGTGCGGTCGGAGACGAGGCCTCCGCTGGGCGTCATGCGGACGCTCTACCTGGATGAGGCGCTTCCGAACATGGCCTTCACCTTCCTCATCAACCCGACCGCGGGCATCTTTGAAGGTGACCAACAGCGGATCGAGATCACCCTGCGCCCGGGGGCCATGGCCCACGTAACCACCCAGGCAGCCACCAAGCTCTTTACCATGCCCTCTGGTACCGCCCGCCAAACCGTGCGGCTCAAGGTCGGCGAAGGGGGCGCCCTGGAGTATCTTCCCGATGCGACCATCCCTTTCCGAGGCGCCCGTTTCGAAGCATGCACCGACATCGAGGTTCACCCGGAGGCGGTGGCGGTGGTGGGCGATGTGCTGGCTGCGGGACGGTCGGCGATGGGCGAGAACTTCGCCTACGGCAACCTGCGTTACCGGGTCACCGCCGCCCGGCCGGACGGCGTCCCGCTGTTCCACGAAACCTTCGAACTCACCCCGGACCGCAGTTCCCCGGCCCACCTGGGTGTGTTGTCCGGGTACGCCGCAGTCGGCACCCTGTTGCTCATCTGCGCGGCCACCCAGGCCGAAGCAATGCTCGAACCCGTGCGCGTCGCCCTCGGCCGTCTTCCGGCTCGTTCAGGCGTCAGCCGCCTGCCGGCCCGATCGGGTCTGGTGGTGAAGCTCCTGGGGCGCGATACCGGCGAGGTGCGGGGCGCGTTGTTCGCCGCCTGGGAGGCAGCGCGGCCGCACCTGCTGAGCGGCGCTCCGCCACCGCTGCGGAAGTACTGAGAGACATTTGATCCGGCGGCAGGGTGGGCTGTCGTTTGTGGGGCATCGCCGGCGAAGCGGTCTGGTCCTCGCTGAAGGGTTCCTCTGCTTCCAGCACCCCGGTCCGATGGAGCCCGCGCATCTCGGTGGCAAACTTCTCCAAGGATCCGGCGCAGATGGCGCGCTCGGTGACGTACTGCGCGTGGCGGTTCCGTTGCAGGATTTGGTTGGCCAGCGGCGCAGGCGTGGGCCCCGCTTGAAGCAGACCGGCGCCTCCACGGCGGGAGGAACGCGCTCCCTGCACACCGCACCCCGCCAGATAATCGGTTATCTTACATCGTAACCGTGCATCTGCCCGGTTATCGGTTCACTCACAGAGCGCCGTTCGGCCGCTCTCGAATCCACACACGCTCTCGGGGTACTTCCTCGAGAGGATAGCGATATTGTTCACGCCATGGAAGTAGGGAGGTTTCGATGGATCAAGGTCCAATCAATAAACTGTGGCTTTTCAGTCGCCGCACCAACCGGCCTTCGGATTTCGATGACATCCTGGAGTCCCTGGAGTCCCTGGAGTCCGGCGGCAGGCGCATCATCGCCAATCTGCCCGGCCTCGGCAAACTCGGCCCAGGCGTTTTTGCGCTGGCCGGGTTGCTGCTCTGGCTTGCAAGCGGCTCCTACCAGGTCGATCAGGCGTCTCAGGCGATCGTGCGGATCTTTGGCATACCGCAGGCGCCGGTGGGAGCGGGACTACACTGGCGCCTGCCCGCACCCATTGGGGAGGTGGATGTGGTGAAAATCCGGGAAGTGAAGAACCTGGAACTGGGGTTCCGTACCACCGAGGCCGGCGCGCAGACCCAGACACAGCCCGTGCCGGTGGAAGCGCTGATGATCACCGGCGACACCAACATCGTGGACGTCGAAATGATTGTCCAGTACCGGATAAAGGACATTTTGACCTATCTGTTCAATGTGGCCGACCCCGGTGTGAGAGCCCGGCCCGCCGCGGACCGCCCGGATGGCCGCACGCTGACCGACGCAACCGAAGCCGCGCTGCGGCAGGTGGTGGGCAGCCGGACGCTGAATGACATCCTGACGGTGGAACGGGCGGCCATTGAGGGGGCGACGCTGGAGCTGCTCCAACAACTCCTGGACGCCTACGGCACCGGCCTGCACATCGAGCGCGTGCAGCTTCAGATTGTGAAACCGCCGCGGGAGGTGGAAGCGGCCTTCCTGGACGTGGTATCGGCACGCGAGGAGAAGGAGCGCATGATCAACCAGGCCCGCGCGTACGAAGCCGACATCATTCCCAAAGCCCAGGGCGAAGCCCAGCAGATGCTCAGCGAAGCGCAGGGGTTCCGGCGGGCACGCGTCTCGCAGGCCGAGGGCGACTCCGCCCGGTTCCTGAGCGTTTTGAAAGAGTATCAGCAAGCCAAGGGCGTGACCCGCACCCGGCTGCACCTGGAGGCAATGGAAGCCGTGCTGCCGAACATCCAAAAGTACATTGTTGCCGCCACCGGCGGCGGGAGTTTGGTGCAAGTGCTGCCGCTGCAGGCGACGCAGGTGGACCTTGCGCCACCGGCGCCGCAACCCGCCCGTCCAGCGCCGCCGGTGGCCGTTGTGCCACCGCCGCCGCAACCCCCCCGTCCTGCGGCCACGCCGCCCGCAACAGCACGCTAGGCTAAGGAGCTAACCAACATGGGCTTTAGAATTTTCCTAGTCCTCCTGGTAGCCGCCGGGCTTGTTGTGCTGCAGTCCCTGTACATCGTGGACATTTCAGAGCAGGTTATTGTGACTCAGTTCGGGCAGTTTAAACAGACGGTGCGAGAGCCGGGCTTGCACGTCAAGATGCCGGTGGTGGAGCAGGTGACCACCTTCAGCCGGCGAATCCTGCGGTACGAGATGCAGCCCACCTCGCTCCTGACCAGCGACAAAAAGAACCTTGTTATCGACGCCTATGCCCGCTACCGGATCGTCGATCCGCTGATCGTCTTTCAGACTGTGGGGAACGAGGCCGGCGCGGACGCCCGATTGGGCTCCATCATCTCCAGTGAGCTCCGCAAGAACGTCGCCTCACATCCGCAATCGGATATCATTGCCACCGCCCGCGCCCGGCTGATGGCGACGGTGGCGGCTAACGCGGCCGCTGAGGCCGCCAAGTTTGGGTTGGAGCTCACGGACGTCCGCATCAAACGGGCCGACTTCCCAAGCGAAATCGCGGCGAGTGTCTTCGAACGCATGAGAGCAGAGCGCAACCGTGAGGCCACGCAGTTTCGGGCCGAGGGTTCGGAAGAGGAGATAAAGATCAAAGCCGATGCCGATCGGCGGCGGACCATTCTCGTGGCCGAGGCGCGCAAGGCGGCGGAGATCATCCGGGGCGAGGGTGAGGCTGAGGCCGTGCGGATCTACGCCCAAGCGGTGCAACAGGACCCCGACTTCTTCGCCTTCCTGCGCAGCTTGGAGGCGTACAAACTCATCCTCAAAGACCGGACCACGGTGGTGTTCTCAGAGGGATCCGAACTGTTCCAGTTCTTGAGCGCCGTGGGGCGGGCAGGCGTGACACCGTAGCCTGCCGGCTCGGGACGGGCGCACTCCTCGCCCGTCCCGAGCCGGCAGGCCCAGCCACGTTTCCCAAGGTCCTCAAGCGCTATGGCCGAAGCAGCCAACAAGGGTTCAACCGCCACAACCGCGGGCAACCGAGCGCGGTTCAGGACCCCTCGGCGCCCGCGCTCCGGGGGGGGGGCCATGGCGACTCCCGCCTGCCGCCCCCGTCCACGCTCGGCCGGAATCGCGCCGGCCGGTCAGTGGTCGTGGTCCCCGTGGTAAAGACACTCCCTGAGACTGCCAATGGCGGGAGCCCAGTCGAGCAGGACGTGGCAATTCTGCCCCCCCCCCAGGCCTCACGCGAGGCTCGCGACTTCGACGTGGCGCTGTGGCCTTGGCGGCGCGCCTGCGCGCCGCGTTCCTCTTGACAAGCCCAGGGTACATCGTAATAATTCACCAATAGCTCTCAGCTCACACAAGGAGTATCGAATGTTCTCGACTCGAAGCATGACCGGCATCGCCCGGAATGCCGCCGCCATCATGGTAGCCAGCTCCCTTCTGCTGTCTGCCTGCGCCCCTGCCGCCCAGCCGGCGGCTCCCGCGGCGGGCGGGGCTGGGGCTCCAGCCGCAGCAGGTGGCGGTCCGCCCATCAAGATCGGCGCCATCTATTCCACCACCGGCCCGGTCGCCGGGCTCGGCCAGGATGAGTACGACGGCGCCCAGATCGCCGTGGAGGATATCAACGCGGCGGGTGGTATCCTGGGCCGCAAGATCGAGTTGGTGTTCGGCAACGACGAGTCCAAGGCCGACGTGGGACTTTCCATTGCCAAGAAGATAATCGAACAGGATAAGGTGGTGGGGCTGGTTGGGCCGGCCTCCGTCATCATCGGGACCGCGCTCCAGCCGGTGGCCGACGAGAAGAAGATCCCGATGGTCAGCGGCATGGGCAAGGTCGGTGATATCTCGCCCTACTCCTACGCGTTGTTCCCCATTGTCGACCAGACCGTTCCCTTCACCAAGCTGGCCAAAGAGAAGGGCTACACCAAAGTCGGCGTCATCGGCCAGGCGGGGGCCGTGGCTGAATCGATCAAATCCACGGTGCTACCTCCGATTGAGAAAGAGATGCAACTGGTTGGTTTTGAACAGATCCAACCGGCCGACACCGACATGACGCCGGTGCTGGCGAAATTGAAATCCTTGGGCGCCCAGATGTACTTCGTCCCCACCACCGGACAGCAGGTGGCCATTGCCGCCAAGAACTTCAAGGCCTTGGGCCTTCAGAATGGGGGCATATTCACCACCACCGCCCAGAACGCCAATGCCAGCCTGATCGACGTGGCAGGGGACGCCGCCGACGTCATCAACCTCAGCGGCACCAAGATCTTCATCTACAAAGACCTGCCTGACAGCGACCCGCTCAAGGCGAAACTGACCAAGTTTGCCGAAGCCTACACCAAGAAGACCACCCGGCAGCCGACGCTTGTGGCAGCGCTGGGCTACGACATGGTGCTCTCGCTGACCGAGGCCATCAAGACCGCCAACAGCACCGACGGCGAGAAGCTCAAGGCGGCGCTGGATAACCAGAAGGGCCTGAAGACCCTGACCGGGACCATCACTCGCGGGCCGGCCGAGCACAACGGGATGGTTGCTGACTGGGTGCTCATGCGCATTGACGTTGCGAACAAGCGGTTCGTGCTGGCCAAGTAACCCGGAAGCCAGTCCTCTCGGCACGGATATCGAGCAGAGATGCAGCCAAAGGCCGCATCTCTGCTGCATCAAGGAAACTGCTGCCCATGATTGACCGAAAATCCCTCACCATCGTCGACTGCGACGGACACCTGATGGAATCGATGGAGGAACTGGCGCAGTATGCGGACGGCGGCGTCCGCACGGCGGCCGCGGAACCGCGGGTGTTTTTCCGTGGCCCCTTCCCCTCCCTCGACGGGCTCCATTTCCTCAACGCTGGCACCGCGCAGTCCATCGCTGGCGCGCAGCGGGAGTACGCCAGCAGCCACCGGCCAGGATCGGCGGAAGACTGGGTGGTGCTGTTGGAGCGGGCCGGGATCAAGGACACCGTCCTGTTCACCAGCGAAGGCTTGACCGTTGGCCTGCTGCGGTTGACCGACTACACCGTCGCCCTGTGCCGCGCTTATAACGACTACGTCGCGGACCGCTACCGGCGGGTAAGCAAACGGCTGCACCCCGTGGCCTTGATCCCGATGCAGGATCCGAAAGAGGCGGCGAAGGAATTGCGGCGGGCGGTGCGGGAATTGGACCTGCAAGGCGCCATGCTGCCTTCCACCGGCCTCGACCTCGACCTGGGCCACGAGTATTACTGGCCGGTCTATGAGACGGCCGCCGAACTGGGGTGCACCCTGGCGGTGCATGGTGGTTCCAATGTGGGGTTGGGCTTGAACAGCTTTAACCACCTCATTGCTTCCCATGTTGTGCACCATCCGGTGCCCCTCATGTACGCGTGTGTCTCGATGGTCTATCGGGGCGTCTTCGACAAGTGGAAGGATCTGCGGGTGGCGTTCATGGAGGGCGGGTGCGCTTGGACCGTCCTGCTGTTGGACCGCATCGCCCGTGATCAGCAGCTGATGGGCGGGCTCCCGCGCAGCTTTGATGACTACCTGACCGGCGGCCAGATCCTCGTCGGATGCGAGGGGGAGGACGCCAGCCTGCCGTACCTGGCGGGGCGCGTCGGCATCGAGCCCTTCGCCTACTCCTCCGACTACCCCCATGAGGTCGACTACAAGGCGGCGGTCCACGAGATCGATGAGACGCTGGAGAGCACCGAACTGTCCGATGAGCACAAGGCGGCGGTCCTCGGGCTCAACGCCCAACGGTTCTTCCGTCTGTAACGCCGCATAACAGTCACCAAGGAAGGCGGAACAAGTGGACGTCGCCCTCGCCATGCAGGTGCTATTCGGCGGTCTCACCACGGGCGGAATCTACGCCATGATCGCCCTGGGGTTCACTCTGGTGTACCGCTCCACCACCGTGCTCAACTTCGCCCACGGCGAGTTCGCGATGATGGGGGCATTCCTGACCATCACCGGGGTGACCGCCCTCAAACTGCCTGTCCTCGCAGCCTTCCTGCTGGCGGTGGCAGTCACGGCGGTCGTGGGCGTCCTGTTCGAGCGGCTGGCAGTCCGCCCGGTTCGCACCCAGGCGCCATTCGTCGTGATCCTGCTCACCCTGGGAGCTTCCACCCTGTTTCGGGGCGTGGCGATGATCATCTGGGGCAAGGACCCCCTTACGCTGGCGCCTTTCTCGGGCTCGACCTCAATCTTCGTCGCAGGGGCGGCGATCCAGCCCCAGGTGCTGTGGGTGCTCGGTGGCGCCATCGGGACCGTCATCGGGCTTTCGTTGTTCCTGAATAAGACGACCTATGGCAAAGCGCTGAGAGCCTGTTCAGAGAACGCGAACGCGGCAAGCCTGGTGGGCATCAACGTGAGCACCATGGTCCTGATCTCCTTCGCCATCAGCGCCGGCATAGGCGCGCTGGCCGGGGTTCTGATCACGCCGATCACTGCGATGGAGTTCAATGGCGGGTTCGCTCTGGCGATGAAAGGCCTCACCGGGGCCATCATCGGTGGTCTGGACCGGGTTTCTGGCGTCATCTTCGGGGCGCTGGCGCTCGGCATTATCGAAGCGTTCAGTTCGGTGTACATCTCCTCTTTGATGAAAGAGGCGGTCGCCTTCGTGGTGCTCATCTTGGTGCTCATGGTTTGGCCCAACGGCGTGCTCGCCCGGAAGGCGTCACGTTGAGCGGCGTCTTGGACTCTGCCATCGTGCTGGGAATCATCCGGTTCCTGGCAGGACGCCACGCCTGGATGGTTCTATTCTTGGTTGCGGCCGTGATCCCGATGGTGCTCCTCGGAAACTCATACCTCATGAGTTCCTTCGCCATCATCGCTATCTTCAGCATCGTCGTGCTCAGCCTCGATCTGGTGATGGGGTACGGCGGCCTGCCCAACTTCGGAGTCAACGGGTTCTTCGCCCTGGGGGCTTACGTCATGGGGGTGCTTGCCGCTAAACTCGGCATCCCGCTGGCGCTGGGAGCCGGGATAGCGGTGCTGTTGAACCTCGGCGTGGCGTTCCTGATCGGTGTTGCCACGCTGCGGATGAAGCATTACTACTTTGCGGTTGCCAGCCTGGGCCTTGGCGTCATCGTGGTCCAGGTCATCGGCGGCCTCCCGGACCAAACCGGTGGCTGGAGCGGGTTGACCGGCATACCCAAAGTTTCCGCGTTGGGCTACACCCTATCAAGCGACCTGGCCTTCTATGTGGTGAGTTGCGCCGCCCTTTTCATCAGCCTCGCCGCCGGCCGCAACCTGGTCGGTTCACGCTTCGGCCGGGCCATCCAGGCCATCAGCACGGATGAACTCGCCACTGAAGCCGTCGGCATTTTCGTTGCGGAGCACAAGGTCAAGCTGTTCATGGTGACCTCGGTGTTCGGTTCGTTGGCGGGCAGCCTGTACGTCCTGTTCCTTCGGGTTCCCACGCCCGCCAATTTCGATGTCCCGGTGCTGGTCGAGATGACGCTGATGTTGTTCCTCGGGGGTCAGCGGACGCTCTGGGGAGCGATCATCGGCTCGGGCGTCATGCGGCTGCTGCCCGAAGTGATGGGCGGATTCCACGATTTCACGACCGCCCTTCAGGGGCTGACGCTCATCCTCATCCTGCTCTTCCTGCCGAAGGGCCTGGCGGGGAAGGCCGAGGAGGTGTGGAAGGATCGGCTGCGCCCGCGCGTGGTGGTGGACCGTTACGCCTCGGCCCAGGCCCGCAATGGGCATGATGCCAGCCAGCGATTCGACGGCCGGACGCCCGGGGAAGGTCCACTGCTGGAGGCCACCGGGCTGTCCAAACGCTTCGGCGGGGTTCAGGCGGTGAGCGAACTCACGTTCAGCGTGCCCCGCCGCAAGATCAAAGCGATCATCGGGCCTAACGGCGCAGGCAAGACCACGGCGTTCAACCTGCTGACCAAGGTCATCACGCCGGACGACGGCTACGCATGCTTCAACGGCATCAGCCTCAAGGCCTACAAGCCCCACGAGGTGTCTCGCATGGGGATAGTCCGGACCTTCCAGACGCCACGGCTTTTCTCCACCATGAGCGCCCTGGAGAACGTCAAGGTTGGGCTTCACACCCATCTGAAGGCCGGCATCATCAATGCCCTGGTGCCGTTGGCGGCGACGAGGCGAGAGGAGCACGACGCCGAAGAACGGGCGTACGCGCTATTGGAATTGACCGGGATCGCTCCGCGTGCGGCTACGATAGCTGACAAGCTGCCCTTTGGCGAGCGGAGGCTGCTGGAAATCGCCCGGGGTCTGGCGGTGCAGCCGAGCCTGATCCTGCTGGATGAACCGGCGGCAGGCCTCAACGAGACCGAGAAAGACCGGCTCTCGGAACTCCTGCTGAGGTTGCGGGACGCGGGGCTCACGCTGCTGCTGGTAGAGCACGACATGCGGGTGGTAATGAACATCGCCGATGAAGTGCTGGTGATGAACTATGGCCAGAAGATCGCCGATGGCACGCCCGCGGAAATCCAGCGAAACGACGCCGTGTTGAAGGCGTATCTGGGTGAGGACACCGTCTATGCTGCAAATTGATCGCCTCGAGGTGGCCTACGGGGCGCTGACGGTGCTCCGGGACATCAGCCTGACGGTGAACAACGGCGAAATCGTCACGGTTATCGGCGCCAATGGCGCCGGGAAGAGCACTTTGCTCAAGTCTATCTCGGGGTTGCTGCCACCGTCGGGGGGGACCATCCAGTTCGACGGCAAGGAGATCGCCCGCACGCCGCCCCACCAGATCGTCAAACTCGGCGTCTCCCAGGTGCCGGAAGGCCGCCAATTGTTCGCAGAATTGAGTGTCCTCGACAATCTTGAATTGGGCGCGTTCTCGCGGGGTGGAAACGCTGCAGAGAATGCGAAGGAACTGGCTCACGTGTACGACCTGTTTCCCATCCTTCGAGAACGTAGTGTTCAGATGGCGGGTACCCTCAGCGGCGGCGAACAGCAGATGCTCGCCATCGGCCGCGCGCTGATGGCCCGCCCCAAGCTGCTGCTGCTGGACGAGCCCTCATTGGGACTGGCGCCCATGGTGGTCCGGTCCATTTTCGAAATCATCATGCAGCTCAAAGCGTCCGACCTGGCTATTCTCCTGGTGGAACAGAACGCCAGGGCTGCTCTCAGCATGGCGGACCGTGCTTACGTGCTGGAGACCGGCAGGGTGGTTAGTCAGGGTCTCGGAAAGGACCTGCTGGCGGACCCTCAGGTGCAGCGGAGCTATCTCGGCGAGAGCATCGCCCATTGACGCCGCCGCGGCAGCGGGGTATCATGGCGCTACCAATCGAATAGTTGGGTTGGAGCAAGCGGGAAGTCCGGTGCAAGACCGGCGCTGTGCCGCAACGGTGAACGGAATACCTCCGTCGAGCCCGAGAACGCCCTCCATCCACAGCACGACCATCCTTCGAGCCAAAGGGTATCGGTCAGCGGCCCATAAGCCGCCCAGCGGTTCACCAGCCGTTGCGTCCGTACCCGCCCAGAGCGGGTTTTTTTGTAGGCGGAAATCCGAATAGCGTTCAGGAGGTCACCATGTTGGCAAACATCCTGGTCGGCAATCGGCAGGAGTGGGGCAAACTGGCGCCGGTGGCGCTGGCGGGCCTCGGGCTTTTTTACGTACTGGCCTTTGACCAAGGCCTGCTGCTGAGCCTGCTGCAAGGCGATACCGCCTATGCGCAGAACTTTATCCATGAACTGGTCCACGACGCCCGGCACGCCGCCGGCTTTCCCTGCCACTAGAAACTCGTCATGAACCCGCCCAGCGTGTTCTCGATCCTGCGCAATGCCCTTGTGGCGGGGCTCTTGGCCGGACTCATCACGGCCGCGTTCCATTTCGCCTTCACCGAGACGGTAATTGAGCAGGCGATCGCCCTCGAGCAAGCCCATACGGCCGAGCACGGCACGGCTGAATCGGCGCCGCCCGTCGTCTCCCGTGAGGGGCAGCGGTTGGGTCTGTTCCTGGGCTACGGCATCTACGGCCTGATGTGGGGCTTACTGTTCGGGGTGGTGTTCGCAACCCTGCGCTTGGCCCGCCGCTCCGGGGCGGGCGCCGGACCATCGGGTTGGTGGCTGGCGTTGTTGGCAGGGTGGTCGGTAGGTGTACTCCCCTTCCTCAAGTACCCAGCCAACCCTCCTGGCGTTGGGGACCCCGACACCATCAGCTACCGGCTGGGGCTGTATGCGGCACTGCTGGCACTCTCGGTTATCGGCACCGCCGCGGCTGCGTATGCGGGCCACCGGATGGCGCCCGGCGGCAACGGGCGGGCGCTGTCGGCGGCGTTGGCGATACTCTGGGGGGCGATCCTGGTCTTGGCCATGCCCGCCAATCCCGACGCTGTTTCGGCCCCCGAGGCACTGCTCCAGTCGTTCCGGGCCCTGTCTCTCGCCGGTTTGGCGCTGTTCTGGATCAGCTTTGCGATCGGGTTTGGCTGGTTGACCGACCCGAAGCGCGCCAGGCCCTCTCTGTTGGCGCCAGGGACGTCATAATCCTCCCGTCCGTTCACCCGGGACCATGAACCAAATGCCGCCCCCGGGAACCGCAGGCAAGCCGCGCCCGGCCCGCAACCTCGTCACCCGGGCCGATGGCAAGATCGTCAACGTCGCCCGGAAGACCGGCCAACTCTTTTTTTGCGCCACCGGCTGTTGTTGCGGCCACCCCGACAAAGGGGTTCCTCCGGTGATGGAGAGCCTCTATCACACCGAGTGGGAGCGCCGGCGGCTCAGGAACAAGGTGCACCTGACGTCGGTCGGCTGCTTGGGACCGTGCCCGCTGGCAAACGTGGTGATGCTGTTGTTCGACGGCCGGGCCCTCTGGTTCCATTCGATGAACTCGGAGGGCCAGGTCCTGGCGTTATACGATTACGTCTCGGGTATGCTGGACGCCCAGCGCCACCTGCCGGTCCCAACGGACTTGGTCGAGTACCACTTCTCCGGCTTCAACTGGGAGGACGCGGCTCGGGAGCCACACCTGAGTCCGCCACCGCCGGGCCGGCTGGTGGAGCCGTCCGGGTTCCTGTTTCTTTCGCAGTCCGACACCGATATCCTCGCTCTCACCCAGGCGGTCCGGGCTCTCCCCGCAGATTTCCCTCGGGTGCAAGCCCACAACCTCAACAGCTTGAAATCCGACGTCGATGTCGACGCCTTCCTCTCGATGGCGCTACCCGAAGCGGAAGTGGTGGTGCTGCGGCTGATCGGCGGACTGGCCAGTTTCCAGCATGGTGTCGACCGCATCCTGGCTCACGTGAACGCCGAAGATAAGTGGCTGGTGTGCATCCCCGGCACCGATACGCTTGACCCCGAACTCACCGCTATCTCCAATGCGGGCGTGCCCGTGACGCACGAGACGCTGGCCTACCTCCAGCAGGGCGGGGTCGGAAACTACGAGCACGCGCTCCGCTTCCTGAGCGACCATCTGCTGATGTCGGGAGTTGGGTATGATCAGCCCCAACCACAGCCGCGGCACGGCGTGTATCATGCTGACGTCCCCGAGGGGTCGCTGCCGGCCTGGAGGGAACGACGGCGCCGCCTGGACTGGGAGCGGCGGCCCACCCTCGGCGTGCTGTTTTACCGCGCCCACCTCCTCTCCGGCAATACCCATTTCATCGACGCCATCGTCCGCCAGGGCGAGGCGCGGGGGCTGAACATCCTGCCGGTATACGCCTACTCGCTCAAGGAGTACCCGGAGGGTATGGGCGAGGGGCAGGGCCTGCCGGCCGCGCTCCGGTACTTTGTGGACGACGGAACGGCCACCATCGACGCCCTCGTCTGCACCATGAGCTTCGCGATGGGGGGAGCCGGCGGGGAGGACGGCCACTGGTCGTCGGCCGCGCTGGAGGCCCTGGACATCCCCGTCCTCCAGGCGATCACCGCCTCCACCAGCCGGGAGCAGTGGGCCATGTCGCAGCGCGGCCTCAACCCCATCGATACCGGCATCAACGTGGCTATCCCCGAATTCGACGGCCGCATCATCACGGTGCCCATCTCGTTCAAAGAAACGGTCCTACCTGAGCACGCACCCGGTTGCGCGGCCGGAGCACCAACCGGCGGAGCAATGGTTGCGGTAGGCTGCGCCTGCAGTCCGGCCGGGCTACAAACGCCCGTCACCCGTTACCAACCGGTGGCCGACCGCATCGAACGGGTCCTGGGGCAGTGCGAACGGCTGATCACGCTGCGGCGGAAACCCAACGGCTCCAAACGCATCGCCTTCATGCTGACCAACTATGCCGCCAAGGCATCCCGCGTGGCCAACGCCGTCGGGCTCGATTCACCGGCTTCGCTGTTGGAGTTGCTGCGGGCCATGCGGGGGGCCGGGTATACGGTGGGAGAACTCCCGGAGGACGGAGATGCTCTGCTCCATGAGCTCATCGAGCGCGGCAACTACGACCTGGACGTGGTCACCGAGGCGCAGCTGGCGGGCGCCGCCGGGCACATCTCCCCTGAACGCTATGGCCGCTGGTTCGGTGCGCTGCCGGCTGTCCAACAGCGGGAGATGGCCGCGCGCTGGGACCGGCCGCCCGGGCAATATTACATCGACTCATCGGGCGGTTTGGCGCTGGCAGGGGTCGAGTTCGGCAACACTTTGGTGGCCATCCAGCCCCCCCGCGGTTACGGCATGGACCCCTCGCTGATCTACCACATGCCCGACCTGCCACCCCCCCATCCCTACGCCGCGCTCTATCGCTGGTTGAGCCAACCGCTGGGAGACGGTGGCTGGGGCGCCGACGCCATCGTCCACCTTGGGAAGCATGGCACGTTGGAGTGGCTGCCGGGCAAGGGCGTGGGCGTCTCGGCCGAATGCTATCCCGATTCCTTTTTGGCCGACCTGCCCCTGGTCTACCCGTTCATCATCAACAATCCTGGCGAGGGCGCCCAGGCCAAGCGCCGCACCCACGCCGTCATTATCGACCACCTGACCCCGCCCATGACCACTGCGGAAGGTTACGGCGAACTGGAGCAACTCTCCCGTCTGGTGGACGAGTACTACCAGATGGAGAAGCTGGACCCCAGCAAACTGCCATTGCTGCAACAGCAGATATGGTCCCTGATCCGGCAGGCCCGGCTCGATGCCGACCTGGGCCGGCTGCTGAACTGGGATAGTGCCGAGCAGCACACCCACGAGTGGGACCCGGAATTTCACGAGGACGGCGTGCCCTACACCGTCTCGGACCTGTCGGCTCGGGACTTCGCCCACTTGGTGGACAATATCAACGGCTACCTCTGCGAACTCACCAGCGCCCAGATCAGGGATGGACTCCACGTACTGGGCCGCCCGCCTCAGGGCCGGCAGTTGGTGGACACCCTCCAGGCACTGGTACGCCTGCCGAACTTGCACGTCCCCAGCCTGAGGGCGGGGGTCGCGGGCGCCTTCGGCGTGGAGTTGGATGTGGTCCTGGAAGCGTTGGGGGAGCGGGTAGCGGCGTCATCACCTGCCCTCGAACAGGCTGCCGGCCGGGAGCTTCCGACCAACGCCGACCTGCTCGAAGCCATCGACGCCATCGGGCTCGACCTCATTGCTGCGGTGGCGGCACGGGGATTTCGCAGCGAGCAGATCTCTGGAGTCATGGCCGAAACGCTCGGTGGTACAGCGGGGCACGATCCACTCCAGCCGGGTGCTTGGGCAACCGGAGTCGCGAGCGTCGATGCCACGCTGTCCTTCATCTGCCGCGAACTGGCGCCGAACCTGGCCCGGACCACCGAGGAGATCGACCAAGTGCTCCGTGCGCTGGAGGGGCACTACATCCCGCCCGGGCCCAGCGGCGCCCCCACCAGGGGGATGGCCCATGTGCTCCCCACCGGACGCAATTTCTATACCGTCGACCCCCGCAGCATTCCCAGCGAGGCGGCATGGCAGGTGGGCAGCCAACTGGCCACCGCCCTGCTGGCCCGCCACCTGGAGGACGAAAAAGGCTACCCCGAGAGCGTCGGGATAAGCATCTGGGGCACCAGCGCCATGCGGACCCACGGCGACGACGTGGCGGAGGTGCTGGCACTGCTGGGCGTGCGGCCGCGCTGGCAGCCCGAGAGCCGGCGCCTCATCGGGGTCGAGGTTATTCCTCTGGAGGAATTGGGCCGGCCCCGCATCGATGTGGTCTGCCGGATTTCCGGTTTCTTCCGGGACGCCTTCCCCCATCTCATCGCATTGCTGGAAGAGGCGTTCCAAGCAGTGGCGCATCTTGATGAACCCGATGGCCTGAACTTCATCCGCAAACATTTCGCCGCCGATTCGGAGCGTCTGACCGCGGGGGGGGCGCCCCCCGCTGAGGCAGCCCGCACCGCGGGCTACCGGATTTTTGGCAGCAAGCCCGGCTCCTATGGCGCGGGCATCCTCCCCCTCATCGACGCGGGGAACTGGCAGGACAGCCCCGATTTCGCCGAGGCCTACGTCAACTGGGGCGGTTACGCCTACACCGCCGAGGACTATGGGGTCGATGCGCGCGTCGCATTCCAACAGGTGCTGAGCGGCGTGGAGGTGGCCGTGAAGAACCAGGATAACCGGGAGCACGATATCTTCGATTCCGACGACTACCTGCAATATCACGGGGGCATGATCGCCACCATCCGGGCGCTCACTGGAAAGAACCCCCGGCGCTACTTCGGCGACAGCGCTGACCCCCAGCGCGCCAAGGTCCGGGACCTCAAGGAGGAGGCGCTGAGAGTGTTCCGCAGCCGGGTGGTAAACCCCAAATGGATCGCTTCGGTGCAGCGCCACGGCTACAAGGGGGCGTTGGAGTTGGCGGCGACCGTTGATTACGTCTTCGGATACGACGCCACCGCGCAGGTGATGGAGGACTGGATGTACGCTCGCCTGGCGGAGTCGTACGTCCTGGACCCCACCATGCAAGAGTTCCTCGCCAAGAGCAACCCGTGGGCGTTGAAAGATATGGCCGGCCGCCTTTTGGAGGCCATCGATCGCGGGCTGTGGCACGACCCCGGCGGCCTCGCCGATTCGTTGCGCCAGACTTTCCTCGATGCGGAGGCGGGCCTCGAAGGGCGCCCCGAGCCGGCGGCCCTGGCGAGGCCGGTATGACGCCTCCCCCGGTATTTCCCTTCAGCGCCCTGCTGGGGCAAACGCGCATGAAGCTGGCGTTGCTGTTGAATGCGGTCGACCCCCGCATCGGCGGGGTGCTGATCCGGGGTGAAAAAGGGTCGGCCAAGTCGACGGCGGTGCGGGGATTCGCGCGGCTGCTCCCCGAGATACCGGTGGTGTCCGGCTGCAGCTATTCGTGCGACCCAATGGGCGAGGTGTTCTGCGGCGACTGCGAAATCCGCCTCGCTGCGGCGCCGCCCCTTCCCACCGCCCTGCGGCCAACGCGCGTCGTCGACCTGCCCATCGGCGCGACCGAGGACCGCGTCATCGGCACCCTCAATCTGGAGCGGGCGCTCCAGGCCGGAGAACGCGCCTTCGAACCGGGGTTGCTGGCCGCGGCGCATCGCGGCATCCTCTATGTTGACGAAGTCAATCTGCTGGGAGACCACTTGGTGGACGTACTGCTGGACGCCGCCGCGATGGGCCGCAACTATGTGGAACGCGAGGGCGTTTCCATCTCCCATGCAGCCAATTTCATCCTCGCCGGGACCATGAACCCTGAGGAGGGCGACCTGCGCCCGCAACTGCTCGACCGGTTCGGCCTGGCGGTCGAGGTGGAGCGTATGACCGCCCCCGCCGACCGGGCCGAGGTGGTGCGCCGCCGCATCGCCTTCGAGCGGGACCCCGCTGCCTTCGCGCGCCAGTGGGCGGATTCCGAACAGGCCCTGCGGACTCGGTTGGAGCGGGCCCAGGCGCTGCTGCCATCGGTGATGGTGGCCGAAGCCCTCTTGGAACACATCGGCGAGATCTGTTCAGCCTACGGCGTGGATGGATTGAGGGGCGACATTGTGGTCTACAAGACCAGCGTTGCCCTGGCCGCGTATCACGGCCGCACCCAGGTCGAGATGGACGACGTGCGGGAAGCGGCCCGCCTCGCTCTGCTGCACCGGCGGCGGCGTGACCCCTTCGACCAACCGGAGAGCGCCGAACAGGAATTGGAGAACACCCTCGACCGCCTCGACTCCCAGACCCCCTCGGACCATGGGACCGATGGCGCGCCCACGCTGGAGGCTGCGGACCAAGTGTTTGCCCCCGGGCCTCCTCCGGCCTTGCGCCCGCTGGCCACCGAACCGGCGAGGCCGTGGCCGCTGCGAGCGCCTTCACCGCCGGGCAGGAGGGCGGGAGGCCAGATCGAGAACCGGATGGGCCGCTACACCCGGTCGCAGCCCGCTTCAGGACCGCTGACCTACGGTTCGCTGGCGCTGGATGCCACGGTTCGGGCGGCGGCCCCGTTCCAGATCCGGCGCCGCTCGACTGGCGAAGGCAGGGCCGGTATTGTCATTGAACCAGGAGACCTGCAGGAAAAGATAAAGGTGGCCCCCCATGCCAACCTCGTGCTGTTCCTGGTCGATGCCAGCGGGTCCATGGCGGCCCAGCGCCGCATGTCCGCGGTGAAGGGCGCCGTCCTGGCGCTCCTCCGAGACGTATACCGGCGCCGCGATCGAGTCGGACTGATCACGTTCCGGGGCTCGGGCGCACAACAGGCGCTGGCTCCCACCGGCAGCGTGGAACTGGCGGAGCGCCGGCTGCGCGTCCTGCCCACCGGCGGCAAAACGCCCCTGGCCGATGCGCTGCGGCTGGCCCACGAGGTCATCGCTCGTGAACGGCGGGTCGCCCAGCGTTGGGAACCGCTGCTCGTACTCATTACCGACGGCCGCGCCAACCTGTCCCGCAGCGGGGACCCCTTGGAACAGGCCCGCCGGACGGCGGCCGGCCTACGCGGCGCGCTGGTCCGATCTGTCGTCATCGACACCGAGACGGGTCCCGTGCGGCTGGGCCTGGCCCGGATGGTCGCCGAAGCGCTGGGCGCCAGGCACCAACGCTTGGACGACCTGACCGCACAGGGATTGGCGTCGGCCGTCCGCCTCACCATAGAAGGAGTCCGTCCGTTCCGCCCAGGGGGGGAGCGATGAATTCGCCGCTGGTGTTGATGGGCCACGGCAGCCGGGACCCAGAGGGCGCCCGAGAGTTCTTTGAGCTGGCGGAAGCAGTGCGTCGGGCGCTGCCCGGCAGGAGGGTCGAGGCCGGCGTGCTGGAGTTCCCCACCACTGAAGCGCCGGCAATCGCCGAGGCGTTCGAACGCTGCGCGGCGGCGGGGGCCGCCACGGTGCGGGCGGTTCCGGTATTGCTGTCGCTGGCGGGGCATGCCAAACAAGACATGCCCCATCAGGTCGCTGAAGCGCAGCGGCGGCATCCGGGAATGGCGATCGAACTCTGCCCGGCCCTTGGGATTGACCCGTTGCTGTTGGAAATCGTGGAGGAGCGAATCGCTGCGGTCTACGCTGCTGTGGGGGACTGCCGCACCGAGGAAACGGCGATCCTGCTGGCAGCCCGCGGCACTTCGGACCCGGAGGCGAACGCCGACATGTTCAAGGTGGCCCGGCTCCTGTGGGAACGCAATGGGTTCCCGTGGGTGGAACCGTGCTTCGTCAGCCTGGCCCATCCCTTCGTGCCGGAGGGCGTCCAACGCTGCGCTGCTCTTGGCGCCCGGACCGTGCTGGTGCTTCCCTATTTCATCAACACGGGCAAGCTGGTCCACCGCATTGGCACCCACGCCGAGGCGAGCGGCCGTGAACTCCCGGAACATCGCGTCGTCGTCGGCCGCCACCTCGGGGTTCACCCCAACCTGGTCCGGCTCATCATCGAACGAGCGACAGCGGGCCACTCTAACGGCCGTTCTTCAACCAACGGCCATTCTTCCAAGGAGGACGACGCGTACCTTGGTAGGGGCGACGCATGCGTCGCCCCTACCTCCCATCCAAACCCGGCCACAATGCCAACCGTGGTGACCTCCAGATGACCACCACCCCCGGCCGCGCCACCCTCATGGACCGCTATGGCCTGCCCCCGGCCGATATCGAAGCGTTGAGCCTGCGGCGGGTCGCGGCGGCTATCAGTGAACCGGACGAGTGGGACATGGACGAACGCACGGTCGCGCGGCGCGTCATCTACGCGGCGGGGGACGTTGGGCTGGCGCCGCACATCCGATTCCATCGAGGTCCCGTCCAAGCTGGCGTCGAGGCGCTGCGCCGGGGATGCCCGATAGTGACCGACGTACGGATGGTGGAAGTGGCCCTGGACCGGACGCGTTCCGCGGCGTTGGGCAACCTCATCTACTGCGCGATCGCCGCCCCCTCCGTGGCGGAGGCAGCCCGCCTGCAGAACACCGCTCGTGCGGCAGTCGCCATGCGGCTCGCCGCGCCGGAGGTGGATGGTGGGATCGCCGTGATCGGTAACGCCCCCACCGCGCTGCTGGCGCTGCTGGACCTGATCGACAACGGCGCAACCCGCCCCGCCCTGATCATCGGTATGCCGGTGGGGTTCGTGGCCGCCGCGGAATCGAAACAGGAGTTGCTGTCGCGCGAGATCCCCGCCATCAGCATCCTCGGCTCCAGAGGGGGATCGGCGGTTGCCGCCGCCGCAGTCAACGCCCTGCTGCGGCTCGCGGCCGGCCGGCCAGCGCCATGACGACCGATCAGGCCGTGGAAAATGACAACAGCGCTGGGGAAGACGAAGACGTCCGCCGCGTGAACCGCCGGGGCATGCGCACCGGCTACACCACCGGAGCCTGCGCCACCGCCGCCGCCACCGCCGCCACCCAGGCGCTCTTGGAGCAACGGGTGGTGGACCGCGTGACCATCCACCTCCCCGCCGGTCAAGACGCGACCTTCGCCCTCGCCGCCTGCCGCTTCGACCGGCAATCGGCCCAGTGCTCGGTTATCAAGGATGCTGGCGACGACCCCGACGTGACCCACGGCGCCGAGATCAGCGCGCGGGTCGATTTCTCCGAGCGTCCCGGCATCGAACTCTGTGGTGGCGTGGGCGTTGGCGTGGTCACCCGTCCCGGCCTCGGGTTGGAGGTGGGCGGACCCGCCATCAACCCGGTTCCCCGGAGCATGATCCTCGCGCACGTCGCCTCGGTTGCGGGCGCTGAGTCCGCCCCTCGCGGGTTGCGGGTGGAGATCGCAGTTCCTAGGGGGGAAGAACTCGCCAAGAAAACGCTGAACGGCCGGCTCGGGATCATCGGGGGCATTTCGATCCTCGGCACCACCGGCATCGTCCAGCCCTG
>SHYD01000095.1 GCA_009692945.1 Dehalococcoidia bacterium | reverse complement strand
GACGGGGGGCGTCGACGCTCGGGGTGTCGCTGCTGAGGTGGGCAGGACTCGATGGCCGCGATTGCTGACCAACTGATCGGTGGGGCCTTTGCCTTGGCGCTACTGCTGACTGCGGGGTACGGGCCGAGCCTACTGCTGACGCCACCTGTCCTGCGCCGGTGGTTTTGGCTGGTGACGCCCCTCACCGGACTGGCGGTTACGGTGGTGGCGTTGGGTTGGCTCGAAATCGCCCTCCCTGCCCGCCTAGCGACGCCCCTGCTGGTGGCGGCCGCGTTGGCCCTGGGCGCAGCGCTGCACCTGCGCGGAGTCCGCCCGCCCTCTGGGCAGCACCGCTGGGAACAGGTTGCGGTAGCGGTTCTGGTGGCCGGCGGATCCGGGCTCGCACTGCTGCCGATGTGGAACCGGCCGGAATTGCTGTCCATCGGGCCCAACTGGGACGTGGAGATCTACCTGCCGCTGGCCGAATACCTGAAACTCCACGCCACCGGCTTTACCTGGGATAATCCCGCTGGGCTCCCGTTCCCGGCCCAACCCAACCCGCTCCTCTGGCGGGTGAATTTCTTTGACGTCCGCTGGGCGGGCCTGGGGTTTTCCCAGTTGCACGCCGCTGCCGGTGTGCTGGCTGGGCAGGAGGCCCACCAGCACTTCTCAGGATTGTTGAGTCTCTTGTTCGGCCTTTCCATTGCTGCAGGCTTTCTCCTGCTGCGCGCAGGCTTCGAGCTGAATCGGGGCCCCTCCCTGCTGGGCGCCGGGCTGCTGACCATCAGCACGCCGGTGCTCCACATCGTTTTCTGGAGCTTCGGGCAGCACACGGCGTCCTTGCCGCTGCTTTCTTTCGCGGCAACTGGGGCCGCGGTCGCGCTACGGACCTCGGGGGCGCGGGCGGCGGTGTTCGCCGGTTTGGGCGCAGCGGGGCTGATGTCGGTATACCTGCCGGCTGTGCCCCTTTTCGCCGCTTGGCTGGCAATCTATGGCCTGTTCGTACTCGCACAAGGAGAAGGCCGCCGCGCCGTCAATGCCGGGGTGATGCTGGGGGCCGCAGCCCTGGCGTTGGCCCCCTGGGCGGTGCTGCGGGCGGGCATTCGAGGGTTCCACCTCCTCCAAGACCAGGGTGTCGCCGGACTCACTTCGGGGCCCGACGTCATGGCCTTTGCTCCGCTGGGCTGGGCTTTCGGTCTGTTCGCCACTCCCGACGCCGGTTTCGGCGGCACATTGCCCCCCAACTCGGTGATGGATGCCGCCCTGACCGCGGCGGGCAGGCTGTTGCTGCTGAGCTTGGGCGGCTACGGACTTTACTGGGCGTATCGGAGGCGGCTGCTCGCGCTCATGGCGGGAGTCCTCGCCGCAGTGGGCCTGGTGCTGGCGCTCCGCTACGGGTTGAACTACCCGTACGGCCACCTCAAGGTCATCGCTTCCGCCGTGCCGTTGCTGGTGGCCCCTTTGGTGTTGGGCGCCGAGGCCGCCTGGCAGGCAAGGCCCTCGCTCCGATGGCAACTGGGCCTACGGACCGCCATTGGAGCGGCGGGCGCCACCTACCTCGTGCTGGTCGGGCTGAGCGTGGCCGGCCTGGTCGCCTCCAGCCGTGAGCGGAGCACCATGGCCTACCGGGAGTTGGATGCAATCGAGCGGGCCATCCCGGCGGGCGCTGCCGTGTTTGTTTCCGGAAACCAGGAGTATCAAGGGCCCAAAGCTGGGGCGCTGATGTATTTCTTACGGCATACCCAACTGTACGGTTTCGCCGCCACCGGCTACTCCACCTTCTATCGCGTGCGTGAGAGCGGCGTCTACGATTACGCCCTCTTCCTCGACAAGGAGGCGCCCAAGCCTGAACTCTACCCCGCCCGCTCGGTGGTCTGGCAGGGCGGGGGACTGAGGCTGCACCGCGGGCCATCCGACCTCGACTACACCCACGACCTCGGACTCGGCGCCACCCCGCCGGTGGTGCGCCGCACGGCGGGCCACGGATCCACCGCAGGGGTTGTCATCGATCGCTGGACATCCGATGGGTACCCCGAGTTCACCGGATGGTCGCCGCCGCTCATGGGTACGCTGGCGGAAACGACGCCACCGGAAACCCGCTATCACGAAACGGTCCGGGGCCGTCCCCAAGAGTTCGCCATTCCTGAGCCGGCGGGGTCCGCGCCCCGTGCCCACCCAGAACTGGTCGTCACCATCGCTGGGTTCCGGGAGCAAGACGTCACCGTGACCGTCAATGGCCGGGCCGAGGCGGTCACGGTCCGCCCCGGCCTCTCCTCCTATCCCATCAGAGGCGTCCGCTTCCCTGCCGAGATCACCGTCCAGAACGAGAACCTGCAGCCGGTGTTCGTGAAGTCGGTGCAGGTCCGGCGAGCGGCCGCGGCGCCCGCGGAGGTCAGGTCTCATCCGGAGACCGTGCTGGTGCGCTGGAACGGCCGCTCACGGGAGGACGGCCTGCAATTGGCGGTGGACTACTTCGGCCCCCGCTACAGCCCGGTGCTGGACGTGTACAGTGACGACGGCGCCCAGCATTACGGCTACTGGAAACTTCCCCTGGGGCGCAGCGAACAGATGCGCCTCTACCGGATGCGCCTCGACCCGGCCCGCCAAGACTTGATTCTGATGCGCCAGACCGCAGAGACCCGGCCCGAGGGTTGGCGGGGCGAAGGGCCCGACGGCGACTACCGGGCGTTCTTCGTATTATGGGACGGGCAGCACGTGGCCCGTCAGGTGCCGCTGTGCGAGTTCTCAATCCGAGGCCGCACGGTCACTGCGGTCACCGAGCACCCCACCGGGCTGTACATCGGCTGACCGGCTACTCCGGCCCCCTCATCACGGCCTGCACCGCCTTCAGCGCATGGTCCACATCGGCCCGCTCGATCCCGTAGTGGGTGACGAAGCGCACCAGCCCGCCCCAATAGTTCGCCGCCTTCACCCCATGCTCGGCCAGCCGCCGCAGGAAGAGGTCCGACGGCATTGCCAGCGGCCGGCAGATGACGATGTTGGTCTGGATCTCCTCGGGACGCAGGTCCAACCCCGGGATGGCCGCCAGACCATCGGCCAGGACCTGGGCGTTCTCGTGGTCCTCGGCGAGCCGGTCCACCATGGTTTCGAGCCCCACCAGAGCCGCCGCCGCGATCACGCCCGCCTGCCGCATGCCGCCTCCCAGCGCCTGACGCCAGCGCCGCGCTTCCTGAATGAACGCCCCGCTGCCGCACAGCGCCGAGCCCACCGGCGCCGACAATCCCTTGGAAAAACAGAACTGCACCGACTCGGCCTCGCCCGCCAGCCTCGATGCATCGATTCCGAGGTAGACGGCGGCGTTGAAGAGGCGAGCGCCGTCCAGGTGCACTGGGACGCCATGTTCCCGGCCCAAGGCATGGACCTCGGCGCTGTATTCGCGGGAGAGCACCTTGCCGCTGCAACGGTTGTGAGTATTCTCCAGACAGATGAGCTTGGTGCGGGGAAACTTGTTGTTATCGGGTCTGATGGCGGCAGCCAGCTTGTCCAGCGGGAGCGTTCCGTCTGGTGCATTCGCCACCGTCCGGACGTGAATCCCGCCCAGGGTAGCCGGGCCACCGTTCTCGTACCAGAAGATATGGGACTCGTCGCCCATCACCACTTCATCGCCCCGGCCGCAGTGTGTGAGGATGGCGACCAGGTTGCCCATGGTGCCGCTGGCGACAAAGACCGCCGCTTCTTTGCCCATCCGTTCCGCCGCCACCTCCTCCAGCCGGTTCACCGTCGGGTCTTCGCCGTAACCATCGTCGCCGATCTCCGCCCGGTACATCGCCTCCCGCATCGCGGGGGTGGGTTGCGTGACGGTATCGCTGCGGAGATCGACGTGGCGCATTGATCTGGTACCAACATCCATTAAATCAACTACCCGAGGTAGCCTGTTCCTCAGGCGAGATGTGAGGCCCGAGAAATCGGGCGCCATTGAAGTGAATCAGGTGGGACGGGGCGTCGGCGACCCACGTGACTGCGTATGCTCTGGCTGAGGCTGACGGGTCCCTGCGTTAGGGGCCCGGCGTACGGATCCACAAGAGCGTGATAGAAAAGGTTTGCGTTGATGGGGACATGGCCAAAAATGTAGGCCAGCCAGCAAATGGGGTCTTCGTACGCGATCTCGGGCGTCTTCTGCGCCCTCCACTCCTTTGCCATCGTGGCTAGGTGGCTAGCCATCCGGCGATGGAGGTCAGGCACGGACATGCCTAGGTCTGCCGCCAGGGCAGGCACCTCAGCGTCCAGCATGCTGGCCACGGTTTCAAAGAAGGTCATGGGTTCAAACAGCTATCGGGTGATCGTCCGACAGAACGGACGTTTCGATTATCTGGATTTGTGGCATCGGCGTCAAGGGGGGTAAGGCCGAAAGAAGGCCGAAGGAGCGCCCATGCTTGCGCCGCGCCACGCCGTCCTCTAAGATGCCGGTGGGCGCCGCGCCGCTGCGAGGGCGGACCGCCCGGGAGCCGCATCGATGGCCGAACAGCCCGTGACCTTCCCTTCCGCCGATCCCTCGGCCCTCCTCACGTTGGAGGGGCTGTTTTCGGCCCCCACTCCGGGGGGCGCCGCGGGCCCCGGAGTGGTCATCTGCCACCCTCATCCCCTCTACGGCGGAACCATGCAGAACAACGTGGTGTCTGCCCTCGCGCTGGTCCTCGCCGGGCTGGGGTTTGGCGTGCTCAGGTTCAACTTCCGCGGCATCGGGCGGAGTCAGGGGCAGCACACCAAGGGCGAGGGCGAAGCGTTCGACACCGAGGGCGCCGTCGGCTGGTTGACGGTGCAGCCCGGATGCGATCCGGCCCGTGTGGGGTTGGTGGGCTACTCCTTTGGCGCCGGCGTCAGCCTCACGGTCGCCGGACGCGATCCGCGGGTCGTCGCCGCCGCGTTTGTGGCGCTGCCCAGCCAGCGGCTCCCCGATAGAGTTGACCTTGACGCCTGCATCTGCCCCAAGTTCTTCATCTCCGGTGAGTTGGACACCGTCTCTGCCGCCGGCCTGGAGCAGTACGTGGACCGCCTGCCCGAACCCAAGCGGCTTCAGATGCTCCCTGGGGTGGACCACTTCTGGCAGGGCAGCGAGGGCGTGCTGTCCGCCGCCGTGGCGGCCTTTTTCCAAGAAACCCTGGGGCCGGCTCTGTGACCTTGGAGCCCACGGAGAAAAACTCGCCTCTCGGCGTCTTGGACCGTGCGAGCCTCGCCCACCTCCTGGAGGGCTCTCCTCCATTGGTCGAGGGGATGCCGAGCCCCGATGACCAACTCCAGCCGAACGGAATCGATCTCACCCTGCGCTCGGCCGCATGGCTGGCCACCATCGGTCAGGTGGGGGTGTCGCAGACCGAGCGCGTCCTGTCGTCGGCCGTGGACCAGGAGTTCGATGCGGACGGCTGGGTCCACCTGGCAGCCGGCCCCTATCTGGTGACCTTCAACGAGGTGGTCCATCTTCCGAACACACTCACCGCCCTGGCATGGCCGCGTTCCTCGCTGCTGCGCTGCGGGGTGGCGATCCACAACGCGGTCTGGGATGCGGGGTATCACGGCCGCTCACAGTGCCTGATGAGCGTCCTCAACCCCCACGGGTTTCGGGTGTCAAGGGACGCCCGGATCCTGCAACTGGTGTTTTTCACACTTGCCTCGGGGGTGGCACGGGGATACGAGGGCATCTACCAAGGGGAGAATCTCTGACCGGGCGTTGAGCCCAGCCGCACGGGTTTGGATAGGATGAGGCCCCGCAGTTGCTGCGGGGCCTCATCCTATCATTCGCTTCGGTATCGCTCCCCAGGTCCGATGCTTTGTCCGGACCTGCTGCCCTATGGGCGGAGCCGTTCACAAGGCGGGGCGCTCTCCTAGCGATCGGGAGGCGGTTGACCGGTTCGCCTTTGATGTCCGCTGGAAGTATGCGGCGGGCGGGCTTGACTTCGACTACCCGAGCTTCGTGCACACCATGCTGGTGGATATGTGGGCCCGCCTCGCCCGCTCAGAGCAGCCGAATCGCATCTTCGACGTGACCTTGGAGGTCGGCCGCGATGCCGGGCTGCTGGGGCGGCGCCGGGTGCTTGACTCCAGTCCCATCTACGACGCCGTCGCCACGATGGATACCGTGACCCTG
>SHYD01000094.1 GCA_009692945.1 Dehalococcoidia bacterium | reverse complement strand
ATTTCTACGAGAACTTCTGCCGCAGCATCGGCCGCGAAGACTGGCTGGAGCATGAGCAGGCGGGGCCCGAGGCCCACGCGGCGATGATCGCGGCAGCCCGCGACATCTTCCGCACGAAGACGCGCGAGGCATGGTTCGACCTGCTCAATCAGACCGACCAGTGCGCGATGCGGGTGCTGGAGCCCGCCGAAATGGCCAACGATCCCCACGTCCGGGCGCGGGAGATGATTGTCGACCTGCCGCACCCCACGCTGGGCACCGTCCATCAGACCGGCTTTGCGCCGAAGCTGTCAAAAACCCCCGGAGGCTTCCGGAACTTCGCCGCCAGCACCGGGCAGCACACTCAGGACGTGCTCGCCGGCTTGGGCCTGAGCGCAGCAGATATCGAGGAGCTGCGGGCTTCAGGGGCTATCCGCTAGCTCGCCCGGAGGTGGGGCCCAGGGCCGTGGCAAGGCCGTGGCGAGAGCTACGCCGGCTGGGCAGGAGTACCTCCGCTCTGTTAACCGAGAGCCAGGGAAGCCGATGGCCGCACCCGCGCACACCCGTCCATGGTTCGACGGGCTCGCCACGAACGGGTGTGCGCTCCCCCGTGCTCTTTGCTGAACCACGGAGGTGTCCGTTCGCCCTGAACCCGTCGAAGGGTAAACGGACACCGCGTTGCGCACCGCCAACGGTTGCTCCATTCCAGAAAGCAGAAGCCCTGCGGCCGGCAGGGGTCCCTCTTGGCCCAGTCACCCGCATCTGCTACAATGAAGCGGTACGCCCCTATCGTCTAGTGGCCGAGGACGCGACCCTTTCAAGGTCGAAACAGGGGTTCAATTCCCCTTGGGGGCACTCCTCCACCGGGTCGACCACACGCGGAACAGCCGGCCCCCGCCATGTTGCGGGTGGCATGGGAATGCGCTAGGATAGAACTTATGCCGCCGGTACACGAATACCGACGAATCGGGGACGGCAACCGGCGGACGGGCAGGTGGCGGGTGGATGGGTTGGAGTCCGGCGGGAGGGCGAGCCTCTTCGAAGTGGTCGACATCACCCGCTCCGCCGATCCGTCCAGCATCGCCATCGTCACCAGCAACGGACGGCTCTTCGAATTTCCCACCGAGCAGGCCGTCAGCCTGCCGCTCCCCGGCGACTGCATTCTGCACATTGTGTGCGACAACGCTGGCTGGCGTACGGTCCGAGCGCTGTACATCGTCGAGGTCGAGGAAACCGGCGAGGGCTGGCTGGTGAATCCGAACTTCCCGGTCTGGCCCGACGAGCTCACCCCTGAGCACTGGGACGCCCTGTCCATGGTCGACCATATCGGGCCGCAGGCGGCCCCTTCGTCTGCGGCTGTAGGTGCATCGTCCCGGCGCCGCCGGGCAACCGTCCAAGAATGATCACAGAGGAGATCCGGCGTGCCACTGGTTGATCGGTACCGCGGTTTCTTGATCTACGATACTCGGGAACCGAACTACAAGGTGCTGGAAGGAAAAGAAGCCTTTGAGGTCTTTAACGAGGCTTCCGGCGTCCGCAGCTTCCGCTTTCACGCCTTCTACAACCCCCGACAATTCCTTCTGTTAGACGACAAAGAGAAAGCCATTCAACGCATCGTCGCCCGGGCGCTCCCGGAAATCCGTGCCAAGATCGACGCGGGCGCGCCGCAGGACGAGATGCGCCACTTGGTGTTCACGAGGAAAGAGCTGATCGCCAGTGGCCCGGCTCCATCCATCACCGTCGCGCCACAGGATACCGAACGGGAGCAGGTGTCCACATAACGTCGTGTTAGGAACAGAGAGGACTGCCGTTCGCTCTGGGGCGGTCATTCAAGAGATCCGGGCAGTGAGGAGTCGCAAATGGTTAGCGAACAAAGTCAGGAAACGTTGCTTGGCGATGCAGTATCCCGGTACCTCGGCGCAGTTGGTGCGGCGAGCCGTCTGGTCAGCCAGCAGGAGCTCAATCTCTTCTCCCGCTGGTTCGGCGGCACCCGGCCCCTGCGGGACCTGAGACCGTACGACATCGAGCGCTACACCGAACGGCTGGCCGCCACCGTGGATCCGGCGTCCCGCTTGGCCCCGCTCAAGAACTTCCTCATGTTTTGCCGCAAAGAAGGCTTCATCCAAGAGAACCTTGCCACCCATATTAAGGTGCGCAAGTCCGGTTCTCGCAGCAAAGAAAAGGCCACGAAGATCACCGCCGAGGCGGTCCGGCTGACTGTTGCTGGCCACGCGAACCTCAAGGCCGAGCTCGAGGCCCTGTATGCGCAGCGCCCCGACATCGCCGACGAGCTGCGCCAGGCCATGGCTGACAAGGACTTCCGCGAGAACGCGCCGCTGGACGCCGCACGCCACCGCCAGGGCCTCATTGAGGCCCGCATCCGTGACTTGGAAGCGGTGATGAAGCGGGCCGAGGTGGTGCGGAACGAGCAGGTCTCCGTCCTGCGGGCCGGCATCGGCTCCAGCGTGGTGCTGTTCGACCTGGCCAACGACACCCCGGTGCGGTACACACTGGTGCACTCCAACGAGGCAAATATCGGACAGGGCAAGGTTTCCGTGGTGGCGCCCCTGGGCCGGGCGCTGGTGGACCGGGTCCCCGGCGACGTGATCGAGGTGAAGGCTCCCGGCGGCACGTCGCGCTACCGCCTCGACGCAATTGAGGGACTATCGTAACTTCCCCCGCCTCCCGATGACGTCCGGCGGCTACCCTTCCGGCGTTATCGGAGAGAGGTAGGGCGCGCGGCGCCGGGGGAAGAGGACGGCGGCTTCGGCCGCCGCGACCGTGGGTATTGCGCGTAGTGTCAGCGAGCCGCCTTCATCCTGGCCGGAGACTTCCTGGCCAGCTGCCTTCTGGGTTTGGTCCGCAACATGGTCCTGGGCGCCGCGTTCGGCGCCGGACCGGACCTCGACGCCTACTTTGCCGCCTTCCGCATCCCCGACCTCATCTTCCAGTTGCTTGCCGGCGCTGCCATGGGCAGCGCCTTTGTTCCCACCTTCGCCTCCTACCTGGCCCAGGGCAAACCTGACGACGCGTGGGAGGTCACCAGCTCGGTCCTCAACCTGGTCCTCATCGCCGCCCTCGTGGCGATCGCCGAGGCGTTCGTCGCCGCCCCGGTTGTGGTGCCGTGGATGGTCCCCGGCTTCGCGCCCGAGTACCAGCAGCTTCACCGTCGACCTCACCCGGCTCATGCTCCTCTCGCCGGTGTTCTTCTGTGCCAGCGGCATTATCACCGGCATCCTCAACGCCCGGCACCATTTCTTGCTCCCCGCCGTCGCGCCCCTGCTGTACAACGCCGCTATTGTCATTAGGGCCGTTACGCTAGCAGGGCCGCTGGGGGTCTTTGGCCGGCCTGGGGCGTGGTGATCGGCTCAGCGCGCCACCTGGCGACCCAGGCGCCCGGGCTGCAGGCCCACGGCATGGTGTACTCGTTTGCTGCCGACCTCGGTCATCGGGGGCGTGCGGGAGGTGGCGAGGCTGACGGCGCCGCGGGTGCTGGGACTCGCCGCCACGCACGGGAACTTCCTGGTCCTGACGGTTCTGGCGTCCGGCCTGGGGGCCGGCAGTCTGGGGCGCTCACCTACGCGTGGGCACTAATGATGGGGCCCATGGGCATCTTCGGCATATCCTTCGCCACCGCGTTGTTCCCCACGCTGGCGGAGTTCGCGGCCGGTGACGCCACCGACCGCCTGCGAGACACCCTTGCCTTGGGCAGCCGCTTGATGCTTTTTCTCAACATCCCCGCCGGCGACCGGCTCGCCGCTTTGGGGCAGCCCATCGTGGCCCTGCTGTTCCAGATGGGCATGTTCCAGGACGACGCCACCCGCGCCACCGCCGTGGCCGTGGCCTGCTACAGCGCGGGCCTTTTCGCCTACGCCGGCCTGGAGGTCATCACCCGCGGGTTCTACACCTTGCACGATACGGTCACGCCACTGCTGTTCGCTGCGCTGGCACTGGCGCTCAATCTGGGGTTCGGCCTTGCCCTCATGGACCGGTTCGGTCATGCGGGCCTAGCCCTTGGGATGTCCCTCCCTACCATCGCCGAGTTCGCCGGGACGTACCCGGTCTTGCGCGCCCGGGTGCCCGGATTGCAGACCGCGGCCCTGCTCTCGACGGGTGCCCGGTCGGCCGCTGCGGCCGCCAGCATGGGCCTGGTGCTGCTAGGGATGCTCTCGCTCATGGCCGAAGCCGATCTCTCGCCCCGGACCTCGATCGTGCTGAAGGTTGCCGCCGGGGTACCGATCCGGGCCGTTTGGTATGTCGCCGTCTCGTTGCTGCTGGGCGGACCTGAGGTTCGCCTCGTCGCCGGCCGCCTGAGGGGGTGTTTCAGGAGGGGACACTCCCCGGCGTCCTGAGGGCGGTCCCAAGGCATGGCATGGCATGGCATGCCTTGGGACACCCGCTCCCGTCACGTTGGGCGGAGGAGCGATTCGTAGAGAACTTCCACCTTCGAATATTTCCAGTTCCGAAGGAATGCGGTACAATCGTTGAGCTGGCGTTCCAAACGTGCACGCCGCAACAGGAGAAATGCCCTTTGATCGGGAACACCAGACCGTCCGCCGAAAGCCTCCGCACGGCGTCTCCGGCCGCCGTCCCCGAGGCCCCGGCACCACGGCGACCGGCAGCCGCCGGCCGCTTCCTCGATCCGTTCAAGGAACGTGACTTCACCATCCTCTGGTTCTCCATGCTCACCGGCATGACCGCAATGGGCATGCAGATGGTCGCCATGGGCTACCTGACCTACAGCATCGCCGGGACGGCCACGGCCCTCGGCGCGGTGACCGTTGCATGGGGCGTTCCGCAGTTGCTCTTCTGCCTGGTCGGCGGGGTGGTTGCCGACCGCTTCCCCAAGCGCAACCTGCTGGTGATGAGTCAGGGCGCCATGGCAATCGTGGCGCTTATCAACACCATCCTGGTCGCCACCGGCCTCATCCAAATCTGGCATCTCGCGGCCCTCGGGTTGGTGCAGGGCACCGTCTTCGCCTTCAACATGCCAGCGCGGCAGGCGCTGGTTCCCGCCATCGTCGGGCTCGACCGGCTGGCTAATGCCGTCGCGCTAAACAATGCCGGAATGAACCTCACGCGCATCGTTGGTCCGTCGCTGGCGGGCATCCTCATCGGCATTCCGGCCATCGGCATCGCCGGGGTCTACATGGCGACGGCGGTGCTGTACCTCGCCGGACTGCTCTTGCTGCTCAAGCTTCCGAAAGATCGCGGTGGGCGGGGCCAGCCGATGCGTGGCTCCATGGCGACCCAGTTGACCTCCGGCCTGAGGTACATTGGGGGCAATCCGGCGCTGCAGACCCTGCTGATGGCCGCCTTTGCGGTCGTCCTCCTGGGCATGCCGTACCAATCGCTGCTGCCCCTCTTCGCGCTGCAGGTGCACAATGTCGGGTCCGAGGGGCTTGGGCTCCTTTCGGGTGTTGCGGGCTCCGGCGCGCTGGCGGGGTTCCTGGTGGTGGCCTATGTGTCGGCCTCGCCGCGTAAGGACCGCATTCTCATCGCGTCCGGCGCTGGCTTCGGCCTGAGCCTCGTCCTGTTCGCGTTGAGTCCGACCTATCCCCTGGCCCTGGTGATGATGTTCCTGGTCGGCGTGCTAGGGAACATCTACATGGCGCTCAACAACACGCTGGTCATGGTCAACACCGACTCGTCGATGCACGGGCGGGTCATGAGCGTCTACATGATGACCTTTGCCCTGATGCCGCTGTCGACCCTTCCCATGAGCATGATCGCTGACGTCATCGGCGCTCCCTACACCATCGCCGGTGCGGGCGCGCTTGCGGCCGTGGCGGTCACCGCAACTGCCATGCGGTCCCGCCGCAGGACCACGTTATCCTAGGCCGGCCGAAAAAGACCCTTGCCCCAAAACGGGGGGAACCACAAAGGTTCTCCCCGTTTTGGGCCGTTCGGACGTCGGTTTGGGTGCAAACTTGCCTGCGGGAGCGAAGCTATTCGCTCATTCCTATGAGTGATGTCCTCAGCCACGGTCGAATGCTGTCCCTACAGAGCGGCTACGGCTAACGGCTGCGATTCTGACATGCCACCTATGATTGTGGGGCGCTTCTGACCGAACAGATTGACACGTTGCTGAGATGCCGTAGTCGTCAAAGCGGTGCGGAAA
>SHYD01000093.1 GCA_009692945.1 Dehalococcoidia bacterium | reverse complement strand
CTCACCTTGTCCGACCCCATCTGATATCGTGTCCCCATAGCGTACCCTTCCTTGCTCGCCCCTCATTGAGGCGGTGTTGCTCTTCACCTGGAAGGGTACGCTCCTTTTTCGACCGGAGCCCAATTTCCACAACTTCTGATGCTAGCTCACCCAGCCATGTACGATAGCTCTGGTTCCCCAAAGATTTCGGAGCAATTCCTCTTGGCCTTCTTGCAAATAGCAGGAAACGGCTCGATCGTGCAAGCTATCGTAGAGGGTGAACCGGAGGCCTTGCCGGTTGGAAAGGGTCTGAATTCGGCCGGCTATGGCCCCATAAGCAGCTAGTTTGCCATAGTCTTGCAGAGGGGGGTGGGCTTGGCCCCATGGGCCTTGAATTACAACGTCTTCTTCAGCAGTCTCGAATCGTATCGCCGTGATCTTCCCATTCAGGACCTCCGAGAGAGCCCGGGCTTCGCGGGTGACCGGACCAGGGTACGGGATCGGCGCCCCTAACGCGAGGGAGCGCCCGGTTGCCGTATACGCCTGCACCACTCGCTCGACCGGCGCGGGCACGTCTGCGAAACCACGCGCCGTGGCGTAGGCGCTGCCCGGCATGAAGTTCCTGGATGATCCACTCAATGCTGTCCCCAGCGCTCACTTCGCGCTGCAAAGCGGCGACAGGCGCACTGAAGCGGGTGATCGCCTGGGCATAATCCTCCATGGTCACCACGCCCTCTAAAACCATCGTCAACGTATCGTTAGGCATGATTTCCTCCCTGCCAGCGCCTTCCCCAGCGAAAGCTTGCCGAAATCCCACTGGACAGCAGGTCAGTACTTGAGGTCAATGATAATTGATTTCACGAATCGTACGCCGGGTAGGGAGAGCCGGCCGACTCGTAGCGCAGCATGCGCAGCAGGGCAGGCCACTCGAAGGAGACATCGGTATCCGCTGAGCCGGGGTTGTAGGTGGCCGCTGCCTGCTTCCCGGCAGTATTGCGCCCGCGCCGGTTCCAGGGGATGGCGTCCTCCCACTGGCGGGCAGTCAGCGCAGCCACGCCATCCCGCGGCATGATGACTTCGGCCCGCGCCGACATGATGTCCACCTGCGCCCGGCAGGCCATCTCCAGGTGATACATCAGGTAGAAAGTCTCGGGGATGCCGGGGCCGCAGGTCAGCAGTCCGTGGTTGTGCAGCACCAGCGCGGGGTGGTCGCCCAGGTCCAGCACCAGCCGCTCCTGCTCGTCCATATCGATGGCCAGCCCCTCGAAATCGTGGTAGCCGATGCGGTCGTAGAACCGCATGGCAGTCTGGGTGATGGGCAGCAGGCCTTCGGCCATGCATGAGACGGCCATTCCGGCGCGGGTGTGTGTGTGGAGCACGCACTTCACGTCGTGCCGCGCCTTGTGCACCGCCCCGTGGATGACGTAGCCCGCCCGGTTGTAGCCGTACGGGCTCTCCGGTTTCCACACGATGTCGCCGTCCAGGTCGATCTTGACGAGGCTGGAGGCGGTCATCTCCCGGTAGAGCAGCCCGAACAGGTTGATGAGGAGGTGGTGCTCGGCGCCCGGGACACGCACCGTGATGTGGTTGTTGATCAGGTCGGTCATGCCGAACTTGTCCACCAACCGGTAGCAGGCGGCCAGGGTCTTGCGGGCCTCCCACTCCTCGGGGCTCACCTCGTCCTTGATGCACCTGAAGGTCAACGGTTCGTCCATGATCACTCCTCGGTCCGGCCCGCGATCGGGGCCGGCGTTACCAGATAGCCTGAGCGGCGCGCGAATCGTAACCGGGAGGCATGCCTCCCGACCCTTTGCAACCGTTCACAGTTGAGGGGACGAGTTCGCGCCGGGAGGCGATAACAACCGTACAGCTACCCCACCCCAGAAAAAGAGAGAGTTTGTTGTTGGGGGTCACCCCCAACAACCCCCGGCAAAGGGCGGCTGCCCTCTGCACACCCGCTTCGAAGGTCTCTGCCCCATATCTCTGAGCAGTACCACTCTTTGCAACTGTTCACAGCTGAAGGGACGAGTTGCTGAGGAAGCGACCCCGCGCCGCCCGTCCAGATGAAATGGAAGTTTCGTTGTTGGGGGCTGCCCCAAACCCCCAGCCAACGGGCCGAGGCCCTCTGGACTCCCGCCCAGAAGGCGGCGACCCCTTAACTCTGAACACGTAACACCCTTTCCGATTTCAGGTGAACCGGGCGCTCACCAACCCGTCGCGCACGGTTCGCAATAAGTCGGGGCGGTTGGTGATGATGCCGTCGGCTCCGGCCAGACAAAGCTGGCGCATCCGTTGCTCGCCGTCCACCGTCCAAATGTACACCAGCCGGTGCAGCGCGTGCCAATACCTGATGAAAGGCGGGCTGCCCACCGAGTCGTGGGGCAACATGATGGCCGGGTGCAGCCACGGTGCATAAACGCGCCGTGCCCGCGCCCGGCCCTTGCGGCCCGTGTACAGCAGTCCGGTCGGGATGGCCGGCCGGAGACGCCGCACCTCCGCCAGCGCCAATGGGTTGAACGACGTAACGATCACCTGCTGTCGTGCCCCGGTCCGGTCGATCTCCTCAACCACACGATGTGCCAGGCCCAGAGCAAGGGGATGGGCGCTCTTCATCTCGATGTCGACCAGCGCCCGGCCATGGCAGAGGTCCAGCACCTCGGCAAGGGTGGGCGCCCGCTCACCAGCGTACTGAGGGCCGAACCAGCCGCCGGCATCGAGGTTGCGGACTGCCGATAACGGCATGCGCTCCACGGGTCCCGTCCCGTTGGTGGTGCGGTCGACCGCTGCGTCGTGCATCACGATGACCTGCCGGTCTGCCGTCAGGCGCGCGTCCAACTCGACACCATCCGCTCCCTGGCGCAGGGCGAGTTCGAACGATGCCAGGGTGTTCTCGGGCGCGTAGGCGCTGGCGCCCCGGTGGGCTATGACCAGCATGGAAGCGGCCCCATGACTCCCTCTGACATGGCCCTACGGCCGCGGCTGAACCGGCGGGGTGGGGGTAGGCGGGATGGTTGAAATCGCGGTCGTCTGCGGCGGCGGGGTGGGTGTGACCGGGGCCGGCGTCGATACGACCGTGGCGGTGGTGGTGGGGCCTGGGCTCGGCGGCGACGGCGGACGGGTGGCCGAAGCGCTGGGTGACGGGGCAGGCGTGCTGGTGGCGGATGCCGTGACCGTTGGGGTGGGCGTGGGCGTCACCGTTGCGGTGGGGGTGGCCGTAGGCGTGGGGGTGCGGGTCACCACCGGCGTCGGAGTGCCCTCGAAGGCCACCGCGGTGGCGGTGCGGGCCACCCCCGCCACCCCGAGCTGGGTGCGCACGAAAGCCCCGGGGCCTTCGCCGCGGCTGAGCGAGAGGAATTCGCCGAGACGCACCTCGGCCAGGCGTTGGTTTTGCATGGTGAGTTGGGCCGTGCCCAGGAACCGCTGCCCCGGCACGATGGCCCCCTGCACGCCCTGGGGCGCCAACCGGCCGCTGCTACTGGATCCGATCGCCACGAACTGGTAGGGAGCGTCCTGCGAGCCTTCCAGCAGGACCTGATAGCGGCCGCTGGCTGTGACCGGAAACTCGATCACTCTGGGTGCGGCGAAGGGGAGGCTGACGGTGGCGCCGGAAATCTGATTGACCACGATGCCCGGCGCGATCATGCCCGCGGTGCGCCCCGCTTCATCGACGATGCGGGGCCACACCCCGGCCCCCACCGTGAACCGGACCGTCTCGCCGAATCCGGACAGAGGCGCCGGTTGGGTGGGTGCTTTCCCCGCCTCCAGCGTGCTCTGGGTCAGGGGTGGCAGGGTCACATCGGCACCCTGACCCCGGACCAAGACGGTGCCTTCCACCGTCTGCACCTCGGTGCGGCCCGATCCGTCGACGCTCATCTGGAACGCGGTGCCGCGCGCCTGGGCCTGGCCCGCAGCGGTATCGATCTGGTAACGGGAGGCGCTGGTGGCCAGCTTGGGGACGCTGCTCCAGGTGACGCCGCTCAACTGGTGCATCGCCACCACCGTCGATGCTTCGACCGCCCCCGTGGGTCCCTGCAGCAACGAGGCGATCCGCACCTCGGTGTCCGGGCCCAGCGTGACGGTGGCGCCGGTGAAGAACGTGACGACGGCATGACCGGCCCCGTTGGTCCGCAGCCGGTCGCCGGAGTTGAGCGCCATCCCGGTCTTTCCCGGCTCCGTCTTAGCCTGTGTACCCTCCCCGTGTTGGACGATGGCCTCTCCCTGAAGCAGCAGGAGGCTGGTGCTGGAAACGGTGGCGAAGGGCGACGCAAAAAAGAGCTGATACGCGCCAAACCCCAGGCCGGCCAGCACCCCCGCGGCCACCACGCCGATGATGACGTAGCGTTTCCAAGGCGTCGTGCGCTTCCTCTGGCGTCCTGGCGATGCGTCGCTCATAAGCGGGCCCTCCGGTCTCAGGCGGTCACAAAATTCATGCCGCCCACCTGGCGCACCATGCCCTTCAGTTCCATCATCGCCAGCGCGGAACTGACCTCCGCCACCGGCAGGCCGGTTTGGCGGGCCATGGCATCGATATGGGCCGGTTCGTGGGAGAGCAGCCTCAGGATGCGTTGTTCCACCGGCGTGGCGGGGACCACCGCTTTCAACTCCATCTGCTGCCCCAGCACGGCGAGGTTCAACTCTTCCAGCACATCCTCGGCCCGGGTGACCAGCTTGGCGCCCTCCTGGATCCAGCGGTGGGCGCCGCGGCTGCCCGGGGAGAAGATGCTGCCGGGAACGGCAAAGACATCCCGGTTCTGGTCCAAGGCGTAGCGGACGGTGATGCTGGCGCCGCTCTGCTCCCCGGCTTCCACCAGCAGCACCCCCAGGCTCAGCCCGCTCATGATGCGGTTACGCCGCGGGAAAAATGAGGCTTCGGGTTTTACGCCCAGCGGGTGCTCGCTGACCAACGCCCCCCGCTTCACAATCTCCCGGGCGAGGCCGGTGTTGTCGGCCGGATAGATGGTGTCCAGCCCGCTGGCCAGTACGGCGATGGTCCTCCCGCCGTGGTCGAGCGCGGTGCGGTGGGCCATGGTGTCGATGCCCCGGGCCAGGCCGCTGACGATGGTCACGTTGCTGCGGACCATGTCTGCCACCAGCCGGGAGGTGGCCTCCCGGCCGTAGGCCGAAGCCCGGCGGGTGCCCACCACGGCCAGCGAGGCCCGGTCTTCCGGCAGCATCTCACCGAGCACGTAGAGCACCGCCGGGTGGTCGTCGGTCTCGCGCAGCAGGGCGGGATAGCGGGGGTCGACCGGCGTCAGGGTGTGAACGCCCAAGCGGTGTAGCTTGGCCATCTCGGCATCCGGGTCCACGGTGTCCCGGCGAGTCACAATGGAGCGGACGGTGCGCCGGTCCAGCCCCGTCGCCAACAGCGTGGCGGCTGGAGCCTGCCAGGCGGCGGCAAGGTCGGGGAACCCCTGCTCCAGTAGGGCAATCCGCGCCCGGCCCACGCCGGGGATCAGCGAGAAGCCGACCCAGTACTTGAGGTCCTTGGGTGGGGTCACGATGGGGTTTCGGAACCCGGAGGAGGCGCCGCACCTCGCCTCGGGCGCGGCAACACGGGGAGTACCGGGGGGCGAAGCCCTCTTGCCGGGGGGTTGGGGGTGTCCCCCAAGAACAAATCCTCTCTCTTTTCTGCCGGGGGGCGGGGCAATAGAACCGGAGAGAGCCGGTCCCGATCCAGTTTCACAACGGAACGGTTATCGGCCGCGTTCCCACAGCGTCTGGTAGCCCTCGCCGGTGACGGCGGCCACCAACTCGTCCCGCTCCAAGGCCAGCAGTTCGTCGTAGACCCGGCGGCACTGAGTTTCGGTGTCGGGGTGGCCGGCCCGCAGCGCCTTATCGGTGATGCGGGAGAGGACGCCCAGGCGTTCCAGGCTGGTCACATCTTTGGGCCAGTGGAAGGTCATGATCTGGTCGGGCAGTTGCACGCCGGGGCGCAGACGGCGCAACTCGCGGAAACGCTCTTCGGCGGATCGGGCGCGCCGCACCAACCTCACCAGCGGCGCCTCGGTGGTCGCGCAGCGGAAGTCGATCAGCAGGCGTTTGGGGACGGTGGAGAAGCGGACGATGACGACTTCGGAAGAATCGACGATATCGAGCACTTCCGAAAGGTCCACCGGGTAGTCCATATCCATTGACATGTACAGGTGCCTCTCTGGGGTGGATGGTCTAATGCTAACACATCGGGCCGAATGATCCGCAGATTACGCAGATGAACACAGATCTGGAAAGGTCCATGGTAGGGGCGGGTTTGAAACCCGCCCGCGGACGGCTTACCTTGCCGTGCCTCAGGGCTTTTTGAGGTGCCAGCGATGTCACCAACGCGGCACCTCAAGAGCTAGCATCAGAAGTTGTGGAAATTGGGCTCCGGTCGAAAAAGGAGCGTCCCTTCCAGGTGAAGAGCAACACCGCCTCAATGAGGGGCGAGCAAGGAAGGGTACGCTATGGGGACACGATATCAGATGGGGTCGGACAAGGCGAGC
>SHYD01000092.1 GCA_009692945.1 Dehalococcoidia bacterium | reverse complement strand
TGGTGGACTGCTGGAAAAGATTGTTGATCGGCAAGTCAACAACCCTCTGGCTGATTTATTGCCAAGACCAACCCTGCCGACCCGCAGAAAATCAGTGTTCGAGAGACTCCAGGATTTAACCAAGAATCCGAACTTCTCAACCAGAGTCCGCCGTGTGTTCGGTCAACAGGGCGACTTTCTCTCTGGCGCGGATTTCCAGGGCCGGCTCAGTTCTGCGATCAACATCCGCAATAAGGCGGCGCATGGGGAAGCGGTGGGACCAGAAGATGCGGATTATATGTTCAAGCTGCTGATTGCACCGGGCCAAGACCCCGGGTCTGGGCTGCTCGCCCAGCTACTTACGCTGACATCCGTGCAAAGGTAGCCAGCCCCTCTTTCAGCGGGCGAATCGCACTCCAAGAAAAACCCCTGCCGGGGACAGCGAGGTGAAGTCCCCGGGTAGGCTGGCCGCGGCGGGGGACGCAGGCGGGTTTGAACCCGCCGCTACGGTGAATGCCCTACGCCGCACTGTTCGCGTAACCCTGCCCCCCCCTGCTCCCGCTGGCCCATTCCCCCCGCATGGCGTATCGTTGCACCCACAGTCCTTAGACACGCCCGGGCGCCCGATCGCGGACCTGGCGTAGGAACCATCGAGGTGGGCGCCGTTGGCAAGAGTTGCGGTCATCGGATCGACGATATGGGGGACGACCCTGGCCATCGTCATCGCCCAGAAGGGCATCGACGTGGCGCTGTGGGTCCGGACGCCCGAGGAGGCCGCCGAACTGAACGCCCGGCGGGAGAACGTTGCCCGGCTGCCCGGGTTTCCCTTCCCGCTTTGCCTCACCGCCACGGCGGCCCTCGACGATGCCCTGGCCGGGGCCGAGATGGCCCTGCTGGCGGTGCCCTCGCAGCGGATGCGGGAGAACGCGCGGCTGCTGGCGCCGCTGCTCACGCCGGGGTGCATCGTGATGAGCGCCGCAAAGGGCCTCGAGTTGGAGACCTGCCTCCGAATGTCGGAGGTACTGCGGCAGGAGTTGCCCTCGGAGCTTCATGGCCGTTGCTGCGTGCTCTCGGGCCCCAACCTGTCGCGGGAGGTGGCCCAGGGGATGCCCGCCGCCACGGTCATCGCCAGCGAGGACCGATCGGTGGCGGCTGCGGCGCGCGACTTGGTGATGACCACGCTGTTCCGCGTATACTCCAGTTACGACATGGTGGGAGTCGAGTTGGGCGGGGCGCTGAAAAACATCATCGCCATCGGCTCCGGCCTGAATGACGGGTGGGAGTACGGCGCAAACTCCAAGGCGGCATTCATGACCCGCGGCCTGGCGGAGATCACCCGGCTGGGTGTGGCTGCGGGGGCGAACCCCCTCACCTTCCTCGGCTTGGCGGGCCTGGGCGACCTCGTGGCCACCTGCACCAGCCCCCTCAGCCGCAACCGCATCGTGGGCGAGGCACTGGCGCGGGGACGTCCCCTGCCGGATATCCTCGCATCGGTGAACGGGACGGCCGAGGGCGTCACCACCACGCCCGCGGCCCGCGAACTCGGCCGCAGGCTGGGCGTGGAGATGCCCATTGTCGAAGAGGCCTACAAGGTGCTCTACGAGGGCATGGAACCCCGGCGCGCCATCATGGAACTAATGACCCGCGAACCCCGTTTCGAACTGGACGGGATCAGCGTCTGATCTGACATCAACGGAGGTGCCCCGGGCAACGCCTTAGGCAGCCCGGAAATCGACCTTGGACAGCCCACCCTACCTCTCGGTGGTGATGCCCGTGTACAACGAGCGCAACCACATCCAGGAGATCCTCAAGCGTGTCCGCGCCGTGCCGGTGGAGAAGGAGATCATCTGCGTCGATGACTGCTCCGCCGACGGCACCTGGGACATCCTGCAGCAGGAGGCCCAGGATCACGGCGTCCGTATCTTCCGCCACGAGATGAACCAGGGGAAGGGCGCCGCCGTCAGAACGGGCCTAGCCCAGGTGCGGGGGCAGGTGGTCATCATCCAGGACGCCGACCTCGAGTACGACCCGGGAGACTACCTGAACCTGCTCCAGCCGATCAAAGACGGGAAATCCAAAGTGGTGTATGGTTCCCGCTTCCTCGGGTCACGGCAATCGATGTCGGCCGCCAATGCCCTGGGGAACCGGATGCTCACCATCGTGGCCAACCTCCTGTTCGGCGTCCGCCTCACCGACCTGGAGACCTGCTACAAGGTGTTCCCGTGCGAGGTGGCGCACCGGCTGAACCTAGTGTCGCCTCGCTGGGGGTTCGACCCCGAGATCACTGCGAAGATCCTGCGGCTGGGGTTCTCGATCCACGAGGTCCCGATTTCGTACCGGGGCCGGACCTTCGCCGAGGGAAAGAACATCCGCTGGCAGGACGGGTTCACGGTGCTGCTCACGCTGATCCGGTTCCGTTTCTTCCCTTAAGGCCAGGTTTGGCCCGCCAAGACCCCCAGACTGGTCACTATCGACCCTCCCACCCGAGAAGAAAACATGAGATTTAATTGTGAGGGGACACCCCTCGCACATCCTGCCAATGGGGGACCCGCTGGACACCCCTGAATGAACCGCACCCATGTCTACCCGCAACGGTAAACTCAACAACCCGCGCGTCGTCGACCAGTGGCGGCACCGCTCCGACCGGGCGATCTGCGCCGAGGAGTGCCGGGCGCGCTGCTGCAAGGCGTCGTCGGTGGTGCTGACGGCCGCGGAGGCGGCCATGCTCCGGGCGACCGCCATCCGGTTGGGTTTGTCTGAGCCGTCCATCGGCCCCTACCAGCCCCCCGCCGAGGGAAACCGCGAGACGGTCTTTGTGATGTACGCCAAACCCTGCGTCTTTCTGAGCAAGAACAACCTGTGCCTGGCCTACCACGACCGCCCCGGCCACTGCCGGGCGTTCCCCCAGCAGCCGCTGGAGTGGTGCCCGCTGAGCCTGAAGCGTGACGCAGCCTCCAACCGATAGCTCACCGGCAGCACCGCTACGCCATACAGGGGCGTTGCCGGGCCCCTTGAGAGACGGGCTGGCGCTGCTCACCCTGCTGGCGCTGGCCGCCTTGTTCAACGCTCCCCTGGCCTTCGGCAACGGCATTCTCACCGACTACGACCTCTACAATTACTTCTACCCCTATTGGCAATACCGGGCTGACCTGCTGCGAGCAGGCCAACTGCCGCTGTGGAACCCGTATCTGTTCACCGGCGTCCCGTTGCTGGCGAACTCGCAGGTGGGTGTGTTCTACCTGCCCAACCAGCTGGTGTTGGGGCTCGACGCCCCGCGTGCGGTGGCGTCAGCGTACCTGCAGCACCTGTGTCTGGCCGGGGCAGGCGCGTATCTCTTCCTGCGGCTCACGGTGCGCCTCGGTTCAATCGGGGCGTTCGGCGGAGCGGCGGTGTTCGCACTCAGCGGGTTCTTCGCCTCGCAGGCCGGCCACATCAACCAGGTCCAGGCGGCCGCTTGGACGCCTTGGATCGCCGTGGCGTTTCAGCAGGCCTACGCCAGGCGCCACGTGCTGTGGCTGGCCGCGGCCGGAGTGTTCCTGGCGGTGCAGCTCACCGCCGGGCATCCCCAGGAGTCCTACATGACACTGGTCGTCGTCGCCGGGCTGGCGGGCTATGAGACGCTGTTGACGGCGGTCCGGGAAACGGGGCACGAGGGCAGGCCGTTGCCTCTCCGGCTGCTCTATCCCGTCCGGATGCTGTTGCGGTTCGCCGGCGCCTCGTTGTTCACCGCGGTCCTGCTGAGCGCCACGATGCTGTTGGGCGCGGGCCTGGCTGCGGTGCAGTTGCTGCCGACGCTGGAACTGCAGCGGGAATCGATCCGGGCGGCGGGCTTGACCTACAAGGAGGCGGTTTCCTTCTCGTTCCCGCCGTGGGACGTGTTGAAAGCGTTCCTGCCGGTGGACCGGGACCTCCCGTTTGGCGAACACTACGTGTATGTGGGAGCCGCCGCCCTGACCACTGCCCTCCTGGGGCCGCACTGGTGGCGCCCGCGCGCCCACACCTACTTCTTCCTGATCCTTGTGGTGGCGGGTCTATTTCTGGCGCTCGGCGGCTACAATCCGGCATTCCCCTGGCTCTACAGCACCGTGCCCGGGGTGGGCCTGTTCCGGGTACCCGCCCGCTGGCTGTTCGTGGTGCTGTTCGGCCTCTCCGGGCTGACCGCCATCGGTCTCGATACTCTGGTCCGCAACGGGCTCGGCCACCTGAGCCGGCTCCGGCTGAGCGCTTCGGTGCTGACCCTGTTCGGATCGATTGCAGCGGTGGGTATCTCGGGGTACGCGGGCCGTTCCCTACTGAGTTGGCCGGCACCCGAGGTGGTGCAGTGGTGGCTGGCGGCCGGCTTGGTGGGGGTGGTGGGCGTCACCACACTGCCTTACTTCCTCCATGGCGGCGTTGCCGCTGCGATGCTCTTGGTCGTCATGGGCGCCGAACTGTTGTTCGGCCGGCAGGACCTGCCGGTGATGCATCCCGTGCCGGCCCAAGCGTACACCGACTTGCGCCCTGCCCTGACCCGGCTCATGCAGGACCCAGGCACCTTCCGCGCCCTCAGCCTGGTCAACACCGGGTATATTCCGGGCGACTGGCCGTCGCTACAAGGGGAGCTCAGTGCAACGCTGTCAACCCAAACCGCCGAGGACTACGGCGTTGCTATCAAGAACAACGAGTCACTGGCGCCGAATCAAGGCCTCCGATTCCGGGTCCCTTCGCTCGATGGGTACGACGGCGGGCTGCTCCCCTTGAAGCAGTGGGGCCCGTTCAAGGAGATGTTGCTTGACAGTGGCGGGGCCCGGGCTCAGATAGACCGCGCTCCGGCCGCGCTGATCCGCGACCATATCTCCGGCATCCCCGACCCATGGCTGCTGGGCTGGCTCAACGTGAAGTACGTGGTAATGGACCGGTTGAACGATGCCTGGGTCGACGGCGTGTATCACGACCTGGGCACCACGGTCCGCCTCACCGGGGCCCAGCCCTTCCGATTCCAACAGTGGGAACCGGTCATCGCCACTCACGTCAGCGTGGCAACCTACCTCGAGAACGCCGCTCACGTACCCCAAGGGACGCCGGTGGCGCGGGTGGTGGTGGAGGGCGCCGAGGGGGAGGGCGAGCCGAGGACCTGGGTCCTGCGGGCAGGAGTCGACACCGCAGATTCGGAGGGGGTACCCCTCACCGGGGTCAGGCATCTGATCCCCCGGCCCGCGGCTGCCCGGCGCGATCTCCCCACCGGCCGCACCTACGCCACCCGCCTCGATCTCGGGGGGGTGTTCCGCCCGAAGTCGTTCCAGATCGAGTCGCTGGTCAACCAGGAAGTGCTGGGCGTCGCGGGAGTGGCCTGGATCGATGACCGCACCGGCGCCAGCACGAGTGCCCCTCTGGACGCCCGGCTGAAACGGGTGCACACCGGCGATCTTAAGGTGTACCAGAACGAATCGGCGCTGCCCCGGGCGTTCATCGCCACCGACGTGCAGTGGCTGGAGGGCGAAGCGGCCCTCAGGGCGTTGCCCAAACTGCTGCCGGGGCAGGTGCTGCTGCCGCCCGAACCCGGCGGGGCGGCCGGCCCGTCCGCCGGCCCGGGGTTGAGCCAGGCGGCCATCGCCGAGTACGCGCCTGAACGGGTGGTGATCGACGCCGAGACGCAGGCGGGGGGCTATCTGGTGCTGACCGACAGTCACTACCCCGGCTGGCGGGCCTGGGTGGACGGACAGGAAACGGCCATCCTGCGGGCTAACGTGCTGTTCCGGGCGGTGCTGCTGCCGCCGGGCCCGCACCGGGTGGAGTTCCGTTTCGAGCCGGCATCGCTGCGCTGGGGAGCGCTGGTGAGCGTCGCCACCGCCGTCGGGCTGGCGCTGGCGCTGCTGGCGTGGGTGTTCACCTGGAGCGCGGTGCTGTCGCTGCGCTGGCTGCACACGGGGCCATGGGTGGTGACGGCGGCCGGGGCTGCGCTCGCCGGTGCGCTGGCACAGGTGAAGAGGCTGCGGAGACGTCGGCGTCGGTAGTCCGGGCAGGATGGCCGGGGGAGCCGGACGATGTGGGCGACCGCATTGGTCAAATCGCTGCCAAACGCTCCGGATAAGGCCCACCCCGGCGGGCGTTTTCGCGGTTGCCGGAGCCATTAGCCAACTGTTAGGATGGGCACATGGATAGGGCAATCCTATTGCGGAGGTTGTACCAAGGAGCGGTCCGCAATGTCTCTTTTAACGATGTGGTCGAACTCCTGCACGGACTTGGTTTTGTCCTCGCAAGAGTCAACGGCAGTCATCACATATTCCGGCACCCCGAGATATTAGAGATGCTTAACCTGCAGGAGGTTCGGGGCGAGGTAAAGCCGTATCAGATCCGCCAGCTCTTGCGGCTGGTTGACCGGTACCAGTTGATCCTGGAGGTAGGACGATGAAAGACTACCACATCAACATCTTCTACAGCCGGGACGACGGAGGCTATGTGGCCGATGTCCCGGACCTTGAGGCCTGCTCCGCGTTTGGCGATACGCAGGTGGAAGCGCTGGAGCAGGTGTTGCTGGCGAAAGCTGCTTGGCTCATGGCAGCCCAGGAGGCGGGCAAAAAGATTCCACCGGCCCGCTTCCGTCCTGCCATCTATCAAGGGGTCCGTTAGGGGAATCGGCCTCTCGAACGGTCCCTTTCTTGGACAACTCCCGCCAGCGGCCCCGGGTGGCCCCGCCTCCGCCCACTCGAGTAAGAGTTCACATTTGAGTGTACGCGAACCAAGGTGGCACAACGAACAACGGAGGCGGTGGAAACTTCTCGCAGGGCTCGAAGAGTATTGAAGCGGTTCGCGCGTCGGCTCGTTACTGTTCGAGCGGAGCGAGAATCTACGTCGCACGACACTGATCTATTCGAATGTGAACTCTTACC
>SHYD01000091.1 GCA_009692945.1 Dehalococcoidia bacterium | reverse complement strand
GCTCCCGGTCATCTCCGCCTCGTATCTGGAAGGGAAGGATGCCTTGTGCCATACTGACCGCACCTCGTTGGTGATGGGTTTGAACCTCCCATCTAGCCTACTCCGTTCCTACGGATGGCCCAACGAGGTTTTTGGATGGGGGATCAGGGTTCACTCACACTCCCCACAGGCGTGCCCACCCCGGGTTTGCCGGTCGCTGGGCCTGAGACCGCAGCAAACCCTGGCTCTGGGTGTGACCAGTTGATGTGGGAGTTTGCTCAACTGGCCTTGCGAAGCGGGGTCAGCGTCCATGGGCAGTTGGACATCGCCTCGCCCGAGGGAACCGACCTGCTGCGGCGTGAACGAAGTTACTTCCGACCGCGCTACTCTTACCAAACGACGGTTCTAACAACTAGCCGCAACCTGATTACCAGGTGGGTCATGGTTTGCGCCGCAGCTACCAAAATGCTAGTCTTGCAACGGTGGTTGCCGCCGGAAGCGGCCGGCGCCTCTCAACAACAGAGAGTTTCCTCAGAGGATCCAAGCCTTGAACCAAACCATCGCCGGTGCGACGAGGTCGGCCGCGGTCAGCGGCAAGTGGCTGGTGTTGCTCACCTGCGCCATGGGGCTGTTTGTAGGCAACATGGCCAGCTTTCCCGTCGCAGTCATCATGCCCACCATCGCCAAGGCGTTTCAGGTGGAGCTGCCCACCGCGCAGTGGGCGGTGACCGGCCACTTTGTGGCACTGGCGGCGACGATGCTGCCGGTGGGGTCGGCGGGCGATATCCTCGGCCGCAAGCGAGTTTTCATCGCCGGCCTGTTGGTATTGCTGGTGAGCCTGGCGGTGACGCCCTTCGCGGGAAGCATTGAACCCTTCGTTGCGCTCCGGGTGGTACAGGGCGTGGGCGCCGGCATGGTAATGGTGACCACCCCCGCCCTCATCAGCGCGGCTTTCCCGGCGGAAGAGCGGGGCCGAGCCCTGGGGCTCACCTTCCTGGGTGGCTACCTCTCGGTGGGGCTCGGCCAGCCAGCCTTTGGCGTCCTCGCGGAGCTCGCTCCCTGGTATACCCCGTTCCTGCTGATCCTGGCGCCCGCGCTGGTGACCCTGGGTCTGGGGCTCAAGCTGCCATCGGTCGCCCGGAAGAGTGGCCGCCCCTTCGATCCGATGGGTGCGCTGCTGCTCATGGTGGGTTGCGGCGGCATCGTGGTGGCAGCGGGGCACGGGCAGGAGGAGGGATGGGAGCTCCAGCACACGTTGGCCCATGTCGGTCCCTTGGCGGCAGTTTCTATAGGGGCGCTGGTGGCCTACGGCTTTCACGCCAAATGGTCCGCCCACCCCATCCTGCCGCTGGGCCTGTTCAAGAACCCAACCCTGATCAACGGGGCCATCACCAACAGTTTGGCCCACATGACCATGCTGATGGTGAGCTTCCTGATGCCCTTCTACCTTCAGAATGCCCTGGGGTATTCGCCGCTGGGTGTGGCGCTTTTCATGGTGCCGATGTCGCTGGCGTTGAACGTGATGGCGGTGCCCAGCGGCTGGATGTACGACCGCTGGGGTTCGCGGCTGCCGTGCTCCATCGCCATGTGCCTGGGTGCGGTACTGCTGTTCTCCTACCAGGGCCTCTCGGCTGACTCCACCATGCTGGATGTCGCGTTGCGCATGGTGGCGGCGGGCGTGGTGCTGGGGCTGTTCAGCACCCCCAACGTCTCCGCCATCCTGGGAGCCGTGCCCGCGGAACACTACAGCCTCGCCTCCGGATTCGAGCAGACCACGCGCAACATGGGACACGCCATCGGAGCGGTGGTGGCGTCCGGCGTCGCCAGCGTGCTGCTGGGGTCAGCCGCGGCGACGGCGACCCCGGAGACCTACGTGCAGGTGGTGCACGGCGCCGGGATGATCGCCGCGGTGCTGATGACCATGGGGGCGGTGCTGGTGCTGTTCCGGCAGGAGACCGTGCGGCCCCGCGCCATAGCGCCCGTGACTCAGCCGCTCGTGACCGAGATCGCGCCGCAGGGGGGGTAGGGGATCCACCGAAAGGGTTTCCTGCCTCAGCCTGCCGTCCCCACTAACGCCGCGCGCACCCGGTCGTAACCTTCGACCCCGTTTTCCACCAGGTTCAGCAGGGCGTCATGGCGTCCGTCGACCTCCGCCCGCAACTCCGAGGCCGTGGTCTCCGCCCAGCGGGACAGTTCGTCCCAGGTTTCCTCAGAGCTGAACAGGTTCCAGGTGTCATCCCTGGGATCCCATACCGCCAGACTCTTCGCTCCCAGCCCTCCGGGACCCCGCGGGGCGGGGTAGAGCCGGGCAACGCTGGTCACCTTGCGCTGCACCCCGGCGGGAGTCTCCCTGAAGTCTTGAAAAATCAACAACGCGGCGGTGCGGGCGAGATCGGCTCGCTCCAGGGAAACCGGCGGCGAAACGAACTGCTCGACCAGGTCGTCGACTGACTGGGCGTGCATCGTGCCGGCGAAGGTATAGCCGTCTGCGACCAGCCGCACCACCCGAGCGGCTCGCTGCCCCCAGAGATAGCGCGGCATGTGGTCGCTGAATTCGCCAACCAGGACGCACGTCCGCTCGGGCGGCGAGTCCTCGAGGAATTCGAAGCGTTCGGCGTTTCCCTTGGTTACCACGAAGGTGGTAGCCGCGGGGGCGAACCCGAGCAGGGCGTTAAGCAACGTGGTCTTACCGGTGTGCCGCTGAAATCCTCCCACCGAGATGAGCGGGGCGCGGTGGGCCGCCAAGGTGCCCACCAAGGCGGCGATCTCGGGCGACAGGACCCGCTGCTGGATCAGGTCGACAATTGAGACGGTGGGAGACACCAGGTCTTCCCCTGCCAGGCCCCACCAGTAGCGAGGGAAAAGGACCGGTGCGACGCTCAACCGGCCTTGCGTTTCTTCTGGCCCAGGTAGTCCACCAGCACGTACTGGCCGAGGCTCTCGGGTGAGGAGTAGAACACACGGCCCCGGTTCAGCTTGGCCACCTGGCCCATGAACTCGACCAGGTAGTAGCTCTGCTCCAGCATGAAGGTGTTGATGGTGATCCCCTCACGAGTGCAGCGCCGGACCTCCCGGAGCGTCTCCTGGATGGTCCGGTGGGTGGGGGGATAGGCAAAATAGGCGTAGCCGCGTTCGAGGTGGGCGGTTGGCTCGCCGTCGGTGACCATGATGATCTGCTTGGTGCCGCCCTTGTGCTTGGCCAGGTACTGACGGGACAGCATCAGGGCGTGCTGCATGTTGGTGCCCGAGGCGTCGTAATTCCAGGTGACCTTGGCCAGGTCATCCTGCTTGATCTCGGTGGCGTAGGCGGAGAACCCCACCACATAGAGGTTGTCCCGGGGGAACTGGCCGCGTATCAGACTCTGCAGGGCCAGGGCGACCTTCTTGGCCGCCAGGAAGCGGCCGGTGTAGCCCATCGAGCGGCTCTGATCGAGCAGCAGCACGGTGGTGCACTGGGTCTGGTGCTCGGTGCGGAAAATTTCGAAATCTTCGGGGCCCAACCGCACCGGGATACCGGGCCCGCCGCGCTCGACTGCGTTCCTCACCGTCTTTTCGAGGTCGAGTAGGAACGGGTCGCCGAATTCGTAGGGCTTGGTCTCCTGGAGTGAATCGCCCTGGACGCCGCGGCGTTCCAGTTGGTGGTTACCCACCCGGTCCTTCTTCAGCTTCTCGAAGATGTCGCGCAGCGCCTTCTGGCCGAGCTTGCGGATGCCTCGGGGGGTCAGTTCCAGGCGGTCGCCCTTGCGCTGGGCGAACCCGGCCTCTTCGAGCTTCTTGGCCAGGTCCCGCAGGTTCTCGAGTTGCTGCGCCTCTTCCTCGCCCAGCAACTCCCGCATCGCTGCGACGTCGGCGTCGGGAATGTCGGCTCCGGTCTGCGCCCGCTTGAGCGAGGCCTCCAACTCCTCGGTTTTCGCCATTTCCTCCATCAGGCGCATGGCCTCCTGAAGGGTGACGGGGTCGTCGCCCCGGAACTGGTAGTCGCTTGGGCGGTCCTGGGGAAAGAGCTGGGACAAGCTGGCGGCCAGTTCCGCCATCTGGTCCTGCAGCCCCATCTCCTGCATCATCGATTCGGAGAGTTGCTGCAGTTCGGCCCGCTGCTCCGGCGAGAGCGATTCCATGAGCGACTGCATCTGCTGGGCGCGGTCCTGCAACTGGTCCAGCAGTTCGTCGAGCGATTGGGGCGGGTTGGGGCCGAAGGCCTCGCCCCACTGGCCCGTGAACTGCTCGAAGTTGGGCTCCAGGCCTTCAAGCCGGTCCCGCAGCATCTGGTTCAGGTCCTGCATCATCTGACGCATCGCCTGCATCTGCTCCTGGCTCATCCCCTGCTGCATTCCCTGCATTCCCTGCTGCATTCCCTGGAACATCTGCTGGGCCATCTGCTGTTTGAGCTGGTCCATCAACTCGTCGTATTTCTGCTTCGCCTCCGAGTCCCAGAAGTCGTAGTCCTTCAGTTTGGTGAGGGCGCCGCCCAACTCCGGCGGCAGGCCCTTCAGAAAGTCGAGCTTTTCGGCAGCCATCCGTTCCATGAATTCCCGGAGCCGCTGCGCCTGTTCGGGACTGATCCCATCGGGATAGCCTTCACCCTGGCCTTGGGAACCGGGCGATTGAGACGGTTGGCCGCTCTGCCCCTGCTGGCCCTGGGAGCGCGGTGCGCCGGACCTCGCGCCGCTGGCCGGTGGTTGGTCGCCCGGTTCGGACGTTTCGGCGTTGCCCTGGCTTGGGTCCTGGGGTTGGTCAGCGCTGGGATCGTTATCCCCGGGGGGCTGGGTGCGGTTGCGGGCTTGGTCGAGGCGGCGCTGGATCCCCTCCTGCTCCAAGCGCAGGATCTCCTCCAGCGCCTCCTTGAGAGCGTCCACCGAGGAGTCGAGGTTGTAGCGCTCCAACTGCTGCTGGCGCCGCTGCTTGATGCGCTGCAACATCTCCTGGAGGCCCATGAGGTTCTGGCCTCTCATGCCTCGTTGGGTCATGCGGCGCAGGGCCTGGCGCAGGTCACCCTGCTCGAGGATGTCGTCGGACAGGGCGTCGAGGATATCCTCGGCGTCCAGTTCCAGGGTCTGAGTGCCGTCCCACCCGGAGTATTTGTACCCTAGCATCGCAGACTCCTCTGGAACGGAACCCAACAGCCGCGCATGATGACCTCGTGGGGGCGGGCGCACCGCGCCGGCTGGAGGCAGAGCAGTCGCATTATAACACCGGGCTCCTGCTAGAACCCGGGAGGCGGGGTGCCGTGCATCCCCATGGCGAAGTAGACTTCGCCGCGGTGGTGCACCTCATGTTCGATGACGTGCCAGAAGATCCAGCGGAGCGTCACCTCTTCTCCGCGGCGCGTCTTGCGGGTATCGTCCAGCCGGTCTGCATCGAGGCCGGCAAGGTAGGCCAGCGTTGCCGCGTGGGCCTCGTTCAGCCGCCTCGTGAGGCCGGCCACGGTGGCGAGTTCGGGATTCTTGGCCACGTCCCACGACCCGGTCTGGCCCCCCTGGGCGATGGACAGCCAGTAGTCCTCGGCCAAGCCAATGTGGGCGAGGTTGTCTCCCAGGGTCCGCAACTCGCCGCCCGGACCAAAGGTCAGGTCGGCGTCGTTCAGCGTGCGCAGGGCCACGTCGAGCCGTTCCCGCGCCTCCCCCCAGAACTTGATCAGGTCGATCTCATGTGCCTTCATTGCTCACTCCTCAGAATTGACGTTTCCGAAACCGCCGTGCTTCGCGCGGTGGGGCAGGGGAGGGCCGCTGCTGCTGCACGTAGTCGAAGCTCTCCTTCACCAGGGCGAGCAGGCCATCGATGTTTTCGGCCCAATGGTGGGGCATCAGGGCGACCCATTCGCCGAAGGACGCCCGGCCGGTGGGGGCGAATGGCTGAGCGCCGCCCTCTTCCAACAAGGGACGGCGCCTCGCTTCGGGCAACTTCACCAGCAGACCCATTTCCCCCAGCGCTGCGAACATCCGGCCGCCCACCAGGTAGGCCTGGGCCCCGAACATCGCCCGTGTGTCCACCGTGCCCCAGCGTCCTATCGCCGCCTCGACCACCGTCTGCAGGGACTGATCGGTCCTGGTCATCCGCGCCTCGTCCGTACCGTTGCCTGATTGTTGCATTAACGATGTGGGCGATCAAGGCGGCGCAGGCTCACGTAGAGTTCACTGTTGAGGGGCGGCCGGGCTCAGAAGTGGGAGAGCACGAGGGCAGCAGCCCGTTGCCGGGGGAGGGGGGTGCCCCCTACATAGAATTCTCCTCTTTTTTCCTGGGGTGGGGGGAGCGGCTCATACCGCCGAACCCCTGACACTTCGATCCGCGGGTGGTCGAGGCCTATTGGCTGGGCAACGGGCTGCTGCGACGGGTCGAGATGCGGGATTTCCACTGGTACCTGGCGGATCGGGTCGGTCCGAAGCTCTCCAAGAAGGCGGCGGAACTGATCCTGGGCAAGGCGCCGGTGGGGGCCAAACCGCATCACAGCTTCCATGTGCTGGACGTGTCGGTGCGGACGGGGGCGCTACGGGAGAGTATCGACGATCTGGACCGCTGCCGCGTCAGTTGGGGCGAGGTGGTGCGGGTGGAGGGTGACGGGCTGGTGGTGAGCCGCCCCGCGCTCGAACTGGCCGGGAACGGGTTGGCGCTGGGCGAGCCCGAGGAGCACACCGTCCGCTACCGGGTGGATGGCCGCGGCTACTTGGCGCCGCCGCCGCCGTGCGAACTGGTCTCGATGCACTGGGACTGGGCCTGCGACGTCATCTCGCCGGAGCAGGCGGCCCGGTTGGAGCGCGAAACCCGCCACCACATCGCCTTGGCCAACCAGACGCGGTGACGCCGGTGCGGAGGCGCTCGCCTATACTATGAGTTGTCATCTCTCCCGACGGACGGCTCATGACCCGCCAGACCGACCCCGAAATAGCCCGGCTCCGCTCCAATGACC
>SHYD01000024.1 GCA_009692945.1 Dehalococcoidia bacterium | reverse complement strand
GGGATGTGGAGGACATCCGCCTTCATTCGCCGGGCCGCCATGGGTACCGCTATCTGTTCGAACCACACCTTGCCGAGGCTGCCTTTCAAGGGGACGGATAGCGGTACCACCGATACATTCGGGCATTCCCGAGCCAGGGCGCCGGAGTTCATCCAGCGGGGGATCAGGACCGAGATCGGCCCGTCCCAAACCCCCGGCAGTTCGGCGGCCAGAGCACGGGTATAGCGCCCCGTTCCCGTGGTTGGCTGGTCTGCAAAGTAGCCGTTGATGACGAGATGGGGCATCACGCGGGAACCGGGACCGCGGAAGAACGGTCCAGCAGGTGATAGGCGGCGGACAGCCGCTCGGCCGCCTGATCCCAGCGAAAACCCTGGACCCGCCCCAGGCCTCGAAGCTGCAGGTCATCTCTCAATTCAGGGTGCGTCAGCACCTGGAACATGGCATCAGCGATGCCGGCGATGTCACGCGGATCCACGAGCAGCGCGGCATCGCCCAGCACCTCGGGGAGGGATGAGGTGTTGCCGGCAATGACCGGAGTGCCGCAGGCCATAGCCTCCAGGGGAGGGAGGCCAAATCCCTCGTAAAAGCTGGGAAACAGGAAGCACGTCGCTCCGGTCAACAAGGCCGGGAGGTCCTGGTCCGGGACGTAGCCCAGGAAGCGGACGTGGTTCGAAAGACCCAACGCTTCGACGGCGTCGAAGATCGGTTGACACAGCCACCCCCTCCCGCCTGCGATGACCAGAGGGGGCGCATCGGGCATCCGGTCTCGGAGGCTGCGGTAAGCCGTGACCAGCCCTGCCCAGTTTTTGCGGGGTTCGATCCGTCCGACCCCCAGGAGATAGGCCTCGGGCAGCTCGTAGCGCTGGCGCACGGCCGGCAGCGCGGCCGGGTCCGAGATTGGGTGGAACGAGTCGCTCACCCCGCCATACACCACCGCCACTCGTCCGGGAGATGCGCCGAAATAATTGATGATGTCAGCACGGGACGATTCGGAGTCCGCCAGCACCAGTTCGGCAGCGCGTACGGACGCCGCTGCCTCGCGTTCTAAGAACCGGACCAACCGCGGTTCCGCGAACTCAGGATGCACGATAAAGCTGAGGTCGTGGATGGTGACGGCGCCCGCTGCCTTCGAGAGGGGCGGCAGGGTGTAATCGGTGGCGTGGAATACGTCCAGCCTGCCGGTGAACCGCTCGACCGAGAGCGGCAGGTGGAGCCGGTGCCAGAGGATGGAGGCCATCCGGCTGGAGAAGGGGAGGGTCCGCCATTCGGCGTTGCCGCCCATCACCATCCCCTCGAGTGGCCGGGAGCCGCACGGCCCCAGCAGAACGTAGCGATCGTCGCCGGTGCGTGCCAGCAACGCCCCCACCAGCTCCCGTGTGAACCGCCCAATCCCTGCCCCCTCGGCCACGGCGGCGGTGCAGTCGATGCCGATCCGCATCGATCAAACCCTCCGGCGTATGAGGAACAGGGGGAAGCCGATGACGATCAAGCTCCAGTAGGTGATGGTCCTGTCGAGCAGGGCGGTCGCCACCGCGGTGTCCTTGTCGATCCCGCCCAGCATCAGCAGGCCAACGACCCCCACCTCCACCAGACCGAGTCCGCCCGGTGTGAACGGCACCACCGTCAGCAGCGAGTTCGCGAGGGATAAAAAGAGGGCGTAGGGGAAGCCCAGCGGGAGGTTGAGAGCGGTCATCACCAAGTAGAGGCGGCAGGCTTCGCCCATCCAGATAGCGAGGCTCAGCAGGGCCACCCAGGGCAGACGGCGGAAGCTGCCGAGAGTTCCGTGCTGGAACCGAAGATACATCGCCTGCAACCGCTGCGGGAGCCTGGTATGGAGCCGGTCTCTCAGCAGCCACATGGCGGTCAGCCCAACAATGCCGGCGACCAGCAGCGCGACCCCGCCCATGAGAATAGATGTCGCCAATTCACCGTGGCGGTCGCCTGAAGTGCTCAGCACCCACAGGGAGGTGAATAGGAGCAGGACCAGCACGGCCATGTCCAAGATTCGTTCGGCCACGATGGTGCCCAGGCTGTGAGCAAAGCTGACACGGACCGCCCGCTTCAATTGGTAACCCCGGTAGGCGTCGCCGAGCTTGGCAGGGATCACGCAATTTGCAAACCAGCCAAGGAAGACGAACTCGGCCAGCGTCCACACCGAAGGTAGCTTGACCGCTTCCGGCTGCCCAATGCTGGCGTTGGACAGCAGCAGCCTCCAGCGGAGGCCGCGCAGGGGAAATGTGGCGTAGTAGGCGAGAAATCCCAGCGCGAACAACCAGAAATCGGCGCGTTTTATCGTTTCCCAGATTCGCCCGAAGTCGATTTCCAGTCGGCTGGCGAAGAACACGAGCAGTGCGGCGGCGATCAAAAATGAGATGGCCGTGCGAGTCCGAAGCGATCGGCCGGAAAGCCCGACCTGCTCGGCCTCGATACTGGAATCGGAATCGGCGATGGTATTCACGTTGATTGTCGTGTGGTTCGGGCGGCGGGTTCGGGCCGGATGCGGGCGGCGGCGAGCGAAAGGCCGAGGATGAGGCCCACCTGGGCCAACATCCCGTGCACATAGAGGTTATCAAACAGGTGATGGACGCTGATCAATGCCAGCAGCCCGACACCACCCAGCGTCAGCCCGTAACGAGCGATGGCGGCCGGGTCATGAAAACTTGAGAACGATTGTTTGAGGCGCAGGACGTTCCTGACGGAGATCCAGTACAGACTCGACAGGAGCGCCAGATATGACCCGAGCAGGAGGATTCCCCCCTCCGCCAAGAGGTTGAGATAGTAGTTGTGCGCGTGGCCGGGAAGCTGAGGCCACCCGTGCAGCGCGTAGTCCCGGTAGGCGAGATCGAAGTTGCCGATGCCCACCCCGAGCAGTGGGTTGTCCTGAAACATGGCCCACGCCGCCTGCCAGATCGCCATCCGCTGCACCAATGCGAAGTTGGCCGACGTCAGCGTCACATCACGCGCGTCGAACAGCGAAAAGTTGTCCAGCAGGACGGCAAACCGTGAGGTCACGACCGGAGGCAGCAGCCCAAACGCCCCCAGCAGGCCGAGGAGGGCCGCGCCCCCGGCCAACAGCGCCAGGATGGCAACCATCTGGCGGCTGTGCGCCACCAGCATCGCACACGACGCCACAATCAAAGAGATCAGGGCGCTGCGCGAAAACGAGGCTAGGACGGCATAGGAGAGGCAGGCCGCCGCCGCTGCGAGGGCCAAGATCAACGGTTTCCGGAGGCCGGTCCGGTCATAGACGATGAATGCCAGCAGCACCCCGGCGGCGAGGATCAGCACGGTAGAAAGGTACACGGCATAGGGGTTGGGTTGCCCGAAGTGGCCAAAGGCCCGGAGCGTTCCCGCGCCAAGCAGGAACCCGGTTGGACCTGAGCCAACGACGGCCTGGTACACGCCGTACATGGCCTCGGCGGTCCCAGCAACCATCAATGCCCCCACAATCACGAACGCTGGGCGAGCCGCGGACAGCAGGCTGAGCGCGGCAAATGCCATCAGCCCAAATTCGGCCCATTTGGCCAATTCCTTGGTTGCCAGGATGAGGTCCGGCGCCCCCGCTGCGGAAAGCGTCGCCACGCTGAGGAAAACGGCCAGGAAGAGGGCCAGTGCCCGGCTCTGGATGATCAGTTCGTGCCGGCGGGCCCCATGCACGACCCATGCCGCGCCGGCCAGGACAGTTCCCACTTCCGTCGCTCCGATCCCACCCCCCAATGGGAGCGCCATCAAGCCGCCGAAGGGCACCGCGAACGGGATGACCGCCAGGGCGTAAGCGGGCGCGACGGCCATGCCAACCACGGCGCCCGCACCGGCCAAGACGGCGACGCCGCCGGTCGGGAGAGAGGCAGCCATGACTCCCATGACGGTTGCGGCTACTCCGGGGAGCCAACGTGACATAAGTCGCTGGTGGAGCGAGGCGCTCGTCGGTCGATCCTAGCGGGCGGAATTGGGGGCAGGCGCTGGTGAGGGGGCCTGGAGGGTTGCCTTCAGCCAGGCTACGGTTTCCATCAACCCGGTTTCCAGGTTGATGTTGGGGGCCCAATTCAACAGGGACAACGCCTTTTGGATGTCGGGTTTCCGCTGTGCGATCTCTTCGGGGCGGGCCGGCAGGTGCTCGATGGGCGATCGGGTGCCAGTGATCGATTGTACTTGCAGCGCTAGATCCGACACGGTGAACTCGGTGGGGTTTCCAAGGTTGACCACCTGGTGGGAGGCGGCATCGGTGAACATCATCCGTATAAGCCCTTCCACCAGGTCGGACACGAAGCAGAAGCTGCGGGTCTGGCTGCCGTCCCCGTAGACGGTGATGGGCTTCCCCGCCAGGGCCTGAGTCAGGAAATTGGGGATAACACGCCCATCCTCGGGGTGGTTGCGGGGCCCGTAGGTGTTGAAAATCCGGACGATGCGGTAGTCCAATCCCTTCTGCTGGCCGAAATTGAACACCAGCGCCTCGGCGAACCGCTTCCCCTCGTCGTAGCAGGAGCGCGGTCCCACCGGGTTCACGTTGCCCCAGTACGTTTCGGGTTGAGGATGCACCAAGGGGTCGCCGTACACCTCCGAGGTCGAGGTCAAGAGATAGCGGCTGCCGTACCGGTGGGCCAGTTCGAGGGTGTGCAGCGTCCCGAAGGCATTGGTGTACATCGTCTCCAACGGGTACCGGCCATACCCTTCGGGACTGGCCGGACTGGCGAGGTTGAACACGGCGTCGCATTCAATGTCGGGCAGGGGCTGGGTCACGTCGTGTTCGATGAGGCGGAAGTTGGGGTTCGAGGAGTGGTGCGCCACGTTTTTGGAAGAGCCGGTGATGAAGTTATCCAACGCGGTGACGTGGTACCCCAATGCGAGCAGGGCGTCGCACAAATGCGACCCGATGAACCCGGCGCCGCCTGCCACGATTACCCTCAAGGTTTCGCCTCGAAAACCGGTGTTTGGACGCGAGAAAGGACCGCCATCAGACCAAAACTCAGCCAGAAAAGAAATGCCAAGTCGATGAGGAAGTAACTATTGTCAATGAGCCCATGCACCAGGAAGTCTACCATACCGGCTGCCAAAGCAACGGCGGCAATTCTAACGTACAAAACTTTGGCTGCGATGGCGGCTGCAAACCACCTCCAGAACACCAGTTGCAGCCCCACCCCGACGCCCACCCCGATGGCGCCGAGGCTCAGCCAGTGGTCGAGCACCAGATTGTGGGGATGGGAGATGTTGGGCTCCAGCGCCGCCTGAGCCAGCATGTACCTCGGGTAGCGGTAAAGGAAGTTGTCCATGCCGATCCCGGTGATAGGGTTGTCGAAGGCCATTCGGAGCGCCGCCTCCCACACGTAGGTGCGCTGGAGCACCGGGGTGGCCGATAGCAACCGCTCGCTGGGAACGGCCAACAGGAGCGCGATCACAGCCGCGACCCCCAGTCCTGCCGCTGCCAGGCCCGCCCGGCGGTTCAGGAAGAGCAGTGCGAACAGGACTCCCGCGCCCATGCCGAGGAACGCCCCCCTCGAGTATGTGAAGTAAAAGGCCCCCGCCATGGCGGCGATGGCCGCGGCGGCCAGTGTCCTGGTGAGCCATCGCCGCCGGCCCCCTTTCTCGCCGGCTGCCAGCGTGGCCCACAGTAGGACGAAGGCGACCGGCAACACCCGGCCGAGGAACAGCGCCAGGGCGTTGGGGGAGTGGTAGACGGCCAGGATCCGCTCGACGCCGCCGGTCCGCTCCACCACCCCCACGAAAAAATAGTGGTACAGCGCGTAGGTTCCCACCGCCGCGCCCAGCGCGGTCAGCGCTACCAGCAATCGCATCACCTCCTGGGGCGACCGGACCGTCCGCACCAAGAGGAGGTAGTACAAAGCGGGCTCCACCACCACGAGCCGGAACTCCCGGAACGCCACCCAACGGTTCTCGGTGAAGATCAGGCTGATGGCGGCGGCCAGGATGAGTACGGCCGGGGGGAGGCAGCCGATCCACCCCAGGGGAGCAGGGACGGTTGTCCCGGCGGTGGCGTCATCGGGTCGCCGCCACCGGCGAATCAGCCACGCCCCGGCGCACAGCAGGAGCAGGTATTCGGCAAGGCTCACCTCCAGGGCGGCGCTGCGCCCGGCGAGGGTTCCCACAAGGCCGGCGTCCAGAATCTTTGGAAAGCGGAAGAAAGGTGAACACAGCAACACCAGAGTGAGCCCGAGGTCCAGGCGCCGCCAGATGAGGAACAGCAGCGCCACCGTGGCCACACCGGCTATCCCTATATTCGGCGCCCAGTGGTAGGCCGCCAGGGCGGCAGTCATCATCGTTAAGGCCAGGGCGTCGGCCCTGATCCCATCGGCGCGTGCCGGTGGGTTGATGTTCAACGAAGCTCGCCGGGCGCCGCTGCTCATTGCACCTCGTACACCAGGTAGATGGGAGTGCCGTCCCGCTGACGGAAACTTTGAACGAGCTTCAATTCCTGTCCGGATGTCTGGAGGATCCGGCCCAGGGCATCGAATCGATGGTACACGGTGTGGGATGGTTCGTGGAAGAGCAACGTCGCTCCGGGGCCGGCCGTGGCTGCCGCCATTCGGACACCGAAGCCCGGGTCGGGGTCCGGGTAGTAGCCGAACACCTCCACCGGTTTCACCCTGTCTTGGGTGAGCAGTTCGATGCTGTACTTCATTCCCCAGTCCAGGGCGTAGGGTTGGGCGATCCCGTGTTCGTCGAGGTAGGACGCGAGCCGGTTGATTGTGTCCGAGTGCCCGGCCAGCCCACCTGAGGCCACCAGTGATGCACGATATTGGAGGTCGATGCCGGCGTTGGCAGTCGCCAGGAGCAGTGCGGCCACTATGGCTGAACGCCCTGCCAAGGGCGAAAACGTTCCGGCGGCCTGTGCCGCGATCGCAATAGCCGCGGCCACTATCGGGAGCAGCAGGAACAGGTGGGTGGGGTAGATGTCCGATAGGGTTAAGGGGCTCTGGAGCAGCACCAGCGCCATGAATGCAACCAGGAAACCCGCTGCCGCATTCTGTCGGGCACTGGCAACTCGGCGAAAGGCGCTGGCCGCCAGCACCACCAGGGCGGCGACGAGGGCGAGGGGGTTCAGCACGGTGCCATGGATCCCTCCGAGGAACCAGAAGTGGCCCCCGTCGAGCAGCAACCGGAATGAATCGAGCCGGGCGCGAAGGTTCTCGAAGTATCGGGTGTTGTCGACCCCATGCTGGCTGACCAGGGCGCCGCGAGCCAACGCTTCCAACGTCCCGCCGGTTTGGAGGTTGTAGATCACCAGGGGAGCGCAGCCTGCGATGAAAGCGGCGGCCGCAACGAGGACGGTCAAGGTTCGGCGTGACGGCCAGCCCGGTTTGAGGGAACTGGGCCAGAGCGACGCCGCAAGGGCAGACGTCCCGCCGATCACGGCGAGCGCGACGATGACCCACGCGAACAGCACTTTGGTGGTAACGCCCACGCCCAACAGGAAAACGCCGGTCACCAGCGCCCAGGCGCCCCCGCCGCGGCGCCACCGGAGCAGCAGCCAGAGCGCCGCTACCATCCACAGCGCCAGCAGCGAACTGACGTGCACGCCCTGCCGGACGTAATAGACGAAGGATGGATGAACGGCAAGCAGCAACGCGGCGATCCATCCGGCCGTCCTGCTGGACGAGAGGTCCCTGACCCAGTAATACGTCAGGATGACCGTCGCCGCTCCGCCCGCCACTGTCATCAGTCGCAGCGCGGTGGGATTGGCCCCGAACAGGACGAAAAAGGGGACGGCGGCGTAGGTATGAACCGGGCCCACATAATCGAAGGCCATGACCGGGAAGGTGCGGCCGAGCACCGTGATGCCGCTGCCACGAACGGTCTCAACGGTGTGGCCTAACAGGAGTTGCATGGCGGGCACGGCGTCGGCTGCTTCGTCGTAATAGAGCCCGGTCAGCGCGAGGTTCGGAAGCGCCAACAGCCCAAAAACGCCGAGAATGCCGGTAAGCGCCGCCAGTTCGTACCACGGGAAACGATGCAGCATTTCTCGGGGTCCAGCGGACCTGGTCGCCCGGGATGGGTTCACCCGGCCGTCATGAGCGGCGCCTGCTCCTGATGACCGAGGCGGCCAAGACGATGGTGGCGAGCCCGGCCAAGCCTCCGAGCGCGACCGTCTGAACGGGGCTGGCTTTCGATTCCACCGTGAAAGTCGTCAGCGACCACGGATCGCCGGATACCTGCTCAAGGGTAACCGTGTGGACGCCTGGGATGAGGCCTGACACGATGGGGACCATGGTGAGCCCTGAAGTTGCTGGGGGGAGGGTTACCTCGGTAACGGCGCCCAGCAACAGCGTCGCCAGACTGGGACCGCCGCCATCCACCACCACGCGAACCCTTGCGGGCGCCGCACCACCGGTGGCGGTGATGGCGAGGTCCGACCCGCGGAGCCGGATGGTGATGCGGCTGTCTTGCCGCGGTCCGGATAGCGTGCGGCCCGGCGATCCGCCGGCGGCGACCCGCTCGGTCCACCCCGTGCCGGGCGACACCGCGGCGCTGGTGGCCTGGTACACCCCGGGACCGGCGACCTGCAGTTCCAGCGCAAGCCCCTGGACTTCGTGGAAGACGCGGCGGGGGGTGAAGTCGGTGTCCACCATCCGGAAGAAGTAGTCGGAGCGGGTCACGGGGATATCGCCCACCTGCCGGAAATACCAGGTGTTCATCACACCCACCCACCCCCAACTCCGGGCGAGTTTCACGGCTTCGACGGTGTACCGGGCCTGCTGAGCTTCCGAAACATGGCCCCAGACCAGTTTCTGCGGAGGATAGCCGGATGGGGATGCATTCCAGCCAAACTCGTTGAGCCAAATGGGTTTTGCTTCATCGCCGTTGCGGACCATGATCGCTCGGAGGAGTTTGAGCCTGGAAAAATTGAGCCGCCCAGGGTCGGGCGACTCGTCGGGCGGCGCGTCGAACCCATAACCGTTGGCGGCGAGGATGTCGAAGTAGCCCTTCGCCCCAGCCCGGTAGAGTGCTTCCAGGAAGGTGAGGTCGCTCAGGTTGCGCTGCGAGTCTTCGACGGTTTGGCCCAGGGGGGCGCTGATAATAACCACGCCGGGGTCGACTGCCTTGGCCTTCACGTAGGCCAACCGGAGCATTGCTGCGTAGCCCGCGGGGTCCACCGGGCGGTCGCCCCATTCAGGCCAGAGGTTGGGCTCGTTCCAGACTTGGTAGTAGTTGATCCGCCCCTTGTAGCGGGAGACCACGGTCTGCACGAAGTTTGCGTAGTCTTCGATACTGTCCGGGGGGGCGGTCGGGTACCGGTTGTCCCGGCGGGTCCACGACGGCGGCCGGTCGATGCGAGCGATGACTTTCAGTCCGTACTTCTCGGCTAGGTCGACGATCTCATCGTATTTCTTCCAGGTGCTGACCTTGAATTCGTCGTCGATGAAGTAATTCCTGCGGGGTTCGATCTCCTCCCACAGGAACATCTGCTTCATCCAGCCGATGCCCGCAGCTTTGGCCATCCTGACCGTGAGGTCTCGTTTCCACGGCTCGACTTCCCGGTCCAGGAAGAAGTTGGCGCCAAGGGGGTTTACTTCGGTGAAAGGAATCGAGGGCGCCGCAACTTCGGGCGCTGCCGTGCCGGCGGCCGACCCCGGCAAAGCCAACAGGGCAGCAAGGGAGCCGGCGATGGTCACTGAAGCGGCCAAGCGGATGCAGCGCTCTAGGGATAAGCGTGTGGGCATTGCAGTAGGTCAGACATCACGGTGGCGAGCAGCAACATTACGGGTGAGTCGAGTATAACCCAACTGCTATAGGGGGCTTTTTGCAGCAGTTCCGGCGCGTCGGGGATAGCTGTCGGGGGTTGGGCCGGCTTTTCGGATGCAAACCAAGACCCTCCCGTCGTCCAAGCCCGGCGCCGTCACGGGGATGACGCTCGGCTCGCCCCCGCCGAGAACCCGGCAGGCATGGCGCGCCGCCTCCAGTTCGCCGTCGATATCGCCCTTTTTCATCGCGATCGCCACGCCGCCCAGCGCACAAAAGGGCAGAAGGTACTCCACCAGGGCGGGTAGCGGGGCTACCGCGCGGCTCAATACGATCTGATACTGTTCCCGGTGATCAGGGGACCGGGCCACGTCTTCGGACCGTCCGGTTACGACCGCGACGCGTTCGAGATCGAGGGCCGGGACGAGTTCTCGAAGAAAGGCGGTCTTCTTTCCCACCGAGTCCAACAGCGTCATATCGAGGTCGTCCCGCATGATCTTCAGGGGCACACCCGGGAACCCGGCGCCAGTGCCGATGTCGATACACGAAATGAACTGGCCGGGCACCGAACGGGGCAGCGCAAGAAGTGCGGTGAGCGAGTCCACGAAATGCCGGAGGAAGATGCTGCGGGGGTCCGTGATCGCGGTGAGGTTGACCCGGCGGTTCCATTCGAGGAGCCGTGTGGTGAAGGTCCGAAACCGTTCCAAGTGATGAGGGCCCACGTCGAGGTTGAAGAGAAGGTTCGTTTCGATGAATTCGGCTTCGATAGCCTTCCAATCCGGCTCGTCCCCGGCCGGCGATAAAGGCGGCGGCAACGATTTCCGGGATTGCTCGTTAGCATAATTAGATAGATGAACTTTCATGTAAACGTCCCGAATTGGAACAGCGGCGCGTTCCGGCTGAGCCTCATGGTAGCGCTTTTCGCCGTGGGCTGGTTGGCCACGGGGTGTGGCGGCCCATCCCAGGGCGGGCTGCCGCAACCCCCGGTTCCGGTGACCGTGACACCGGCCCCGGGCGGCGGGAGCCCGGCCCCGGCCCCATCGACAACGCCGCTCCCAACTGTCGTTGTGGGTGGCGCCATCGAGGTATCGCTGCCGCGCCCGGGCGGAGAGGTCAGGAGCCCGGTGCGGGTGGAAGGGAGAGCGCGAGTGTTTGAAGGCAACGTGCAGGTTCAACTTCGGAACTCCCGTGGAATGATTATTGGGAACGGGTTCGCCACCGCTTCTGCCGGCGCGCCGGAATGGGGGACCTTCAACGCCTCAGTCGCCTACACCCTCGCCGGTGGCACTCAGGGTGGAACACTGGAGGTATTCAGCACCAGCCCAAGGGACGGCCGGGTGGAGAACTCGGTGTCGATTCCGGTGGTGCTCATGGGCAGCACCGCCCCGTGACAGCGGACTCCCGCCGGCCAATCGATGCGTTACGGCATTGATGCTCGCCTGTTGGCTTACCAGGGGGGCGGTATTCCGACGTACATCCGGCGGCTGTCCCAAGCGTTGTGTGAGATGGCGCTTGGCCGGGACGAGGGAGTGACCGTCTTCCAGAGCCGGAGAAGCCGGGAGCGGGTGGTATCGTCTCACCGATGCCAGGTCCGCAGCCTGTGGACCCCGCCCCATCACATCCTCGAGGAGTGGGGTTTGGGGATCGAACTCGCCCTGGCCCCGCTCGACCTGATTCACAGCCCCGATTTTATCCCGCCGTTCCGCAGGCGCTGTCCGGCGGTCATCACGGTTCACGACCTCGATTTCCTTCGATCACCGGAGACCAAGACCGCCGGCAGCCTCCGCTACTACGGACAGATAGGCCGGGCCGTCGACGATGCCGAGGGGATCATCAGCGTGTCGGAGACCACCGCCCGAGACCTGACCGGCCTCCTCGGCGTGGACCGCGCCAGAGTTCACGTGGTGCACCATGGGGTCGGCGAAGCGTTTCGTCCGCTCGATGATGAAGGCGCTCTCGACGAATTCTGCCGCAGCCGCGGATTGCCGCGTCAGTTCGTCCTGTGGGTTGGCACCATCGAACCACGAAAGAACCTGCCGTGCCTGTTCCAAGCGATGAGTGGGGTGATAGACCGTTTGCCGGAATCAAAGGCACACCTGGTGTTGGTGGGCCCGCGTGGCTGGGGCACCGGTCCCATCGACGCTGCGTTCGAGCGGTCGGGGCTGGCCGGCCGGACCACCTTCTTTGGCCCGGCGAGCGAGGAAGAGTTGGTGTTGCTCTACAACGCCGCCTGGGTGTTTGCCTTCCCATCGAACTATGAAGGGTTTGGGTTGCCGCCGTTGGAGGCGATGGGTTGCGGCACTCCCGTGGTCGCATCCAGCGCGCCCGCGCTGCCGGAGGTGCTGAGTGACGCCGCGCTGTTCTTCGATCCTCATGATCCGGAGGAGTTGGGGGCAGCCCTGATGCGGGTGTCGGAGGATGGCGAGTTGGCATCCCGCTTGGCGGCCTCCGGAGTGAAGCGAGCCGCCCAGTTTCGGTGGGCCGATACCGCACGCCGGACCCTCGATGTCTACCGGACGGTGGCCGGCCGGTGAAGATCCTGTTTGTCACCGGAGAACCACCGTGGCCGCTGCACGGCGGGGCCAGGATCCGGGCGTATCACCTGCAGCGGGGGTTAGCCCGTGAGCATGAGGTACACCTGCTGTGTTGCGCCTCGGCGCGGCAGGCGGTCGATTTGCAGCGGGCGCTGGGCGACACCTGCAGCGGCATCATCACGGTCGAGGAGCCGGCGGCCCGTCCATCCTGGATGAGGGTGTGGGAGACGGCCACAACCCCCATGCCCGACCTGTCACTTCGCTACGACGATGACCGGGTGGTGCATGGTCTGCGGGAAGCGTTGGGTGCCGGCGGGTTCGATCTGGTCCATATCACCGGGCTGGAGATGGTGCGTCCGGTGCTGCGGGCAATGTCGGGCAGGCGTTACCACCCCCGGCCCCGCCTTGTGCTGGATGCCCAAAACGCCGAGCATTTGCTGCAGCGCCGCGCCGTGCGAGTTGGCGATGACGGCATCTCCGGGTCTCCCATAGCGCTGTACAGTTGGGTGCAGGCGCGCAAGCTCGCCCGGTATGAACACGGCCTGGGGTCGCGCCTCGATGGCATCATCGCTGTCTCGGAACAAGATCGGACGGCGTTCCTGCGCCTCGGACTCAGGCTGCCCATCGAGGTCGTTCCCAACGGGGTGGATACGGAGGCCTACCGGCCGCCGGCAAGTCCGCGCCGGTCGCCCACGGGGGCTCACCTGCCGGCTCCCCGTTTGCTGTTCACCGGGACCATGGACTACCGGCCCAATGTCGACGCGGTGTGCTGGTTCGTTGAACGGATCTTGCCCCGCATCCTGGACCGGCACCCGCAAGCCGTTTTTGATGTTGCCGGGAGGAGGCCGTCCGAACGGATCGCAGCGCTGGGTGGACCTCATGTGGCGATTCACGGCGAAGTGGAAGACGATACGCCGTTCTTTGAGCGGGCCGCCGCCTTCGTACTTCCCATGCGGTTTGGAGGAGGAAGCCGCCTGAAACTGCTGCAGGCCCTGGCCGCGGGGAGTCCGGTGGTTACCACAACCTGCGGAGCCGAAGGCGTGCGAGTGGCTGACGGCCGGGACGTATTGGTGCGCGACGATCCGGTGGAGTTTGCGGACGCGGCCGCTTCGGTGATCGAAGACCGGTTGCTAGCGTTCCGGCTCGGCGCCGAGGCCCGCACCACAGCGCTCCGTTATGATTGGTCCGCCATCGTTCCTGGACTGCTCGACTTTTACCGGAGGCTGCATGTGCGACGCATCACCGTCGCCCGCTGATCCCCGCCTGCCCGTCTCTCTGGTGGTCACCGTCCGCAACGAAGTCGAAACCCTCCCCGATTTGTTGGAAAGCCTGGAGGGCCAGGTCCGATCACCCGAGGAAGTGATCATCATTGACGGCGGCAGTACCGACGGGACCATCCAATTGCTGGAATCCTATGACGGGCCGTTGCCCCTGCGCTGGGTCTCCGCAGCCGGGGCCAACATTTCGACGGGGCGCAACCGCGGAATCGGCATGGCGCTGGGACCGATCATCGCGGTCACCGATGCGGGGGTGCGGTTGGACGAGCAGTGGCTGCTGAGGCTGACCGAGCCCTACGAAACGGACCAGCCCATCGAGGCGGTGGCCGGTTGGTTCACGCCAGAGCCCCGGAACTGGTTTGAAGCGGCGCTCGGGGCGACCACCCTCCCGTCGCAGGAGGAGATCCATGCCGCCTCGTTCCTCCCGTCCAGCCGTTCGGTTTCATTCACCAAGACGGCCTGGGCGAAGGTGGGGGGGTATCCTGAATGGCTTGACTACTGCGAAGACCTTGTCTTCGGCCTCCGGTTGCGGTCGGCAGGGTTCGCCTTTCGTTGGGCGCCCCTTGCGATCGCCCGCTTCCGGCCACGGCCGGACCTCGCGGCATTCTTTCTCCAATACTGGAGGTACGCCCGAGGCGATGGCAAGGCGGGCCTGTGGCCGCGCCGCCATCTGGTCCGGTATGGCGTGTATCTCACCACGGTTGTGTCTCTGGCCTGCTCCGAGTCGTCGCCGTTGCGATGGCCGCTGTTGGCGACGCTTTGCCTGGCTGGAGTTGGCTATCTGTGGCGCTCCTACGCCAGGCTCGTGCCCTGGCTTAAAGAGCGGCCGTTCGCACAACAGGTGGCCATGATTGCCGCCGTTCCAGTGCTGCGGGCGACCGGCGATGTGGCCAAGATGCTGGGGTACCCCGCCGGCGTTTGGTGGCGCAGGGCGCGGCGGGGAGACTGAGGGGTGCCGAGTGTGGCCGGGCTCACCGGCCCGCCGGCTTCACCCCTTGAGGAACCACGTGAACGGGGCTCCACCGCTCGATGCCCAGAACCTTGGCGGCGCTCCCGTTCCTGGATGCCACCTCCAGGCAACCGTGGCTTCCAATGAGCGCCATGAGCTGGCCGCCCTCCGCGTAGGTCCGGCTCAGCCCTTGGATGACGATGCCGCCAAGGACTACCTCCACTGGGTCGGTGATCGCCTTGATTGTCCCTTCCGGTACATTGGTGATGAGGTTGCCGAACCGGTCGATGTGGACCACCCAGCCGGTGACGGCCCCGCCGGATTGCGGCAGGGGATTCGGAACCTCAAACACGTTCAGGTCAGCCACCGGAGGCCCCACTGCGTCGAGCGGAACCCCGGAGGCTAAATGGGCGGCGACCGGAGCGAACACGTCTCGCCCGTGAAATGTGTGGCTGACCGTGGACAGGAACAGCGATTGGTTTTCGATCGCTAAGGCCCGCAGGGAGGGAGGAACCGGACGCCGCTCCGGGTGCGGTGGACCAGCTAGTACTCGTGTACCCGGCCAGGAGAAATAACGAGAGAGCGCCAAGCTGACGACACCGTTGTCCGGCGCCAAGAAGAGGGCGTCCGGGGTGGCTATCGCCAGGGCCCGGCGGCTGGTTCCTACCTCCGGGTCCACCACCACCATGTGCACGGCGCCGGAGGGAAAGCTGGCTACGCATTGGGATAGCACGAAGGCCGCGGCATGGATGTCCTGAGGCGGGATGTCGTGAGTGATATCGACGATGGTAGCGGTGGGGTTGAGGGAGAGGATGATGCCCTTCATCGCCGCGACGTAGCCGTCGCTGGCGCCGAAGTCCGTGAGCAACGTCACGATGTTGGGCCGTCCCCGAAGGGGCATCAGTTTCTGCCGGGGTTCCACACCCGTTGTGTCTCCAGGTACCACTCCCTCACATTCAAGAAACGGGAACTGGTATCGTACAGCACGCCGAGGCGCACATTGCGCATGCGGCGGTCCTGGGCGTAGGTGTAGACGGGGTGGTAGAGGAGGATGCTGGGCATCTCCTCTACGAAGGCATCCTGGAATTGGTCGTAGAGCTTTTTCCGCTCGGGTACGTCATTGGTGGTCCGCGCTTTTTCGAGCAGCCCGTCCGCCTGCTGGTTGGAGAAACCCGACACGTTCAGGCCATCGGCGGTGGCCTGGGAGCTGTGCCAAAGGGGATAGGGGTCGGGATCGCTGCCGGGGTCTATGCCGTAAAGGATGGCGTCGTACTTCCTCGGGATCAGGAAATTCTGGGCCAGCCCGGTGGGGCCGCTGGCGGCAAGTTCCGCCTGAACCCCGATACGCCGCAACGTCTTGACCAGTTCTTCCCCGGTGGCCACTCTCAACTTGTCGTCGTTGGTGAGCAGGGCAAACTTGAACTGCTGCCCGTCCTTTTCGCGGATGCCATTGGGGTTTAGCTTCCAGCCCTCGGCGTCCAGGAGTTGAGCAGCCCTGGCGGGGTCGTAGGGATAGCGCTTGGCGTTGGCATTGTAGGCCCACGAATCCTGGGGCACTGGGCTTTCTGCCACCACGCCGAGCCCTCCGGCAACCCGTTCCACCAGCTCCTCCTGATTGATGCCGTAAGCCAGCGCCTGCCGGACCGCTTTGCTTTTGAACAAGGCCGACTGGGTGTTGAGGAACAGCACGGAATAGCTGGTGCGAGGCATGGCGCGGAGCCCCATCTCGCGGTTTTGACCCACCAGGGCGATGGCGTCTTTACCGACGGTTGAACGGAGCAATCCGCCATTGACCTGGTTCGCCGCGATAGCCGAGGCGAGCGCCTGGTCGTCCCGGAAGAACTTGAAGGTGATGGAGTTAAGGTAGGGGCGGCCGGCGTGGTAGTCGGGATTGGCGTCCAGGGTTACCTGGTCCACCGTCACCTCGCGGATTTTGAATGGGCCAGAACCCACCGGGCGGGCGTTGAACCCGCTCTTTGCGATATCCTTGGCGGCTACGTCCTGGAGCAGATGTTGGGGAAGAATTCCGGTGGTGGTGTAGGTCAGAAAAGGTGCGTAGGGCTGGTCTAAGATGAACCTCACCGACTCACCGTCAGCCTTTTCGACCTTGATACGTTGCCACAGGGCGGTCAGGTCCGGGTCGACCTGGGATTCCTTGTTCTGCAGCAGCCGGCAGGTGAAGATGACGTCTTCTGGTGACACGGGCCGGCCGTCGTGCCAGCGAACTCCCCGGCGCAGGTGGAAGGTGTAGGTCTTGCCGTCCGGCGAAACCTCCCATTGGTCCGCAGCATCGGGGGTGACGGTGCCGTCGGGTCCGAGGGTGGTGAGCCCGGAGAACAGGAGCCTGCTGATATCGCGGTCAGGGTCGTTGAACGAACTGAACAGCGGGTTCAGACTCATCGGGCTTCCGGCGATGCCCTCGACATACGTTCCCCCGAGCCGGGGGCGTTCAACCGTGCCAAAGGCGTACACCAACGCACCGACGGCAAGAACCACCACCAGACCGGCGAAAATGAACAGAGGAAGCGGCCAAAAGCGGCGCCTTGGCACGTTATCGATTCCTGCGAGGACGTGCGGTTACGGCAGTGCTGCTCGCGCGGTAAGAAGGGAAACCGCCATGAAAATCCCGGCGAGAATCACGGTGCCCCGGAAGAGGTATTGCTCAACGCCGCGCCGGGTGCGAAAGACCGCAGCGTCGGTTCCGAATGCTCCGCCGAAGCCCGAGCCCCGGCTTTGCATCAGGATGACAACGATCAGGATGATGGCGATGACGATCTGTATCACTTGGAGTGCGGTTAGCATGAACTTCCTCGCCGGGGCGTGATGCCCGATCTGGTACTGGCGCCTTATCTGGTACTGGTAACGGACGTGGCATCCCCGCCGCCCGTTCCGATCCCCAGGAGAAAGGGGTCGGTCGTTTGCGATTGCCGTTCCTTCAGGAGCCTCAACAAGGCCTTGCTCAGTTTGCCGGGGTCGTGCCGCAGCGGCTGATCTGGGTTGACCACGTCAGCGCCGATGGCCCGAATCCCTTCGAGGTCCCGGCCCTGGAACGCCACCGGTTGGGCGGAGCCGTCCGGCGGCACCCACCGTAATTGCGGATCGTGGTACAGGATGTGCTGGAACACCCCGGGGCCGACATGACGCAGGATCGCCTCAGCGTGGTCCTCCACTGAGTGCCCGTCGGTCTCGCCGGGTTGGGTGGCCACGTTGCACACATAGACCTTCACGGCCGGGGAAGCTTTGATGGCCTGCGTGATGCCGTCGACGAGAAGGTTGGGCATCACGCTGGTGTACAAGCTCCCTGGGCCGAGGATAATCATATCAGCTTCCAGGATGGCTTGGACGGCCTCGGGATAGGCTGCCGCCTCCCTCGGCTCCAGCGAGACCCTCGCGATGGGTTTCCCCGACTCGGGGATTTTTGACTCACCCCGGATGGGCTGTTCGCCCACGAAATGCGCCATGAGCGTCACGTTTTCGAGCGTGGATGGGAGGATCTGCCCGCGCACTGCGAGGACTCGGCTGGTCTCCCTAATGGCCTGTTCAAAGTTGCCCACCACGCCGGACATCGCCACGATGAACAGGTTGCCGAAGCTGTGCCCCTCAAGGCCAGACCCTTCGCTGAAGCGGTACTGCATGAGACGGGTCATCAGGGTTTCGGCCTCGGCCAGCGCGGCGATGCAATTGCGGAAGTCTCCCGGCGGCAGCACCCCCAGTTCTCGTCTCAGCCGGCCCGAACTGCCACCATCATCGGCCACGGTGACCACAGCGGTCAGGTTGGCGCTGTGCTCTTTGAGGCCGCGCAACAGTACCGAGAGGCCGGTCCCACCGCCGATGGCGACGAGTTTGGGTCCGCGCTGCCGGTACCGGTGTTGGTACACCACATCCACCAAGGGCTCCCGGCGGCCGCCCCGGTAGGCCGAGAGCAGCGACCGGCTCAGGCCCCAGACCCCCAATGAAATTGCGCCGACGGCGAGGAATACGAACATGACGCCCCGGGTGGCGCGCGGCAGGAATTGGAGGGTGGCGTAATAAACCGGCTCGGGAAATACGTAGCTGACGTAGATTTCTCGCAGGAAATAGCCAACGCCCAAACCGAACAGCGCCACCCCAAACCCCAGGAGGAGCAGCCACCGTTTAACGTGCATCCCCGGATAGAGCCACGTCAGAAAGTTGGCAGGCGAACGCCGGGTTTCGGAAGTTTCGTGGTCCATCGAAGGTTGCATGGGCTATGCGGCCGGGGCGTCTAGCTTGGATTTGAGCAGACCCGTAACCGCCCCGGGGTTGGCCCTCCCACGCGTTTCCTTCATCACTTGGCCCACCAGGAACCCCATCGCTGGAGCCTTTCCTGCGTGATAATCGGCGACCGCCTGGGTGTTTGACGCGATAATCCGGTCCACCAAACCCTCCAACTCCCCGCTGTTGCTGATCTGAACCAGTCCGCGCTCCTGGACGATTGCTCCGGCGCGCCTTCCGGTGCGGAACATCTCCTCGAACACCTCCTTGGCGGAGGTCTGGTTGATGTTGCCGCTGTCGATCAGATCAAGTAACTCAACCAGTGCCGGTGGGGTTACACGGAGGTTCTCCACCTCGATGTCGTGGAGATTCAGCAGGCGATTCAGTTCGCCGGTGCACCAGTTGCTCGCCGCCTTGGCCCTCGCCCAAAGATCGGCTTCGCCGTCGCCGGATTGCTTGGCAAGCGGCGCCGTGGCGACCGCTTCGAAAAATTCCGCCATCGCGCGGGTGGCGGTCAAGACCTCGGCGTCGTAGGGGGTCAGGCCGAAGTGAGCGACGAAGCGCTCCTTGCGGGCCTCGGGCAATTCGGGCAATTGGGCGCGCACGCCTTCGATGAAATCAACGGTGAAGGTGAGGGGTGGCAGGTCTGGTTCAGGGAAATAACGGTAGTCGTGGGCCTGTTCCTTGGAACGCTGTGAAACCGTCGCACCGGTGGTTTCAACCCACCCTCGGGTTTCCTGGACCACCCGCTGGCCGGAGTCCAGCAACCGGGCCTGCCTTTCGATCTCGAATTCCAGTGCCCGGAAGACGGAACGGAAGCTGTTCATGTTCTTCACTTCGGCTCTCGTGCCGAACTGGCTGGAACCCAGCGGCCGGAGGCTCACGTTGGCATCGCAGCGAAAGCTGCCTTCCTCCATGTTGCCGGTGCTGACACCGAGGTACTGGAGGGTGCGCCGCAGCTTGATCAGGTACTGGCGAGCTTCCTCAGGTGTCCTGAGGTCCGGTTCGCCGACGATCTCCATCAACGGCGTGCCCGCGCGGTTCACGTCGACCAGGCTGTAGGTCTCGCCGTCTGCGGCGCGATGCGACAGCTTGGCGGTGTCCTCTTCCAGATGGACGCGGGTGATGCCCGCCCGCTTCAGCTGGCCGCCGGCCTCGATGGCCAGCCAGCCGTTGACGCAGATCGGCTGGTCGTATTGCGAGATCTGGTACCCCTTCATCAGGTCGGGGTAGGGGTAGTTCTTGCGGTCGAACTTGCTGCGGGGGTTGATCGCGCAATGGAGAGCCAGCCCCGTCATCACCGTGGCGTTGACCGCCTGGTGGTTGATCACGGGGAGTACCCCCGGCATACCGAGGCACACTGGACACACGTGGGTGTTCGGTGGAGCGTCTTGGTATTCAGGGCTGCAGGAGCAAAACATCTTGCTCCTGGTTAAGAGTTGGGCGTGGACCTCAAGGCCGATGACTGCTTCATATTTCATGGGCGAACCTGCCCGAAGTATACCAGCAGGCGGCGGGCTCCAACAAGGCTTGAAGGGGTTGGGTTCGTGTGGTAGGCTAACACAAGCAAATGGGGCCGCCCGAGGCGCCCCCGGACACCTTTAAGCCCGCCCTGTGAGGCAGGCAAGGAGTTTGCGCTATGGCCGGACCAAACGGCGTCACCGCCTGTACTTCTGTTCGCCGCCGCCATCAAATTGGTTCCCTCGCCCCATTTTGGGCGGGGGTTTTTTGTTGACCGAGCGGATCGCCATGAGGGAGAAGCGCATCCTGAACGGCGACGACATCCGCCGCGCATTGACGCGGATTGCCCACGAAGTGCTGGAACGGAACCGTGGTTCCGATGGCATGGTGGTGTTGGGTATCCGCTCCCGCGGCGTCGATCTCGCCGAACGGCTTGGCGCGCTGATCCGGCACGTCGAATCCGCCGGTTCCCGGGTCGAGGTGGGCGCGCTCGATATTTCCTTGTATCGCGACGATCTGTCGCGCCGCCCGTTGCGTCCTGAGGTCGGAGCGACCCGGTTGCCCGGCAACCTGTCGGGACGCACGGTGTTGCTGGTGGACGATGTGCTGTTCACCGGCCGCACGGTCCGGGCTGCGCTGGACGCCATCACCGATTTCGGGCGCCCTCGATCCATCCAGTTGGCGGTGCTGGTCGACCGCGGGCACCGGGAACTGCCGATTCGGGCGGACTATGTTGGGAAGAACCTGCCCACGTCCCTTGCCGAGGAGGTGGTGGTCCGCCTGACGGAAACCGATGGGGCCGACGAGGTGGTGCTCCTCACCCCTGAGAAGGTCGCACAATGATGGGCAAGGGTGGCCGATGTTCTTGACCGGATCGGAGGTGGGGCAGTGACCGCGATCCGGCCGGGATCCCCGCCGGGTCCGGCGCTTGCTACGGGTGGTTTCCGCCATCACGACGTACTTGATCTGGATGATTTCGCGCTCGATGAGATCGAATTGGTGTTCCACACGGCCGACGGCATGAAGGACGTGCTGGGACGGGACATCAAGAAGGCCCCAGCCCTGCGGGGCAAATCCGTCGTCACCCTGTTCTACGAAGCATCAACCCGCACCCGGATGTCCTTCGAGTTGGCGGGGAAAGCGCTCAGCGCCGATGTGCTCAACCTGACCGCCTCGGCCAGCAGTGTCACCAAGGGCGAATCGCTGGTGGACACGGTCAAGACCATCGAAGCGATGGGGGTGGACGTGATCGTGATCCGCCACTCGAGTTCCGGGGCGCCCTACCTGGCGGCCCGAGTGGTGGAACCGGCCGTCATCAACGCGGGCGACGGCTGGCACGCCCACCCGACCCAGGCGTTGCTCGACATGTACACCATCCGTGAGCGGTTCGGGTCGCTTGATGGGCTAAAAATCGCCATTGTTGGCGACATTCTCCATAGCCGGGTGGCGCGTTCGAATGTGTGGGGGCTCGCCAAAGTGGGCGCCGCGGTGACGTTGTGCGGTCCGCCGACGCTGTTGCCCTCTCAGTGGGGAGGGGTCACGGACACCAACGGCCATCAAGACGGGCTGCCGCCGCCGCGCATCACCTTCGATCTCGAGGATGCGCTGGACGGGGCCGACGTCGTGATGGCGTTACGGCTTCAGCAGGAGCGGCAGGAAGGTGGTCTGCTGCCCAGCTTGGGGGAATACATCGCACGCTACCAGATCACCCCGGAGCGGCTGGGCTGGGCCAAACCCGGTGCGCTCCTCATGCACCCCGGTCCGGTGAACGAGGGCGTCGAACTCTCATCCGATGTGGTGCGCGGGGTCCAGTCGGTCATCGACCGCCAGGTGGCCAGCGGGCTGGCTGTCCGCATGGCCCTGCTGTACCTCATCGCAGGGGGTCCTCAGTGAGTGCGGCTTCGATGCTGCTGCGGGGCGGGCGGGTGATCGACCCGAGTCAGCGGCTGGATGCCGTGGCCAGCCTGCTGCTGAGCGGTGGGCGGGTAGCCTGGTGCAGCGCATCCGGAGACCCGATGCCCGCTGGTCCCCATGATGTCGTGGAGGCGGCCGGATTGGTGGTGACGCCGGGGTTTGTCGACCTGCATTGCCACCTGCGGGAGCCGGGCTATGAGCATAAGGAAACCATTGCCACCGGCACCCGGGCCGCGGCGGCGGGAGGGTTTACCACGGTGTGCGCCATGGCCAACACCCGGCCCGTCATGGACGAGCGCTCGGTGGTGGAACTGGTGTTGCGGATAGCCAGAGAGCGCGGCGCGGTCCGGGTGCTCCCCATCGGCGCGGTGACCCGTGGTCTCGAAGGCAAAGCGCTGGCCGCCATGGCCGAGATGGCCGATGCCGGGGTGGTGGCCTTCAGCGATGATGGCCAACCGGTGTGGGACGCCGTTCTGATGCGCCACGCCATGGAATACGGGTTGATGTTCGGCCTGCCCATCATCGATCACTGTCAGGACCCGGCGCTCACCAAGGGCGCCACCATGCACGAAGGGTCCGTCTCCGCCCGGCTGGGGGTGCGGGGCTGGCCGGCCGTCGGCGAAGACATCATGGTGGCGCGCAACATCGAACTCAGCCGGCTGACGGGGGCCCGGGTGCACATCGCCCACCTCAGTACGGCGGGCGGAGTCGAGATGGTACGGCGGGCCAAGGCCGAGGGACTGCCGGTGACGGCCGAGGTGACGCCTCACCACCTCACCCTCACCCACGAGCGGGTGCTGGGCTGCGGCCATGGCCTGGCCGGTCTCACTCAGGGCGAGGCCTGCGGCTCGCCGGAACCGTACGACACGCTGGCGCGGGTTGCCCCGCCGCTCCGGACCATAGGAGATATCGAGGCCCTCATGGCCGGGTTGAACGATGGGACCATCGACTGCATCGCCACCGACCATGCGCCCCACGCGCTGGAGGACAAGCTCTGCGAGTTCGACCAGGCGGCCAACGGCATCAGCTGCTTCGAGACAGCCTTTGGCAGCCTGATGAGCCTGGTGCACCGGGGCGCCATCGATCTGCCGTTGCTCATCGGCAAACTGACGCTGGCGCCGGCGGAGATCCTGCTGGGGTCCGGGAAACAGGAGCGGCCTGCGGGCCGCTCACCGTTGGCGCCCGACGGCCTCGGGACGCTCGCGGTTGGGGCGCCGGCCGATGTGGTGCTGCTCGACCCAGGCGCCGAGTGGACGGTCGATCCGGATAAATTCCTATCGAAGGGCAAGAACTCGCCCCTTAAGGGGGTGCGGCTGAAGGGGCGAGTGGTGGCAACTTACGCCGGCGGCGTGCGGGTACACGGGTAGGAGTGGAGGAAGGATGATTCCGGAGATACTTGGTCCCGCAGTTGGAGCCGCTATCATCGCCGGGGTGTTTTCGCTGCTAGGATTTGGGCTAAGCAACTGGTTCGCTGAACGGACTAGGGCTGCGGACGGCGAGCATTAGTTGAAGGTCCGTAGCCAGGAGAACGACGAATGGTACCGAAGAACAGTCTTCGAAAAGCGACTGACAGTAGTACAAGAAGCTGCAGCGTGGCTTTCCAAGTTTAACGAGGCGATGAACCGAGAAGATAAAGGGAACCTTGGGAATTTGGCTAAGGACGCTCGGGCGTGGTACGACGGCAGCCGACTGCTGCTTTACGATAAATTCCCGACAAGCTCTTCCTTTGTTGGGTTGACTAATGCCGCAGCGATTTGTGCGAGCGGTCGTGACGGCACAAAGATATTTTGGGATAATTTCGTCCAGATGGAAAAATATGTAAGAAAAAGAGGTGACTTTCTAGCTAAATATGGAGAGTCTACCGGAATAACATCGTTTCGGGTGGTACATAACAATTGGCAGATAATGCTTACTTAATCCTGTCCGACGGCACGAGCTTCGAGGGTGAGCCCTTCGGCGCCCCGGCGTGGGCGTCCGGTGAGGTGGTGTTCAACACCAGCATGACCGGGTACCAGGAGGTGCTGACCGACCCCTCCTATGCCGGGCAGATCGTGGTGATGACCTATCCGCTGATCGGCAACTACGGGGTCAATGAGCACGACTTCGAATCGCGTGCCGTCCAGGTGCGCGGCTTTGTGGTGCGGGAGGCGTGCGACGAGCCCAGCCACTGGCTATCGACGTCGACGCTGGGCGATTTCCTGAAGGCCCGCGGCATTCCCGCGATCCAGGGGATCGACACCCGCGCCCTGACCCGCCGCACCCGCACCCAGGGCGTGATGATGGGCGCGTTGACCAACGGCGAAACGCTGCCGCAGGCGCTGGACCGGCTCGAAAGTCAGCCGGCCTACGACGGCACCGATTTCGTCCGCACCGTGTCCACCAATGCGCCCTATGGCTGGGAGCGAAACCGGCCGGTGATGCGGGCCCGCATCGGGGGCAAGCCCCACGTGGTGGTGGTCGATTTCGGTCTCAAGTACAACATCCTCCGCATCCTGGCGGAGAAGGGGTGCGCCGTCACCGCCGTCCCTGCCACCACCCAACTCGAACAGGTGCTCGCGCTCCGTCCGGACGGCGTGCTGCTCTCCCCCGGCCCCGGCGACCCCGCCCTGCTGGAGTACGCGGTCGAGTTGGCTGGCGGGCTGTTGGGGGCCACGACTCCCGGCGGGAAGCCGCTGCCGATGATGGGCATCTGTCTGGGGCACCAGGTGCTGGCCCGGGCGCTGGGCGCCGACACCTTCAAGCTGAAGTTCGGCCACCGGGGCGCCAACCACCCGGTGCAGGAACTGGCCAGCGGTGAGGTGCACATCACCAGCCAGAACCACGGCTACGCGGTGGACGCCGCTCGGCTGACCAAGGAGGCCGAGGTTACCCATCTGAGCCTGAACGACGGCACCGTGGAGGGGTTGCGGCACCGGCGGCTGCCGGTGCTGAGCATCCAGTACCACTCCGAGGCCTCGCCGGGGCCCCGGGACAACGTCTACATCTTCGATCGGTTTTTGGAGATGGTGCGGGGATGAGTGAAGGTAACGAAAGTGGATCCTTGTACCGGGAAGGTCTTAGGTATGCTCCCGACCGGTTAACCTACGGTGACCTGCCCGGATCACAGCAATCAGTCAGCCGGGCGTCAGGAGCGAGAAGCCGAGTGAGGGTTGGGAGGGTCGCTGGCCGGATCCGCCTGCCAGACAACCCGGCCGGTGCGGATGATCTCCCGCAAGAAGGAGTGAGGTCCAGGGTCGTAGTACTCACTGGAGGGATAGCCGATGGGGGACAGGTTCGGAAAGCGATGAACGCTCAATTTTCCGATGATCTCCTGCCTGCACCAGATTGGGAGGCCCTCAAAATCCGGAGAGATCACCGCTAGGTCAATGTCGCTCCATTCGCCGGGGGTTCCAGATGCATAGGAGCCGAAGAGAATAACCGCATCGAGATCAATGCGCTTGCGCAACTGCTCAACAAAGTCACTGATGCCCGCTTCTACTTCAGGATATTTTGTAACCATGTGTAGACCACGTGTCCATATCTTCCTTGGCCAGGCTCAGCCAGCTTGCGGTTGCCTCTTGCATGGGCTGATCCTACCACACGGTCTCTGGACCTCCTCTTGCAGTTGCGACCGCCGTGCGAGTTCAGTCTTCGGAGGTCGAACCCGGCAGATCAGGGTGCCCAGCGGGGTTGCCCGGCTGGCGGGGTGCGTGAGGGGCGTCCCCTCACGACGCTGTTTCATTCCCCCCTCTCCTCGCAGGAGAGGGGGGTTAAGGGGGAGAGGTTGTTTGTTCAAGGGGACACCCCTTGAACCCCGGCAAGGAGGCGGTGCCTCCCTGCACTCTCCCTGGAACAACTTCATCCCCGTAATTGTGAACTATTACTGGCCGCCATATCACTGCGTTAGCGTGCGTTTTCCTCAATGACTAAACCAACCAAAGTGCTCATCATCGGCTCCGGGCCCATCGTCATCGGACAGGCGGCCGAGTTCGACTATGCCGGGACCCAGGCCTGCAAATCGGTGCGGGAGGAGGGAGTGATCACGGTGCTGGTGAACTCCAACCCGGCCACCATCATGACCGACGAGGGCATCGCCGATATCGTCTACATCGAACCGCTGACGGTCGAGGTGCTGGAACGCATCATTGCCCGCGAGCGGCCCGATGGCCTGCTGCCCACGCTGGGGGGGCAGACCGGGCTCAACCTGGCGGTGGAACTGGCCGACGCCGGGGTGCTGGAACGCTATAACGTGCGCCTGCTGGGAACCCCGCTGGAGGCGATTCGGAAGGCGGAAGACCGGGAGCTTTTCAAGCAACTGCTCCTGGAAATCGGGGAGCCGGTCCCCCGCAGTGCCTCGGTCAGCTCGATGGAGATGGCCTGGCAGGAAGCGGAGCGGCTCGGCCTGCCGCTGGTGGTGCGCCCCGCCTACACCCTGGGCGGGACCGGTGGCGGCGTGGCCAACACGCGGGAGGAGTTCGCCGAGATCTGTGCGGGCGGACTGGCCGCCAGCCCGATTAATCAGGTGCTCATCGAGCAGTCGTTGGTGGGGTGGAAGGAGATCGAATACGAGGTGATGCGGGACGGGGCGGGCAACTGCATCACCGTTTGCAACATGGAGAACCTCGACCCGATGGGCGTCCACACCGGCGATTCCATCGTGGTGGCGCCCAGCCAGACGCTGACCGACAAGGAGTACCAGATGCTCCGTTCGGCCAGCCTCAAGATCATTCGCGCGCTGGGCGTGGAGGGCGGCTGCAACGTCCAGTTCGGCCTGGCCCCCCGGCCACTGCAGGGCGAGCGGTACAGTCCCGACGGCATCAACACCCCGTACGTGGTGATCGAGGTGAACCCCCGAGTCAGCCGCAGTTCCGCGCTGGCCAGCAAGGCCACCGGCTATCCCATCGCCCGGGTTGCCGCCAAGATTGCGGTGGGCAAGCGGCTGGACGAGATAACCAACCAGGTGACGGGCGAGTCGACCGCCGCCTTCGAGCCGGCCCTGGACTATTGCGTGGTCAAGATCCCACGCTGGCCCTTCGACAAGTTTGCCGGGGGCGACCGTACCATCAACACCCAGATGAAGGCCACCGGCGAGGTGATGGCCATCGGCCGCACCTTCGAGGCGGCGCTGCAGAAAGCGGTCCGCTCGTGGGAGGTCGGCGGGCGGTCGCTGTTGTGGGAAGACCCGGCGTGGCGGCTCGCTGAGGCGGATTCACCCGCCAGCGTGTTGGACCATCTGCACCTCGGCCCAACCGACCAGCGGTTGTGGGCGGTGATGGCGGCCCTGCGCCGGGGCGTCACCGGCCGCGACATCGCGCTCCGCACCGGAATCGACCTCTGGTTCCTCAGCAAACTCGAAAAGCTGGTGGCGATGGAACGGCGCCTGTTGGGCGAGCCGCTGACCCCGGTGCTGATGCGGGATGCCAAGCGCCTTGGTTTCTCCGACGACCAGATCGCCCAGCTTGGCGACAGTTCGCGAACCGAGGGGTTGCCGGAGCGGGTGCGGGCGTTGCGTAAAGAATGGGGCATCGTCCCGGCCTACAAGATGGTGGACACCTGCGCCGCCGAGTTCAGCGCGGCCACTCCCTATTTCTACAGCAGCTACGAACCGGAGAACGAGGCGCTGCCGGAGCCCGGCCCCAAAGCCGTGGTGATCGGCAGCGGCCCCATCCGCATCGGGCAGGGGATCGAGTTCGACTACTGTTCGGTGCATGCCGCCTGGGCGTTGGACGAGGCTGGGGTGAAGAGCGTGATGGTGAACTCGAACCCCGAGACGGTCTCCACCGACTTCGATACCAGTGATCGACTGTACTTCGAGCCGCTGGATGAGGAGAGCCTCCGCAACATCCTGGAGAACGAGGAGGCGCCGGGCGGGTTGGGGGCCCAGGGGGATCACCCCAGCATGCCGCCGAGCATCGTCCAGTTTGGCGGACAGACCGCCATCAACCTGGCGGGCCCGCTCGACCGGGCGGGGCAGGCCATCCTGGGGTCGAGCGTCGATTCCATCGACCTCGCAGAGGACCGGCGCCGCTTCGAGGGGCTTATGGACCACCTTGGCATCCCCCAACCTCCGGGCGCGGCCATCACCGTCACCGGCGATGCGGTGAAGGTGGCGGAGGCCATTGGTTACCCGGTGCTGGTGCGCCCCAGTTACGTGCTGGGCGGCCGCGCGATGGAGATCGTCCACAACGACGCCGACCTGATCGAGTATATGAACAATGCGGTGGGGATCAGCGAGGGGCGTCCCATCCTCATCGACAAGTATCTCGATGGCAAGGAGGTGGAGGTGGACGCGCTCTGCGACGGCGAGCGCGTGTTGATCCCCGGCGTGATGGAACACATCGAGCGGGCCGGGGTGCACAGCGGCGATTCGATGGCGGTGTACCCGGCGCTGAACCTCTCGGTCCGCGAGGTCGAAACCCTGGTCGACTACACCACCCGCATCGCGCTGGGGATGCGGGTGCGCGGGCTGATGAACGTTCAATACGTGGTGATGGCGGAGTCCGGCGCCGGAGAACCCCAGGTGCTGGTGTTGGAAGTAAACCCTCGAGCCAGCCGGACGGTCCCGTTCTTATCGAAGGTCACCGGGGTGCCGATGGTGCGCATCGCCACCCACATCATGCTGGGGCGGTCGCTGCAGTCCCAGGGATACGACGGCGGCCTGTGGAAGCGGCAACGCCTGGTGGCGGTCAAGGCGCCGGTGTTCTCCATGGCCAAGCTGATGGGCGTCGACACTTACCTCGGCCCCGAGATGAAGTCCACCGGCGAGGTGATGGGGATCGACTACACCTTCGAGGGCGCCGTCATCAAAGCGCTGTTGTCGTCCAATCTGGCACTGCGCACCGGCGATCCGGTGCTGCTGAGCATCGCGGACCGCGACAAGGAAGAGGCGAAGGCGATCATCACCGCGTTCCACAATCTCGGCTCGCCGCTGTATGCCACCGAGGGCACCGCCCGGCTGGTGGAGTCGCTGGGGGTCCCGGTGCGGTTGGTGGCTATGAAGATCGGGGAAGGGCACCCCGATGTGGTGGACGTGATCCGGGGCCGGGAGGTGGGGGCGGTGGTGAACACCATCACCGGGCGGCGCAACCCGCTGCGGGACGGCTTCGAGATCCGCCGCACCGCCACCGAGGCCCGCATCCCCTGCTTCACCTCGCTGGACACCGTGCGGGCGGCGCTGCATTCGCTGGCCTACGGCGACTATCGCGTCCAGCCGCTGCGCGACTACCTGGCGGGTGTGGACCGTCCGGAGTAACATGCAACAACTCCGAGCCATCATCGAGAGCAATGAGCCATTGCTGCCGGGCACCGGCATCCTCTGGTTGCGCGCGCCCGATGTGGCCCGCGCCGCGGTTCCGGGGCAGTTCCTGCTGGCACGCTGCGGCGACGGCTACGACCCGCTGCTGCGGCGGCCGCTGAGCATCCACCGGATTAAACCGGGCGCCGGCGCCGAGGGGAGCATCGCCGTGCTGTACAGCCAGAGTGGGGCCGGCACCGCCTACCTCCGTTCCAGGCGGCCGGGCGACGAACTCGACATCATCGGGCCGCTTGGCAAGGGTTTCACCGTGCACCGGTCCTCCCGAAACCTGCTGCTGCTGGGCAGTGGTTGGGGGCTTGCGCCCCTCATTGCGCTGGCGGACCGGGAGACCGCCGCCGGCCGTAACGTCGTCCTGCTGGCGGGAGCTGCTTCGGCCGGCCAGCTCTACCCGCCCGCGCGGCTCCCGCCCGAGGTGGAGCTGGCGGTGGCCACCGAAGATGGCTCGGCCGGCCGCAAGGGCGCCGTGGTCGACCTGGCCGAAGAGTATTGGGCCTGGGCCGACGAGGTCTATGCGTGCGGGTCGACCGCCATGTATGGTAATCTGGCGCTCCGGACCGCCGGGCTATGGCCCCGCAAACCGGTGCAGGTGCTGGCCGAGATGCCGATGGCCTGCGGTGTGGGCGCCTGCTACGCATGTACGATAGAAACGCGGAAGGGTCCGCGTTTGGCCTGCAAAGACGGCCCGCGGGTGCTGTTGGCCGACCTGCAACTGTAACCATGCCATGGTCGAATATCATGCCAGTCCTTTTTTAACCAAGGTCCCGTCTTGAGTTCCGTTCCCGTCCCGTCCCGCCAACCGTATCCCGCGGCGCTGGTGCGGCGGTGGCTCCCGGCAGGCATTGCGCTGCTGGCCTTTCTCGTGGTTCTCATCCTCGGCGAGCGGCCGTTCCGCTCCATGGCGGACGGAGAACGGCGCGCGGAGCGCGAGGCGGCGGCGGCGCAGGCGGTCGATGCCGCGGAGCGGATCGCGCGAGAACTGCGCGCCGGATTCGCCGGGAATGCATCGCCGGCTGCGGTGGTCCAATTGGCTACGGAACGGGTCGAATTGTCGTGCCCTTCCGGTCTGCAATGCTGGCTCGGCTTGAGGACGGCGCGGGACAGTGCCAGCTTCGGACAGATCCATCTCGCCGCCCCACCCAACGATGCCGTCGCCGTGCTCATTCCCACCACGCTGGCGCCGCTGGCGCTGCACGTGCGGCCGGACCGTGGGTGGGTGACGCCGCCCCTCGCGGTCCTGAGCACCGTCTTGCCGTTGGGGGTTGCGGTTGCCTTTGCGCTGCTGGTGCTGGTGGGGGCCCGGGGCGGCCCCGAACCGGCGGAGGGTGCGGCGGCCGGGCGCGAGCGGGCGGTGGGGACGACGCCTCCCTCATGGGAGTGAGCGCCTTTTTTGATTCACGCCTGGATGCAGGCTTTGGGACGGGGGTGCGCAGAGGGGGCGCAGCCCCTTCTGTCGGGGCGTGGGGTGTCCCCACACACCAACGGAATGGGTGTGTGGGTGGGTGGGGAAGTACCGCCTTCGAGGTTGTCCGAGGAGAAACCTGCCCCCTCCCTTGGGGCCTCCCCCAAGCCTGCCCCCTCTTTGCTATCCTCTCCCACCTGGGGCTATTCGTTACCCACAATTCGGGCTCTCCCGTTCTGTTGCTCCACCCCCTGAAAAGAGAGAGAAAAAAGCGAGAGGTTTTGTTCTTGGGGGACACCCCCAAGCCCCCGGCAGGAGGGCTTCGCCCCCCTGCACTCCCCCTCTTACCGGGACGTTACCCACATCTTCCTGACGTGGGCGGGAGTGGTTGCGCAGCGGTGGCCGGTTCGCTGTGGAAACTGCTCGCAGGTCTCGAAGGGTATCTCTGCCGTTGGTGCGGCGCTCGTTACTGCTCGAGCGGAGCGAGAATCTCCGTTGTCCCGCAGAGATCCGCTGAGGGGCGGGTAACGTAGCACCTGGGGAAAGGAGGTCTATGGCTCATCTCCCCTGGCGCCAGGTGCGCTGCCCGGGGTAAGGGCAGGCACGGGGGCCTGCTCCTACGTGGGGGTGAGACCCGGGACTTTCGGCAGACGCAGCACCAGCACATCCAACGCCAGCCGGGGGTTGACGTTGAGGTCGATCTGGCGGGAGGCGCCGTAGATCGCCGCCACCGCGCGGCGGATGTCCGGCAGGCCCAAGGCCGCCGCTCCATGTTCGTAATTTGGCATCTCGGCGGCGAATACCAGGCCGCTGGAACACCCGGTCTTGACCAGCAGCAGGTCCCGCCACCAGTCCAGCCACACCCGCAGCAGGGCGAGCAGACCCTCGCGGGCCGCGCCGCCACCCCCGGTCAGTGGCGCGGCGAGTTCCAGCCGCTGGGGAGTGTCCGCGGCCACCAGCGCCCTTAACTGGGCGATGCTCCTGCTGACCCCGGCCAGCGCCTCGGGGTCAGCCATGGCGGCTAGGGCGCGTCCGGGGAGGCCGCGGGCGTGGCGCGCCAGTGTCCCGGCCAGTTCCCGGTCCACCCCGTGGGCCGTCTCCAACGCCTGCACCAGCTCCGCTGTCGCCACCGGGTTCAGCGCCACCCGGCGGCAGCGGGAGCGGATGGTGGGGAGCAGGGCCTCCTCGTCATGGCAGGTCAGCGCCAGCACCACGTGGGGCGGCGGCTCCTCCAGGGTCTTGAGCAGCGCATTGCTGGCCTCGGTGGTCAGCCGGTCGGCGTCGTGGATGATGGTCACCCGGGTGCGCCCCTCAAAGGGGAGCAGGCTCAATGAGAATTGCAACTCCCGGATGAGGTGAATGCCGATCTCCCGCTTGCCCGCTTCCACCGTCACCACGGTGACGTCCGGGTGCAGCCCGTTTGCGATGCGGCGGCACTGGGTGCACTCGCCGCAGGGGGGGTCCGGCTGGAGACAGTTCACGGCCTGGGCCAGCGCCCGCGCCAGCGTGGCCTTGCCGACACCATCAGGCCCCACCAGCAGGTAGGCGTGGGCCAGCCGGTCCTGGGTCAGGCTGTGCCGCAGCGCGGCGACGGCGGACCCGTTGCCGATGAGCCCCCACGTGGCGGTCATTCGTATCTATTCAGTGTCAGAGGTTCGGGGGTATGAGCCCCTCCCCCCCCCCCAGGAAAAAGAGGAGAATTCTATATGGGGGGCACCCCCACTCCCCCGGCAGAGGGCTGCCGCCCTCGTGCACTCCCCACTGCTGAGCCCGGGCGCCCCTCAACTCTGAACTCTTACGGTCATTCATCCCACTGCATCAGGTCTTGGTAGGTTTCGCGGCGCCGGATGAGACGGGCGGCCCCGTCTTTCACCAGCACCACCGCGGGCCGGGGCGACGCGTTGTAGTTGCTGGACATGGCGAGGCAGTAGGCGCCCGAAGCGGGCAGGGCCAGCAGGTCGCCGGGCCGGAGTTCGGGGGCGTGCAGTCCGGCGATCAGGATGTCGCCGGACTCGCAGTACTTGCCGGCGATGGTCACCGTCTCGGTGGGCGGGGCGTCCATCCGGTTCGCCACCACGGCCTCGTATTTGGCCTCGTACAGCGCGGGCCGGATGTTGTCGGCCATGCCGCCGTCCACCGAGACGTACTTGCGCACGCCGGGGATGTCCTTGATGGCGCCCACGGTGTACACGGCCACCCCCGCCCGCGCCACCGATGACCGGCCCGGCTCGATGATGAGGCGGGGCAGCGACAGGCCGTGGGCAGCGCAGGCCTGCTTCATGGCATCGCTGATGATCTGGGCGTACACGCCGATCGCCGGCGCGGCCCGGCCCTCCACGTACTGCACGGCGAAGCCGCCGCCCGGGCTGAACTCCTGGAGATCGAGGCCGTGCCGGCGCACCATCTGGGCGGCGAAGCCCACCAGGCCGTCGATGGCGAGCGCGTAGGGTTCCGTCTCAAACAGTTGTGAGCCGAGGTGCATGTGGAGGCCGATGAGGTTGAGGTGGGGCAGCGCCATGGCCCGCTGCACCGCCTGTTCGGCGGCGCCGGTGGCCAGCGGGAAGCCGAACTTGCTGTCGGTGGCCCCGGTCGAGATGTAGGCGTGAGTGTGGGGGTCGACTCCGGGGGTGATGCGCAGCAGCACGTCCTGGGCCCGGCCCCGCTGAGCGCCCAGCGCCTCCAGGGTAGCGAGTTCGTAGAAGTTGTCCACCACGATGCGGCCGATGCCCCACTCCAACGCCAGCCGCAGTTCCTCGGGTCCCTTGTTGTTGCCGTGGAAGTAGACCCGCTCCAGCGGCACCCCGGCTGCCTGGACGACCGCCAGTTCTCCGGCCGAGACCACATCAAACCCCATCCCCTCCTCGGCGAACAGCCGCACCAGCGCCTTGTTGATGAAGGCCTTGGAGGCGTACAGGACGGTGACCTCGGGATAGCGGCTGCCGAACTCCCGGATGAACTCGCCGGAACGGGTGCGCAGCGTCGCCTCGTCGAACACATAGAGCGGTGTGCCGAAGCGGGCGGCCAGATCGGTGACGTCACAGCCGCCGATGGCCAGATGCCCGCTGGGGTTCACGGCGGTATCGCTGGGAAAGATGCCGATGGTTGGGAAGGTGGCGGTGGTCATCGAGCCTCCTGGAGGTGGGCCGAAGGGCCTCAGCAGGGATTATAGCAGAGGGGGTTCCCGCCCGGCGCCGGACGCCCCGTATCTTTTCAGACACACGGATTCAGCCGGCGTTAGCCACTCCCCCCGCCCCGGAAAAAGAACAAAATCTTGTGTGGGGGGCACCCCATGGGAGTGGGCAGGTTTCTCCTCGGACAACCTCGAAGGCTGTACTTCCCACCCACCCACCCATTTCGTTTGTGTGTGGGGACACCCCACACCCCGGCAGAAGGGGCTTCGCCCCCTCTGCACACCCCCTTCTCACAGCCCTCACCCAGGCATGAAGAAAAAAGGTGCCCACTCCTATGGGGGCACCCCCACACCCCCGGCAGAGGGCTGCGCCCTCGTGCACTCCCGCTCCCCAGCCCGACGGCCCTCGTACCTGAAAGGGGGTGTCCAGCGGGTCTCCCGCTGGCGGGGAGTGTGAGGGGACTGCCCCTCACCTCCCCCTTTTTTTCTCTCTGGGAGGGCCGGCGCCGAAGGTGCTCGTGGGGACAGTCAAGCCTTGGCCTTTTCATGGCCCGGTGGTGTCCCCTGGTCATGGGCATCTGAGTAGTTCCCGTTCGGCGTCCGATGCGTGTTGCGGCGTGGGGCGCGGGAGAAGACAATAGGGGCATGGAACGCCGCAAAACCGGCCGTACCCCGCCCAGAGCCCAGTGGGACGCCGGCTCGCTCCGGGCGCTGCGCCGGCACCTCGGTCTCACCCAGCAGCAGTTCGCCGGAGAGTTGGGCGCCCGGCAGCAGACCGTCAGCGAATGGGAGACCGGGATGTACCGCCCCAGGGGGGCCTCCGCCACCCTGCTCACCATGATCGCCGAGCAGGCCGGTTTCGACTACACGACCGATCCGAATAATCAGCATTCAGGAGTCCTCATGGCCACTGCCGTCCAGATCAGGCTGCCAACCACCATCATGCCGGAACGCTACCGGATCACGCTGGAACCGGATCTGGCTGCCTTCACCTTCACAGGTGAGGAAGCGGTCGAACTCGCCCTGACCGAGGCCACCGGCCGCATCGTGCTCCATGCGCTGGAATTGGAGATCATCGAGGCTCACCTGATTTTGGAGGATGGGAGCCGGGTGGCGGCCCGGGTGGCCGCGATGGACGACGCCACCGAGACGGCCACGCTGCAACTGGAGCGCACGGTGCCCGCCGGACGTGCGACGCTCCACGCTCGCTTCACCGGGGGGTTGAACGACCAGTTGCGCGGCTTCTACCGCAGCCGCTACACCGGGCCGGCGGGGGAGGTCCGGCACCTCGTCACCACCCAGTTCGAGGCCACCGACGCCCGCCGCGCCTTCCCCTGTTGGGACGAACCAGCGTTCAAGGCCGTGTTCGAGATCACGTTGGTGGCGCCCCCCGGCCTCGTGGCGCTCTCCAACGCTCCGGTGGTTGAAGCGACCAGCCGGGAGGATGGCAAGCAGGTGGTGCGGTTCGCCGAGAGCCCCCGGATGTCCACTTACCTGGTCGCCTTTGTTGTGGGTGACCTGGCCTGTGTCGAGGCGCCGGCCGCCGGTGGGGTGCAGATGCGGGTGTGGGCCACCCGTGGCAAGGAGGAGCAGGGGCGGTATGCCCTGGAGCAGGCGGTGCGGCTGCTGGACTACTACAACGGCTACTTCGGGGTGCCCTACCCATTGCCCAAACTCGATCACATCGCCATCCCGGATTTTGCGGCCGGCGCCATGGAGAATTGGGGCGCCATCACCTATCGGGAGACCGCGCTGCTGTTCGACCCGGCCAATTCAGCGGCGGGGACGCGCCAGCGCATTCTCGAGGTGGTCTCCCACGAGATGGCGCACATGTGGTTCGGCGACCTGGTGACCATGGAATGGTGGGACGACCTGTGGCTCAACGAGAGCTTCGCCTCATGGCTGGGCGACAAGGCGGTGGACCACCTGTTTCCCGACTGGCACATGTGGACCCAGTTCGTGGCGAACGACACCAACGGCGG
>SHYD01000090.1 GCA_009692945.1 Dehalococcoidia bacterium | reverse complement strand
AGCAATCGCGGCCATCGAGTCCTGCCCACCTCAGCAGCGACACCCCGAGCGTCGACGCCCCCCGTCGTGGCGTCTTCATAAGTAAACGGACAGGGGAGACCGGATGTTCCGGCCTCCCCTGAGTTGATCCGTTGAGTTGCGGTGTTGGCTAATCCCTGCGGTCCCGGATCACGTTCCGCAGCACACCGATCTTTTCGATCTCGCACTCCACCACGTCGCCTGCTTTCATGTACCACGACCCCGGACCCTTGTAGCCCAGCGCCACTCCAGCCGGGGTGCCGGTGGACAGGACATCGCCCGCCTGCCAGCCCGCCCGGGAGTACCAGGCCATCTGAGACGGGATTTTGTGGATCTGGTCGCTGGTGTTGGAGTCCTGGCGCACCTCACCGTTTACCCTGGTGGTGATCCGGAGGCTGTGGGGGTCCTTGATCTCGTCTTTCGTAACCACCCAAGGGCCCAGCGGCGCGGAGGTCGGGAAGTTCTTGCCGATGACGATGTTCCCGTCCTTCGACTCCGCCATCTGGACCTCGCGCGCCGACACGTCGTTCATGATGGTGTAGCCGAACACGTAGTCCTCCCAGCGGTCGGCGGGAATGTCCACGCAGTCCACCCCGATGATCACAGCCAGCTCGTTCTCGTAGTCCAGGGTGTTGTTCCAAGGGGGGTTGAACACGGGCTGCAGGTGGGCGGTAAGGCAGTTCACCAGCTTGACGAACCCGCCCGGACGCGTGGGCGCGGCGGCATGACCCACCTCTGCCACGTGGGCGCCGTAGTTCCTGCCGATGGCCATGATCTTCCGCGGCGTGATGGGCGGAAGGAAGCGGATCTCGTCCTGGCCGTAGCTGTTGGCCATCGAGCCGCTGCGCTTCAACGTCGCCTCGGCCTGGGACACGGCGGCCCGCACGGCGTCGAGCCCGCCCGGACCCTGCTGGACGCAGGCGAGCAGCGTCTTCGGGAGCTTGGTGGGGCCTGAGACGGCGTTCAGGTCCAGCACCCGGTTATTGGAGAGCAGTGCACCGAAATGTCCCAAGCGGCCGCGCGGGGGAAGGAAGGTGAGCAGTTTCACGGAGTCCTCCTGAAAAATAGCGTTCGGGCGTGCGCCCGAGGTGGCGGCAACAATGTACCGCCTCGGCAGGCCCTGCGCAAGCGCGGAGGTCCCGCGTATGAGTTCACATTCGAGAGTAGCCATGAAGGGCAGAGAGCATCGGAGCAGGTGTGCAGAGGGCGGCAGCCCTTTGCCGGGGGGCGTTGGGAGTGCCATCATAGCAGTGGCACCTTTTGAACTCATGCCTGGATGGAGGCTTCAGGACGGGGGTGTGCAGAGGGGGTAGAGCCCCTTCTACCGGGGCGTGGGGTGTCCCCCAACACCACCCCCCCCTCTTTCTTCTGTGGGTGGGGTGGAGCGCGGGGCAGAACTGGTTCTCAATGCCGTCCCGTGCCCCCAGACCTGAACAGTTACGGTCCGGCGCGTTCTGGAGCCGAGGCGATTGGGCTGGCAGCCGGCGCCGGAACGGGGGTCGGGACCGGCGCCGCGGCCTCCTTGAACTGGCCGTTCTCGAACTTCATCATCGTTGCCGTCAATGCGCTGCGGTCGCCGTTGCCGTCGAACCCCATCACGCCGGTGATGCCGGTGTAGGGCACGCTGCGGATGTTGCCCACCATGGCCTGGCGCCCCAGCTTGGTCGTGCCGTCGCTCTCCACCTTGGCGACACGGGCCGCGGCCTGCAAGAGGATGGCCGCGGCGTCGTAGCCCTCTGGTGACAGGAGGCCCACCGGGCCATTGTCTTTCTCGTAGGCCTCTTTCCAGAAAGCGAAGCGATCGCCCCGGGCGGGCTGCAGCGCGGTGGCGTAGGTCCCTTCCAGCACGCTACCAATAGTGTTGTAACTCGCGTCGGCATACGCGGAATCTGTGACCAGGAATCTTCCGCTGTAGCCTCGCTCGAGCAGGGCTTTCAGGGTCTCGGCCGCGGTCCTACCCCCGCCCATGTAATAGATCAGGTCGGGATCCAGCGTCTTGATGTCCTGGTAAAGCGCGTCGAAGTTCTCGGTGAGGCTCACCTGCCGGAGGTCACGCACCTCGCCGCGCATTCCGCGGTACTGAGTCCGGAACGCTTCCGCGATGGCCTGTGCGGATGGCGCTCCGTCATGAAGCAACAACGCCCGCTGGGTGGGGACGTCTTGCCGCATGAACAGCGCGGCGTTCCTACCCTGGACTCGCTCGTTGGCCCGCATCCGGAAGGTGGCCATGGTCCCCTGCGGCGTGATCTCCGGTTTGGTTTCGGCCAGCGCCAGGTACGGGAGTTTCTTGTCCTCGTACACCGCCCGCGCCGACTCGACGCTGGCGCCGCAGGCCTGGGTGACGATCCCGATGACGCGGGGGTCATCGGCCAGTTCGCGGGCTTTGGTCGCGGCGTCGCCGGCTTTGCAAGCGTCCTCGACCACCTCGAGTTCGACCGTCGTCTCCTGGATCTTCCCAAGCTCCTTGAGGGCGATCTCCACGCCCTGTTTGGCGCCCGACGCGTCGATCTTGGCGCCGTTCGACACGTCGCCGACGAACACGACCTTTGGGTTGGCCCCCCGCGGCACCATCACATAGCCCCAGGCGTCAGCCACCGGCGGCTTTTCGCCGATGCCGAAGGGCATTGGCAGTTTCAGGATGCCCTGGGCCAACACCACCACCACCGCCAAGACGCTGAGGCTGATGATCCCCTCCCAGCCCTTGATGAATTGCAGGGTGCGGGCCCGGAGCTCGAGGTTTTCATTGGTGGAGCGGCGGCGGCGCCCGCCACGATTGAGCGACATGAGTATCCTCGGCCAGGTTGTTCGGTAGGATCGGGCGGAGGGTGTTCCACCCATGAGCAATTGTCCGTGACCGCGCGCGGGCTGTCAACGCGTGGGTGGGGTGAGGGTGCACCAAGTTTTTATACATCAGGAGACCCCGGCTCATAGATCAGGAGGCGGGGCGTTGCCTGAGGCCCTCGAAGGCTCCGAGGAGGGGCAACGTGCCGTTGTCCAACGGCTGACGTCCGTCCACACGCGACCGGCGGTCCCTTCGACAAGCTCAGGCAACGCCTAGGTCAGATGGCGCCGCCAAACATCTACAAAAACTTGTTGTGCCCGTGGGTGGTTTGTGGAGTTGCAGGGGGGGTTGTCCAGCAACTTGTCGGCGGGGGGGGTATCCCCAGGCTATCGCCCAGTCGCTACTCCTCGCCGATGGCCACCAGTGCCGCGACGTTTTTGTCGTCGGAGCCCGGCAACAGGTTCACCCTTGCCGTCAGCCCGGGCCTGATGTCCTCGCGAGTGCCGGCCGCGGTGCGGCGGATGGCGGTGCTGCCGTTGATCAGGAACAGCTCCGGCCCGTTGGCGGTCGTGAGGATGACGGCGGAGTCCTTGATCTCTTTGATCTGCCCCGCCAGGGCGCCGCGGGCTGAACGCACGCCACCCCCACCTCCACCCCCTCCCTGACCCCCCTGAGCGTTGCCGGTGAACCGGGGCGTGGCCTGCCCGCCGCCGGCAGTGGGCTGCCCTCCGGTCCGGGGGCGCGGTCCATCAGCGGCGGCGATCCCGGACCCGTCTGCGGTCCCGGCCCCGCCGCCTCCGGACCGTCCGCTCGGGGTTCCCTGCCCCTCAGCCTGCGGGCCCTGGCGGGATTCGGGCGCCAGTTGCACGGTCTCAGCAAATACGTTGCCATTGCGGTCGGCCGACCCCCGCACCGAGATGGCGTCTCCCGCCTTCAGGTCGGCCAGGGGTACCGGCACCGCCTTAGTGAAGCGGGTCTGTTGGGCCAGCGTTATCGTGGTGTCGCCGGCATCGGTTGCCAGCGTCAACGTCTGGCCGTCGTACTTGAGTATGGTGCCGGAGAGCGTCCTCAACTGACCGGTGCCCTGCTGACCGGCGCCCTGTTGCGCGCCGCCGCCGGTTCGGGCGCCCCCTTGGGCGGCGTTGTTCGCAGTCGTTGGTCCGGGTACGGGCGCGGCTGCAGCGGGGGCGCAGGCGAACATCCCCAACGCCAGGGCCAACGCCAGCAATAGGGCTGGCTGCGGCGAGAAGCGGAGTCGATACATCTTTGCTCCGGGAGGATGAGGTTTTGGCTTACTAAACACGTACCTGTTTAGATCCGGATTAGTTTCCGTTTCGGTCGACGGCGACCTGCCGCCGGTTGATGAGCAGGGGCCTAAGCCAGTGCTGCTCTGACCTCTCGCAAGCGCTGGACGTGCTGGTCGACGCCGCTGAGCCCGCCCGCCATGGTGTAGAGGCTCACCGAGGCGACGCCCATCCGGGCCCAGGTCTCGTAGGCGCTGCGCCAGTCATCGGGGCCGCCTGCGCCCACCTTGAGCATGACCTGCACCGGAAGATTGGGGTCACGGCCCGCCGCCTGGGCGTAACCGCGCAGCCGGTCGATCATGAGGCCCAGATCTTCGGGAGTCTTGTAGCCCGAGGTGGGGGCGAACCAGCCGTCGGCGAGGCGGGCGATGCGCTCCAGGGCCGGTTCAGCGCCGCCGCCGCCGAACCACAGCGGGATGGGGCGCTGCACCGGCAGGGGGTTCAGCCCGACTTCGGAGAGGTCGTGCCACTGCCCGTGGAAGGTCACCACCTCCTGGGTCCACAGGGCCCGCATCACCGCCACCTGCTCCTCGATGCGCTTCCCGCGGTTGTGGAATTCGCTGCCCATCGCCTGATACTCGATATCGTTCCAGCCGACACCGACGCCCAATTGGAAGCGCCCGCCGCTCAACAGGTCCACATCGGCCGCCTGCTTGGCCACCAGCACCGCCTGGCGCTGCGGCAGGATCACGACGCCGGTCACCAGCACCAATCGCGCCGTGGCGCCCGCGAGGTAGCCCGCCAGCACCAGGGGTTCTTGGAACAGGTGTTCCCGCGTGTAGCGTCCCACGCCCAACACCGGGCCGCCGCGGCGGCTCGACCAATCGGTGCGGGCGGCGGTGTCGGCGCCCACCACATGGTCCGGCAGCATCAGGCGGCGAAACCCGATCCCCTCCACCGCTTGAGCGAAATCCCGCACCGCGGTGGGGTCGAGTCCCAGTTCCAGGTGGGGCAACAAAACATCGAGTTCCATGTTCAACGCCTCCGGTGAGGGGATGGGTGGAGTGGGCGCCGGAGCGGGCCCATCGTCATCACGTTGGGGCCGCCGGCGGCCCATTCACGTCTTGTCCAATCCTGTGGCCCGATGTGGGTTAGGACCCGTGTTCCCTCCAGGCGGGTGTGAGACCCTCATACAACACGTCCGGGTCGATGTCCGCCCCACTGGGCCAGCAGATAGTACCCAACTCTTCGTCCACCCGCACTTGGCGAAACAGGGACGGGTCGGTGCGCAGTGGTTCGAAGACCGGGCCATGCAGGTATTGTTCCAGATCGATTACTCTGTTGGTTCCGTCGGTGAAGGCTAGTTTCACCTCGAAGCCCGCGAGCGCCGTTACTTCACAAATACGGATCATGTGCCCCTCACTCAAGTGGATCGATGGACTCCAGGGGCAACCCGCTGCGCGCTCGCTCCCAGTTCACGGTGAGTTCCATGCGGTGCATCGTAGCCCACTCGAGAACAAGCTCAAACGCTCGCCGGGAAAGAGCCCCCGCTCGGACCTCCAGCGTCTCGATCACGATCTGCGCCTCATCCCTCCCGTACACCGCGTGGAAGTGTGGAGGGTATGGTCATCATAGTACATGGCGATCACAATGCCGAAAAAACGGCTGACCTGGGGCACCGTGTCACTTTCTAGCCCCACCCGCGGGGGCGGTACTGGATCGCCTCGGCGAGATGGGCGGGGGCGATGGCCTCGACACCGGCGAGGTCGGCGATGGTGCGGGCCACCTTCAGGATGCGGTGGAAGGCGCGGGCCGACAGTTGCAGTTGCTGCATGGCGGAACGGAGCAGCACCTGTGCGTCGGGCTCCACCGGGCAGAACTCCCGGATCTCGACTGGCGTCATATCGGCATTGGCGGTGAGCCTGCGGGCGCCATTGCCGCTGTTGGCCGCGCTGAAACGGGTCCGTTGGCGGGAACGGGCCGCTTCGACCCTGGCCCGGACCTCGGCCGAGGACGCACCCATGGCGTCATCCGACAGCTTGTCGAACTCCACCCGCGGCACCTCGACGAAGATATCGATGCGATCCAGCAGCGGGCCGCTGATGCGCCGTTGGTAGCGGCTGACCGAAACCGGCGAGCAGGTGCATTCCTTCACGGGGTCGCCGTAATAGCCGCAGGGGCACGGGTTCATGGCGCTGACCAGCATGAAGTTGGCGGGGAAGCTCACCGAACCGTTGGCACGGCTGATGGTGACCACCTTGTCTTCGAGGGGTAGCCGAAGCACATCCGGTACGCCATGCCCGCGAGGGTAACCACTGGGGCGGCTTAGGACAAGCGCCGTGGCAGAGGTGGACAGCGCCGAGGCGATTCGCTACTCTGCGGGCACCATCGCTGACATGACCCGAGCGGTACGACGCGGGGTCTACAACCCACAGGAGCCCAAAGATGCCGAGTTTTGACCTCACAGGCAGGGTGGCCGTGGTAACCGGTGGCGCTCAGGGGCTGGGACGCGCCATGGCCGTCGCCCTCGCCCAGGCCGGGGCCGACATCGCGGTAGTGGCGCGCGACGCGGAGCCGGTGACGGTGGGACGGGCTCGCCCTCATGCGCCCCTTGGAGCGGTCTCGGAGGAGATCGCTGGACTCGGCCGGCGCGTACTGGCGGTCACCGCTGACCTGCGCGACAAGGGCGAGGTGGCCCGCATGGTTGATGCCGTGCGGACGGAGTTTGGGAGTGTGGACATCCTAGTCAACGTCGCCGGGGGAGCCTGGGGCGAGACGTTCCGTTCTGGGCCCTTGCTGGAGAATGGCGGAGATGATCTCGTCGAGGTCTACCGGGCCAACGTGGTCACCATGTTCCTATGCAGCACGGCCGTGGCTCCCCTCATGAAACAGCAGGGGAAAGGGGTCATCATCAACATCGCCTCCATCGCCGGGAGGGGGGCCAGCCCCGGCCAGGGTGCGTACGGGGCAGCCAAGGCGGCCGTCATCAACATGAGCCAGACCATGGCGATCGAATGGGCACCCGAAATCCGGGTGAACGCCATTGCCATCGGAGGGGTCGAGTCGCCGCACCGG